>WGMG01000002.1:0-300000 GCA_016125185.1 Armatimonadota bacterium | reverse complement strand
TTCATCCGCTTATCGAAAATGAGGTCCCTGCCAAACAAAAAAAGGCCCGGCTCGGGTGAGCCGGGCAAGAGGAGTGTTCCTTTATGCTGCGATTGGTTCGTCGGCTTCGACTTCGAAAGTCGGGGCCGAGGTTTTGAACATGCTAATCGAGCCTTGCAAGGAGTCGGACAGCGAGGCGAGACGCTGGGCGACCTGGGCAACTTCGTCGGACGTGGCACTGAGCTCTTCCGACGCGGCGGCAGTGTCTTGGCTGACGGCGGCGACCTCTTGTATCGCGCCACCGACGACCTTGGATTCGCTGATCAGCGAGTCCTTCAGTTCGACGGTTTGAGCCGTGGCCTTGTCGGCATCGGTCATGGCCGACTCGACGTTGAGCGATGCCTCGCGCAGGGCGGAGATTCGCTCTTCGACACTCGTCGAGGAGTCGAGAATCGACTTCAGCGAGGTACCAGCGGACTGGCTCTGCTTGGTCCCGTCCAGAACCTGCTCTTGGGTGGCGAGGATGGTCTTGACCGCCTCATCCACACTGGATCGGATGCTTTCGATAAGGTCGCTGATCTCGCGAGTGGCTTCACCGGATTTTTCGGCCAGCTTTCGCACTTCGGTCGCGACGACGGCAAAGCCTCGTCCATGCTCTCCGGCTCGGGCCGCTTCGATGGCGGCGTTGAGGGCGAGAAGGTTGGTCTGCTCAGCGATGGCTTCGATCGTGGAAACAATCTGGCCGATCTGCTGACCCTTCTGGTCGAGGTCGCGGATTCGCTCGGCGGAGATTCCAACTTCGGACTTGATCTTCTCCATCGCCTTGATGGTGATGGTGACGGCCTCGCTTCCGGTGCGGGCGGCTTCGTTCATCTCGTCGGCGGCGTGAGCCACATCGTTGAGGATGGTCGTGGCCTCCTGCAGGTTGTAAGAAGCGGTTTCGATCGCCTCGGCCTGAACCTCGGTCTGGTGGGTAATGCGGTCGATCATCTGACCGAATCGCGTCATGGCTTGCGATGCCTCGTCGGCCTTACCGGCAAGAACCGTGCTACCACGAGCGATATCGACGGTGGCGAGACCGACGTGGTCGGTGTTGTTGGCGACCGACGAACTGTAGGTAGCCACATCGTTGGCACCTTCGCTAACCGTGCCGATGAGCGAGGTGAGAGCGGCGCGGGCTTCGTTGTAGCCAGCGATGGCGACGCGGAAGTCGGCCTGGACACCTTCGAGATCGCGGACGACCTTGGCGAGTTCATCCTTGCCTTCAATGGAAATCTCGGTCGTATTGATTTCGATTTCATGGGTCAGATCGGCGTTCGCGAGCTTATCGAGGGCGGTGCGAAGCGGCTTGATCTGATTCTCGCGAATCTGTCCGAGGCCGCGCATGACGACCTTCACGGAATTACGGATACCAGCCACGATGAAGCCGAAGAATGTGAGACCGGATAGAATGGCCAAGAAGCTAAACATCATGAGCTTCGTCTCGGTCGCGTCCTCGATGCTCTTTCGCGTGGTTTCGGCGGCCAGAGCCTCCTTCACCTTTTCGTCACCTGCCTTTTCGATGAGCGGAATGAACTTATCGACGAAGGTTTCTCGCGATGTCTTTTCGAGAAGCGTTATGACGCCCTTGGTATCGCCGGCGGCAAACAAGCCAGGAATCTGCTTGTCGTAGTCGGCGTACTTCGCCCACAGGTCGGCCAGCTCTTTTGCGGTCTGCTTTTCGCTGTCCGTCGTCGCGTGCTGATCAAAATCCTGGATGGCGGCGGCGGTGTTGGCCACATTTTCGGAAACGTCTTTGTAGAGCTTCTTGCGCTTGTCTTCGTTGGCGGCGACTAACTCACGGTACTCGCGAGTTCGAGCCTGACGAGCTTCGACGCTCGCGGTCATCAGTCGCTGGAGCTGGGGCACCTGACGCTTGGTCATGTTGCCGACGGTGCCGGAAAGCTGAGCCGTGCCCGACATCCCGGCGATAGCCACTACGCCAACAGCGGCCGAGAATACGAAAGCTCCGGTCCACAGCTTGGCGGCGATGGACATGTTCTTTAGTACTTGCATTGCTTGGAATTCCTCTTAAAACTTGGTCGAGTATTGGACATAGCCCCAATACTGGTTGCGACTGGAGCCGGCGACGTTCTTGATGAACGTGCCCGGCGCGAACATGGCGAGTCCGGCGCTGATCGAGTCCTTGTGCTTGGTCTTGAAGTTGAACTCGAGGTCGTACTCTTCGCCGACGTGACGGCCAGAAGAGCCGGTTGCATCGATGAGAGACGTGCTGCCGCTCTTGTTGAGCGAGCCGGAAGTGCCATACCAGCCGTCGCTGACAACGCGCAGGTCGTTGGATGCGCCCCGGAAGGAAAGATCGACCGACTTATTGATATCGTGCTTGAAGCCGATGGCAATCTGGTTCATGTTCTTCCAACCTTGAACATCCATCAGGCCATAGACTCCGTGGGTGGACGGGGTGAGCACATCGAAGCCTCGATTAGTGGTCGCGGTCGAGCCGCCGCTGGCGGAGTTGATCTCGAAGTAGCCGGAGTCCTTTTTGCCAAATTTGTTGCTCAGCTTGAGGTGAACCGCCCAGGCATTCTGGTCCTTGCCCGCATTTCGACCAACTTGGTAAGCGCCTTCGGCTTCGGCCTTGGCTTTACCTAGGTTAGATTCGTAAACGTGATCCAGCGTGTAGTGGTCGATGCGGCCGCCGGTCGCGGTGTCGTGCTTGTAGATGAGGGCGGTGGTGCCGAGCTTATTCTCCATGCCGACTGCTGCATAGCGAGCCGAACTGGATGCCTTTTGCACCGCGCCATAACGGGCCACGACGACATCGAGGGTCTTGTACTGGTAGCGAACGGCGTCGTACGACTTGCCGGTGTTGCCCCAATCGGGCGAACCGATTAACCGGGTCGAACCAAAACTGATTCGCTGTCGGCCAACGGTCACTTTCTTGTCGCCGTCCGTCTTGGTGACATAGCCCTGGAAAAGGTCGCTGTTGTCGGTCGAATTGTTGCCGGACTGCGCCCACTGTAATTGGTGAGCGTACTGATACTGCAAGAGGCCTGACCAAGTTTTGCCGTACTTCCAACTGAGGCTTGGACGTACACGCTGATAAAGGTAGCTCTTATTGTCGTTGGCGGCAGCGTTGAAATCGCCGTCGGTCCGTCTCTCATACCGCGCACGGTATTCGATGGTCGTTTTGAATTTTAGTTGATTGGTTTCAGGCTTCAGTGGTAGCGCAGGAATGAAAATCAATTAGACCCTCCCAGGTTCACAAATGAGATTTTTGGAAGAACGTTTACCGATTCTCAGGGATTGGTCTGATAAATGAACGATTGTGGACGATTGGGTTTGGTGTGCAATGGGCGTTCCGCAAAAGCACGCGTTGCTAGGGCTGTAGTGCAGAGTGCAGCAATCTCTTTACTCTTTAAAACTTCCAAGAAGCCTTCGGCTACTACAGAAATTAGGTGAAACGATGTCCTCCAATCCTATTGCACCCAAGAGCCCTGAATTGGATTTTATAGAGTCTGCCCGTAATCTTAGTAGTATCTGATAAATAGTTTAATTTGATCTGTAGGATCGGCTTTGGGAGCACCAACAATGAAACTATTAATTGGGTTCTTTCGTGTCTTCTAAGCCTCGACGCGGAAGACCCGGAACTGCGAGGGCTGCCGCCGGATCAGTGAGATGATGGTGGTGGGTAGCCGGGCGCGGGTCGGGTTATTATGATTTCGATTCTTTTCGTAGACGACGAACTTGATATCCTGGAAGGACTCCGGGACGCTTTGCATCGGCGAGCGTCCGACTGGAACATGGCCTTCGCCCAAACAGGCGAAGGTGCGTTGGAAATTCTTTCGCGTGGGAAATTTGACATTGTTGTGTCCGACATGCAGATGCCGCAAATGGATGGCGTCACGCTTCTCGGATACATTCAGGAGCGGTATCCGCACATTATTCGGTTCCTGCTGACCGGCCAGGCCGACCGCGAATCCATCGTGCGCATGGCTCCGGTGACTCACCAGTTTCTGTACAAACCATTTAATCCGAGCGACCTGATCGCCCTGCTGGACCGAACCGTCGATTTGCACGACCGGATCGAAAATGAGATCGTACGCCGCCTGATTGGATCGGCGCGATGCGTCCCCAGCGCGCCAAAGACGGCTCTGAAGCTGCGACAACTCGCTGCGAGTCAGGAGGTCGACATGCGTGAGGTTGGGCTTCTGATTGAGCACGACCCAGGACTTGGGGCCCGGGTTCTCCAGATTGCAAATTCGGCGGTCATGGGGAGATCGAAGCATGTGGATAGCATTGCGGAGGCGGTGATGTTTATCGGTTTCGAATGCGCCCAGGCGCTTGCGGTGGCTAACGAGGTTTTCCGCGTTACGTTGGAGAGCCAGCCATTTGCGCGCTTGATCGACGCGACCTGCGATAAGGCGTTTAAGGGAGCGGCGATGGTTTCGCAGTTCCTGGTTGGCCATCCATTGCGGGCGATGGGAATGACAGCGGCTCTGTTGCGTGACTGTGGCATGCTGGCGGCGGCGAGTTCAAACGGGCAGATTTACCGCGTTGCTCTGGACCGGACGGGAAAGGCAGAGACCCTCTGCGAAGTGGAGCGAACGTGCTTCGGAGTGACCCATGCCGAACTTGGCGGGCACTTGCTGGCGACATGGGGTATTCCCATGCCGATCGTCGAAGCGGTTACGTGCCACCACAATATCGAGGAGTCGACCTTGGACCCGGTCGTGATGGCGGCGGTTCACGTCGCCGACGTTGTGTGCGATCATCCGTCGCTCGATCGGACCGGGATCATCGAGAAGCTGAATTGGCTCTTCATTGAGCAGCACTTCTTGGAGCCCGAAGTCGCCGGTTGGCTGGATTTCTGCGTCAAGCCGACACAGTCGGCGGCGTAGGTTGACGGTCGGGCCCTTAGTCCCCGTTCGGAACGGCGTCGTCGCAGTGCCAGTCTGTAGAGCATAGGCTGCTGAAATCGCATTTCGCGACAAAAACGATTTAGCTCCTCTGACACTCCCAACAGGCCCCCATCTCCTAAAAGGGGGCTCCTTTCTTTCAGGCGTAAATATCCAGCTTCTGATGGCGCGACTCGATGGACGACGCGAGAGAGTCGAGCTGGGTTTGCAGGCGGCCAACGATCGCCTTCTTGGTTTGAGGATCGGTAGTTGGGCACTCGGCCCAGTCCTTCATCTTGGCCTCCAGGGCCTTGACCTGTGGGTCCAGACTGGCAGGCGAATTACTCCGCACCGGCTGATAGGAAACGGCCGAAATCGTCATGGTCCCTTTGTTGTTATCGGTTTTCGTCGATGACTTGATGGCCGGTAATTGTTCGGGCTTTGCGTTGGTAAGATTGAGGCGATGACGATGGTGACAGGAGCCTCGGGGTACGTTGGCGGAGCAGTGGTGCGCAGCTTGGTACCCGATGAGGTTGTCGCCCTGGTGCGGGAGCCAACGCGGGCACCGGCAGGTATCCAGTTTCGGGTTGGCGATTACGACGATCTGGATTCTTTGGTGAAGGCGTTCGAAGGTATTCGAACGCTGATCTTCGTTCCGAGCGACGGGTTCGCCGAGGACATCGCGCGGCACTGCGAGAACGTGATCGAGGCGGCCCGTATATCTTCGATTCGGACTTTTGTGTTCCTGAGTATTGTGGACGTGGACGAAGGTTCGCCGTTCTACTACGCGCCGGTCTATCGGCGGGCAGAAGTAAGACTACGCGAGTCGGGAATGACTTTCGTGGTTCTGCGGAGCGGTCTGTATTCGGACTTTGTACTGAAGTCGCTTCCGAATGCGGCCGGGGAATTTTGGGTTCCGGCGGGCGACGCACGCATTGCGCTGATTTATCGAGACGATGTCGCAGCGGCTTTGGCGGCTGTGGCACGCGAGCCCTCTGGGTTTAGCGGTAGGACCTTTCAGTTGACCGGCGATCGGGCGATGACGTTTGGCGAGATCGCCGCATGGGCAGGGGCGGTTTTTCGTGATTGCGGCATCGAGGAATATACGACTTGGTTAAGGACGGTTTGGGACGCCCCTTGGCCGGAAGCTTTTTCGACGCTATTTGCCTCGATCCGCGAGGGACGCTTTGGCGGGGTTTCCAACGATTTCGAGGCCCTGGTTGGGCGTTCTCCTCGGGCTTTGGACGGATAGAATCTTGGTTTACGGTCGGATGACCAGGACTGAGTACGGCTCAGCGACGATCTGGTGCATCGAGGTGCTGCCCAGCATGACGCGATGCATAAATCCGTGGCCCTGTGCGCCGATGATGAGAAGGTCGGCTTTGGTTTGATCCATGACCTGGCTGATGGCGTCGTTGACGGTAAGGTTGACGACCTCGCCGGTGGCCGAGTAGCCCGCGCCGGCGAGGCGATTGACAACGGCGTCGGTTTTGGTGGCGGCTTCACTCAAGAGATCGCGCTGAATCTGGGTGTGGAGATCGGCGAGTTCGGGGTGGGTGCCAAGGGAGGAAATGTGCAGGGCGGTCAGGACGTGGGTGCGGCGGATGCCTTTCGGGTTCATTTCGAGGAAACGGTCGAGAGCGTGGTTGGCATACTCCGAATGGTCGGTGGCGAAGACGGCGATGAGGTCACCTGCGGCTGCGAACTCCCCTTTTGAGATCAGGAGCGAGTGGTGGGCTCCAATGGCTACCCCTCGGCAGACGCTACCGAGGAAGAGGGAACCGAGTGCGCTCTTGCGTTCGGAATGAACGCAAATGAGGTCGGCGTTGAGGTCGTCGGCCACTTTGGTGAGCAGGGCGGTGGCGCTTCCGGTCAGGAGTTTGCCCTCGCAATCCAAGCCGAGGCCCTTGGCGGTCTTTTCGGCTTCGTCGACAGCCTCCTGGCCAATTTTGCTGGCTTGGGCATAGTAGTCGTACGCCATCGGCGCTTCTGAGATGACGCTATAGCCTCCGAAGGCCATCGAGGTGTCGACGACATGGGCCAAGGTGTACTTGGGAGCTTCAAAGCGAAGCCGGTTGGCAAGGTGGAGGGTCGACACGTAGTCGCGCCCGAGGTCGATTCCGACGAGAATTCTCATAGCGGTCACCTACCTTTAGTGTGCCCGATCTTTGGGGCGGAATGGAGTCGGACTTAAGAACGACACGCGGGTGCAGATTTGGGAAGGGCGGTGACAATCGTCTAGGCTCTGCATCCAACAGAAGAATGCCTTTGTGGCATTCCTCTGCCGGACCCTCTCTCCGAGGTCGAAACGCAAGGGCTGGACTTCGTTTGTCGAGCAGTCTATAGATGACTTTCGAATCTGCGAACCGTTATTTCTCGTGTTGGATGCGCCAGATTGTGCCAGAGCCGTCGTCGGAGACCATCATCGCACCATCGGGAGCGACGGCCACGCCGACTGGGCGGCCCCATACGTTTCCATCTTCGGTCACGAAGCCGGTCATGAAGTCTTCGAAGACTCCGGTGGGCGCGCCGTCTTTGGTGACCACGCGAATGACTTTGTAGCCCACCCGCTTGGCACGATTCCACGAGCCGTGCTCGGCGGCAAACGGCTCAAGATCGTACTCCTTGGGGAAGCTGGATCCCGTGTAGAAAGTCATGCAGAGGGAAGCTTGGTGCGAGCCGACGAGGACCTCGGGCACGAGCACCTTATCCTTGAGTTCGGGGTGCTCGCCGGGATGGCGCGGGTCTTGGTGGTTTCCGATGTAGAACCATGGCCACCCATAGAAGCCGCCTTCCTTCACTCGCGTGATGTAATCGGGCGGGAGGTCGTCGCCGAGGCCGTCGCGTTCATTGATGGAACACCAGAGTTCGTGGGTTTTGGGGTGGATTCCCAGGCCGACGGCGTTCCGGATTCCGTAGGCGTAAATGCGCTCGTTCTTGCCGTCGGGATCGAATTCGAGGATGTCGGCACGGTGGGTTTCTTCGCCTCGCCCGCCCTCGTGATCGTTGGTGAGGGAGCCGACAGAGACGTACATCTTTTTGCCGTCGGCGCGGAATCGCACGTCGCGGCTCCAGTGACCACCGCCGCGTAGGCGACCGCCACCGGGCAGGTCGGCAATGTGCTCCATTTCGCCTGTGGCATGGAGATCGCCGTTATGGTAAGCGTATCGTACGACGGCGTCGGTGTCGCCGATGTAGACGTACTGTGGATTCGGCCCGGGAGGGTAGAAAGCGATGCCGAAAGGCTGGTGGAGGCCGGATGCAAAGACCTCGTTGGTGGTCGGTCGCCCGTCGGTACCCCGGCCACGTAGGATGCGGATTCGTCCCGGACCGCTTTCGGCGATGAAGAGGTCGCCGTTGGGCGCGGTGACGATTTCGCGCGGATTGTTGAGGCCCGTCATGTATTCGGTGACTTTGAAGCCTTCAGGGACCTTCGGCCATGCGCCTTCGGGGCGGCGAACCATATGGGGGCCATTATCGACGCTTCGCGTCGAGTAGGGTTCAGGTAGGTCGGCGACGGTGATCTTGCGGCGAACTCCCGGAGCATCGCCGGTCCAGTCGTCGAGCGCGGCCTGACCAGTGCGCACGCCCTGTGTTTGTCCGGCGGACGCGTGCCCAGGTATGGCGCATGCGGTGGTTGTTCCAACAACGGCGACGGTCGTTGCCGACGCGGCAATCAAGCCGAAAACAAATCTACGATCCATTCAAGTCTCCTTTCCTGCGAGTCCCGAGTATAACCTACGAGTCTCAAGCCGCCAACTGCGGCAAAAGGAGGTGGGTGAGGCCGTAAGAGAAGGTCGTCGGGTGATCCGATCGGATCACCCGACTGTTGGCCCTAAGCCTTTTGTCGTCGTCGTCGGACGAGCCCTAAGGCGCCTAGGCCCAGGACGGCTAGTGAAGCAGGCTCGGGAACGGGGTTGACGACCGCCGTGTAGATGGTGTTGCTTCCATCGATTCGGACGTGGACGCCGTATCCTTCGACGCTTCCCGACAGGCTGTCGAAGTGGAAGGTCTGCGAACCGCCCTGCGTGATACCGGTATTCGGGTTCGTTTTGAATCCCACGATTCCGCCGGTGCCAGAGTAGTTTGCGTCGAACGACCAAGGATCCATTGGAGAGCCGGTGGCGGTTAGATCGTCGTCGTCGTCGAGAGCCCAGAATCCGAAGATATCGGTGATTTGACCGCTCATGCCGCTGATATTGATGGTTGCTCCAGTCGCAAGCGAAACATTGAAATCGGTGTTGTTGAGACGGTCGACGCTAACGCCCGACAGAGAGGTTGGAATCTGGAAAGAACTCCTGGACTGCGCGTTGGCGGCCACGGCCAGAAGAACTGAGCTCGCGATCGTAAGTGCTCGGAAAGTTTGTGAATGATTCATGTGGTGCCTCGCCGGCGAGCCTGGAGTTCAGATTCGCCCATACCTGTCGAGGCAATTTATGTGCCAACCAAGGCTTTGGTGTTGATAACCTGGAATGAGTTCCGGCCAGCAAATTGGGACCATGGTCCTTGATTTGAGAATTGGGCGCTCGACGCCAAACTTTTGTCCCTTGTCGCGACGACTTAGGAGTTATGCACACCATGCCCCGGAACTTCCTTCGCCGATCACAGGCGATCTTCATTGCCGCCATCGCGATCGCGGTGGGCGGCTGTGGCGGCTCCAGCGTTTCCGTTGGCGGCGCGAACCAGTTCGTCGTGACCAATCTCGTTGCCGACACCGCCGGCCCGGCGAGCCATACCGACCCGAACCTGGTCAATGCGTGGGGGATGGCGGCTAGCCCGACCGGTCCGTGGTGGATCAGCGACAACGGTACGGGAAAAACGACCCTCTACAGTGGGGACGGAACCGTCAACGCCCTTGTCGTCAATGTGCCTGGAGTTGGTGTTGCAAATGGGCCCGTTACAGGTCAGGTCTACAATCCGACGTCGAACTTTCTGATTTCGGGTGTCCTCACGACCAGGTTTATTTTTGTGACCGAGGACGGCGTTCTTTCTGCGTGGAATTCTGGAACTTCAGCCGTGGCCGTCAACGATCTATCGGGAACGGGAGCGATCTACAAGGGCTTGGCGATGTCCTCGTCGGGGACCTCTCTCTATGCAACCAACTTCCATTCGGGAATGGTGGACGTCTTCGACGGATCGTTCGCGCTGGTGAATTCGTTCACCGATCCAAGCATCCCGGCCGGTTACGGTCCGTTCGGCATCCAGGCCATCGGCAGTCTGATCTACGTCAGCTACGCCAAGCAAGACGCCAATAAGGTGGATGACGTCAAAGGCGCAGGGTTTGGCTATGTCGATGTCTTTAACGAGGACGGGACGCTGAACAAGCGTCTGGTCAGCAATGGAGCGCTCAATGCTCCGTGGGGCTTGGCGAAGGCGCCTTCGTCGTTTGGAGCGGCATCGAACGCTCTTTTGGTCGGCAACTTTGGCGACGGCAAAATCAACGCCTACGATGCGACCACCGGGAATCTTATCGCGACCTTGCACGATGCGGGAGGAAACCCCATCGTGATCGACGGTCTTTGGGGTCTGTCGTTTGGCAATGGGGCCAGTGCGGGGTCAACGACGACCTTGTTCTTTACCGCTGGTCCCAATGACGAATCCAGCGGGCTGTTTGGCTCGGTTGCGGTCGCGCCGTAGTTCGTTGCCGACCAACTCTCATCAGGGTTGGTCGGCCTTCAGAGGAAGTCGCTCGCTTAAATGGGTGGCGAATCGCAAGCGGAGAAGGTTCCATTCTAAGCACGTAGGGTAAACCACTCATAGGCAACCCGCTATGGTTATAATCGCCCTAACTGCAATGATGCTTTCCCACGGCTCGCTCCCGACTCCGGCACAGATGTTTCCGCTCAGCGCGGTTCGGCTTTTGCCGAGCCCGTTCACCAAGGCGGTTGAGGCGAACCGAAAGTATGTGCTGGCGTTGGATGCGGACCGTTTGCTGGCACCGTTTCGACGCGAGGCTGGTTTGAAACCGCGAAAGGAGTCCTACGGAAACTGGGAGAGCATGGGCCTGGACGGACACACTGGCGGGCACTACCTTTCGGCCCTGGCGGACATGATCGCTAGCGGCGAAGACACGAAGGACCACGAAATGAAGCGTCGCCTGGACTACATGGTGGACGAGCTTGCCGAGTGTCAGAAGGCGTCGGGGGATGGGTACATCGGCGGCGTTCCGGGCAGTAAGGAACTGTGGGCGAAGGTGGCGGCGGGGCACGTCGAGGCGGTTTTCGACAAATGGGTGCCTTGGTACAACCTGCACAAGACGTTTGCCGGTCTGCGGGACGCCTACGAGGTGGCGGGGAACCAGAAGGCGCGGGACGTGCTGGTGAAATACGCCGACTGGGCGTGCAAGGAAATCTCCGGCCTCAGCGACGAGCAGATGCAACGGATGATGACGCAGGAGCACGGCGGCATGAACGAGGTTTTGGCCGATGTTTATGCCATCACCGGCGACGAGAGGTATCTGACGGCGGCGAAGAAGTTTTCGCACGAGGCGATCCTCGATCCGCTGGAGAATCACCAGGACAAACTGACCGGCTTGCATGCCAATACTCAGATTCCCAAGGTGATCGGCTTCGAGAAGATCGCGTCGTTGGACGGGGACGAGCGGGAGGACAGCGGGGCACGGTTCTTTTGGGATCGCGTGACCCAGCATCGAAGCGTGGCGTTCGGCGGGAATAGCGTGTCGGAGCACTTCAACGATCCGAAGGACTTCCAGGGGATGCTGGAGCACCGGGAGGGGCCGGAGACTTGCAACACCTACAACATGCTTCGGCTGACGGAGGGGTTATTTGCCACCGATCCGGTCGCGAAGTACGCCGACTTTTACGAACGGGCGCTGTACAACCACATCTTGGCGTCGATCGACCCGGAGCATCCGGGCTACGTGTACTTTACGCCGATCCGGCCGGAGCACTACCGCGTGTATTCGACGCCGGGTGAGTCGTTCTGGTGTTGCGTTGGGACCGGAATGGAGAACCCGGGCCGGTATGGGCAGTTCATCTATGCAAAAGCGAAAGACGGCCTCTACGTGAACCTCTTCATTCCATCGGAACTGAAAGTGCCCGGTACTGATTTGGTGGTGCGCCAGGAGACGAAGTTCCCGGATGAAGAGCGTACGACGCTAACCCTGCACATGAAAAAGCCAATGGAGTACTCGCTGATTCTGCGACATCCTGGCTGGGTTTCGGACGAGGGGTTTGTCATCAAGGTTAACGGCAAGAAGGTGGACGCGCCGTCGAAATCTTCGTCCTACATTGGGGTGCGTCGGCAGTGGCACGATGGCGACAAGGTCGAACTGAGCCTGCCGATGCGGACGACGGTCGAAGAACTGCCCGATCAGTCGGATTGGTACGCGATCCTGCACGGGCCAATCGTGTTGGTGCATCCATCGGGGACGGAAGACCAGACCGGTCTGCACGCTGGAGCGGGACGAGGTGACCATATTGCGCAGGGACCGGTAGTGCCGCTGGACAAAGCGCCGGTGCTGATCACATGGCAAAAGGCCTTGCCGACGCATGTTGTGCCCGATCCGAGCGGGGGTCCGCTCCATTTTCGGTTGACCGACGTCGTTGAGCCGACTTCGAAAGCGGGGCTATCGCTCGTGCCGTTTTTCCGCCTGCAGGAGAGCCGCTATCAAATGTATTGGGAAGTGATGACCTCGGAGGGATTCGCCGAGCGGCAGAAGCGGCTGGCGGAAGAGGAAAAGGCGAAGTTGGCGCGCGAGGCGGCGACCCTGGATTCGGTGGCCGTCGGCGAGCAGCAGCCAGAAGTCGACCACCAGATGAAGGGCGAGGGCCTGGAGACTGGGTTCTTCAACGGTCGGCGCTGGCGGCATGGCAAGGTCGTGCAGTACACCTTGAACCCGAAGGGGTTCGACAAGGTCGATCTGGCGGTGACCTACTCGGGTGGCGACAATGGTCGGACGTTCGACATCTTCGTCAACGACCATCTGATTTCGACGCAGGCGCTGGTGGGTGATAAGCCTGGGAAGTTTTTCGAGGTTCGCTATCCGATCCCGGCTGAGGCATTGGCGGCACGGAAGGACGGCCTGGTGACCGTCCGATTCGTGGCCAAAGTGTGGCTAGCGGGTGGGTTTTACGATGTGCGGCTGTTGAAGCGCTGAGGATAGAGCACAGTTCGCAGGGCGCAGTGAACAGGGAGACTATTCGCCCTGTTCGAACTGGATGTTGCCGAAGGTACGGACAAACATGTCGAGCGGCATCGAGAAGACCCCATCGTCAATCTTGTAGCCATTCGTCGGACCTTCGGGGCCTTTTGGCGTGAAGTCGTTTCCGTGCGGATTCCAAAGGGTGATCCGGTCAGTTTTTGCATCGTAGCCGAACACAGCGTATGCGTGGTTAGGTGAAATGCTCTTCGGCATATCCTTCTTCGGGGTGCCTGCCGTCATCAGCCTGTGCTCCGCGGCGGCTTTGGGAATGTCGGTTCTCAGTTCAGCCATTTTGGCGTCGAGCGTTTGGGTCGAAACCTCCTTTTGGAAGTCGCCAATCAGCTTGATTCCCTTGAATTTGTGCCCCGTAAACGCCTTTCCGGCGACACCGCTGTTGCCACCGTGCATGCTATCGGTGGCGACTTTGGTCTCGCCGTCGGCGATCTTGCGGGTGCCGTAGGCTTTCTCCATCACGCGAATCCAGAGCCCTTCCTTGATCGACGACCCGACCATCGCGAGTTCGGTATCGGTGAGCAGGCTAACCTGGACGGTCTGGCCGTCGGCGAACTTGACGGTGTAACCGTTGCTATTCGGGACGATCATGTTCTTGACGTCGCTGGGATTACGGTGGACGAGCGCGCCAAGAGGAGCGAGCATGTAGCAGTCGCTGAGGCCGCCCTGTCGAATGTCGGACAGCTCGGGGCTGTCAGCGAAAAGCGGGGTCTGGGTCATGCGCGACAGCTTTCGATAACCGGCGACGAAGGTGCCTTGGAGCGAGCCGGGATTAGAGGTGAATGCCTTGCGCTGCTCCTTCTTTTCCTGTGCAGTCGAGCCTTTGGTAGCGCGAAACACGACCGGCTTGTAGTTCTGGAACCAATCTTTCGTGAGCGTCGGTGCGGGCCCATCGACCGCGATCAGCCACCTATGTAGGGCGGCCAGGGCAGCGGCGTCTGCGCCGTGAAACTTGGGATCGAGAGCGGCTTTGTCAACCTCGGCTTGCGTCAACGTTCCGTCGTGGTCGGCATCCCAGGTTTGGAAGTCCTGAAGGACGGTTTGGGAGAATGAGGGAACCTGAACCGGAGTTTGGACTGGAGTTTGGGCCAGGGCGACGGCGGCGATCAACGAGCTGAGCACGAGAAGGTTTTACGTTCGTGTTCCGAATTGGTTCATTTTGGGTCCCAAGACACTTTTTTGAGAAAATGCAACAGAAAAGTTGCATAAAGATGGAATCTATCCTATAATGCAACTAATCGGTTGCTTATTCGGCAACCGCAGGGAAAGAAGATGAACACTTTGACAGACTCTAAACTCGACATTCAGGCCTCGATCGAAGCGCCGGTTTCGGCCAGCGAGGCCCAGGAGAAGATCGCGTGCGTTTCCGGCTGGTGGTGCTCCAGCACGGTGGGTAGCGCGGACAAGGTTGGCGACACCTTCCGCGTGATGTTCGATGCAACCTTCGCCGACTTCCGGGTCACCGAGATCGCTCCGTCGCGGCGCACGGTCTGGGAGGTTACGGACTGCAGTCTGCCGTTCCTTCAAAACCAGACCGAATGGACGGGTACGAAGGTCGTATTCGACCTCGAATCGACCGGCTCAGGAACGCGAGTGACGCTGACGCACGAGGGACTGACGCCTTCGTGCGAATGCTACGAGCGATGCGTGCAGGGATGGAGCTTCTTCGTGCAGGACAGCCTGGCGAAGTTCCTGACACATGGCGTGGGTGACCCGCAGGGCTCGTGCGCTTCGCATAACTAGGCGTTGATCGGCAGAGTGCGGATAGTATAGAGAAATGCTGTCCGCACTCTGCCTTTTTGGTTTTGGGACCGTCCAGCCGCCGACGGCGCTGTCGGCGAAACCCGCGCCCGAGCTAGACGCACTCTTTCGGCGGGAGGACGGCTGGGTCGGGGCAGATGGCGACTACTCGGTGACCATCGGCAAGGGCAAGGTGCTCTGGCTGTTCAGCGATACATGGGTCGGCAAAGTTCGTGACGGACACCGCGTCGAGGCGTCGATGGTGAACAACACGATCGGGGTGCAGGCATCGGCCAAGTCTCCGGCCGAATTCTATTTGCGGAAGACCGAGGAAGGGAAGGCGGCTTCGCAAATCGTGCCGAGTGAGGGGCACGGGTGGTTCTGGCTCCAGTCTGGCTGCTACGCCGGCGGGACGCTCTTTCAGTTCCTCAACGAGGTGGAGCACACCGACGACAAGGGCGTATTCAGTTTCCGCTCGACCGGCCTGTGGCTGGGCGTGACGCCCAATCCGAGTGATGATCCGAACACGTGGCAGACCAAGCAGATCCGACTCACGAACACGTTGTTTCAGCCGGACCGGACGTTGGTTTGGGGAGCCTCGTCGATGATCGACGGGAACTGGGCCTACATCTATGGCACCGACGAACACCGCAAAGACGGGCAGATCGCCCGCTCGATGACTCTTGCCCGGGTGCCAAAAACGATGGTCGACGACGTGAGTCGGTGGGAGTATTTCGACGGCAAAGGCTGGGCGAAGTCGTTTGCGGCGGCGGCTCCGCTGTCCGATCAGATTGCCACCGAGTACTCGGTTACGCGGTTCGGCCGTGGGTACTTGGAGGTCACGACGGAGAATGGGCTGTCGCCGAAGATCGTTGGGCGATACGCCGAGCACCCGTGGGGACCTTGGTCCACTGCGGCGACCTTGTACACCTGTCCAGAAATGGGAACGATGAAGAACGTTTTCACCTACGCGGCGAAGGCTCACCCGAGCCTGTCGGCGGGCGACGAGGTAGTAGTCACGTACGCCGTCAATTCGTTCGATTTTTGGGAAGTGGCGCGAAATGCCGATCTCTATTGGCCAAAGTTCGTCCGAATTCGGCTTGCGAAGCCATAAAAAAAGCTCGGCACCGAAAGATCGACGCCGAGCTTTTGAGCGATGAAGACTACTCCTTCAGGAGGTCTTCGATTTCCTTCTTGATGGCCGCTTCCTGGGCTGGGTCGTAGCCAACTTTGATGTCGCGGACGATGCCTTGCTTGTCGATGATGACGGTCTCAGGAATGCCCCAGACGCCGTACGCCTGGCTGTTGTCTTTCGGCCCGACGACGATCGGCCAGGTCATCTTCTTGTCAGTGATCAGGCCTTGGAGCTTCGTGAATTCGTCTTCTGGTGTGATGCCTCGGTCCTTGCCGAAGAAGCCGTAGTATTGAGTGACGCCGACGATCTCGAGTCCCTTGTCGTGGAGCTCACTGTACATGTCGACCATACTGGGCACGGAGGCCATGCACGGGCCGCACCAGTGGGCGAAGAAGTCGAGAACGACGACCTTACCTTTCAGCGCGCCGATACCGCTGAAGGAACCGATGGTCTTTTCCGCCTGGAGGTCGGTTGCGGGTGTCATGGTCAGGCCGATCTGCTTGGACGACATTTCGAGCTGGTTCTTGGCCGAAGGCGAAAGGCTGGGGTGGCCCTTGATGAAGTCGGAAATGCTGGCGACGGCCTGGTCTTTCTTTTTCATCTGCTGGAAGAGGCTAGCCTTCTTCATCACGAGTTCGGAGAGAACCGAGTCGTTCTGAGCTTGGGCCTGCTTCTCGTACTGAGCCAGCTTTTCGTCATCCGTGAGCGGCTTTTGGCCGTTCGTGCCGCCGATCCGAGTGGCGGGGATGCTGTTCCCGTTGCCTTTCGGCGGATTCTTTTCAGCTTCCAGTCGCTTCTTGGCGGTCTCCTTCGGGTCGGCCAGCTTAAGGTGGCTCTGAACCTGGTCCAGGACCTTCATGCCTTCGTCATTGCCCTTCTTGGAGGCGATCGTGTCGACGAAGTCGCCGACCTGGTAGGCCAGGCTCATGCTGTCGTTCGAGGAGGTTGGGGTGACTTCGGTGAGCGTGCTCTCCAGCATGTCGGCCTCGCCGAGGGCGTTGCAGCTTCGCATCATGAGAAGCTGATCTTGGAACTTCTGCTCGGGCGTCGGGTTTGTGGTGAGGAATTTGTGGGCCAGGTCGCATACCGTCTTGTGCTCGTCGATCATCGAGTAGAGCTCAGCCCAGTCGTACGAATCCTTCGCATCGACCTTGGCGGGGTCGACATCCTTGAGCGAGTCGCGGATCATCTGCTTCACCTGCACTTGAATCTTGTCGAATGCTTCTTGGGTGAATGGCTTCGGGGCGCTGTCGTACGCCTTGGTCTGGAATTCTCGGACCTGTTGGAGAATGGCCTTGGGGTCTTGGCCTTGGGACGCGAACCCGCTAAAGATGGCCGCAGCGAGCGCGAGAGCGAAGAGTTGCTTCATGGGGGATACCTTCCTATCGAACATTTTAACTGAATCGAAGTTGTTCGGGTTCCAATTGGGCACAGGTCCTGGATTTTCTTATATGTATTGACATGTATATACGTATAAACGTATAATAACGACATGCAATCGGTCTTTGAAGTAATCGTCGAGCCAAATCGCCGAGCGATTCTGAGCCTATTGGCGGCTTCGGAGCAGTCGGTTGGCGAGATCGAGAAGCAGTTGGGGATGTCTCAACCAAAGGTCTCGAAGCACTTGCGGGTGCTGCGCGACGCGGGGCTTGTGCAGGCCCAGATCGACGCCCAGCGACGGGTGTACCGGGTGCGGGCGGAGTCTTTGCGCGAAGTCGAGGATTGGCTGACGCCCTTCCGCCGATTCTGGACGGCGCATGTGGACGCCCTAGAACGTCATTTGGATCAGATGGAGGACCAAGAATGAGCGAGCCGAATCCGAAGGTGGATTGGTTTTTCAACCGTCCGGTGGAATGGAAGAGCGAGTATGCAAGGTTGCGAGAGATCGCCCTCGACAGCGGCCTCACGGAGGAGTTGAAATGGGGCTGCCCATGCTACACGCACGACAAGAAAAATATCGTCCTGATCCATGGATTTAACGAGTACTGCGCCCTGCTGTTCTTCAAGGGTGCGATCCTGAAGGACCCTCACAATGTGCTGATCCAGCAAACGGAAAACGTGCAGTCCAGCCGCCAAATTCGGGTTGCGAGCGTGGACGAGATCAACCGTCTGGAGCCGATCATTTTGGCTTACATCCGCGAGGCGATCGTGGTGGAGGACGCGGGATTAAGGGTGGCTCTGAAGCCGACGAGCGAATTTACGGTCGTCGAAGAGTTCCAGCAGCGACTGGACCAGGACGCCGAGTATCGAGCCGCTTTTGAGGCCTTGACGCCGGGCCGACAGCGAGGCTATCTGCTGTATTTTGCTGGAGCCAAGCAAGCCAAAACGCGAGAGGCGAGGATCGAGAAATCGAAACCTATGATCATGGAAGGCAAAGGCTTGCAGGACTAGCGAGCACAAAGATTTTTTCAAATGAACTTAAGTAGCTGAGAGAAGACAAATGAGTAATCGAGAACTATACAGTCCGGGCGCGGCGAACGTCGCACATGTAGAGAAAGACGGGGACCATTGGACCCTAGTGGTTGAGAAGAGCTTGCGGCATTCGCCCGAGAAGGTCTGGGCTGCCCTGACGGAGCCGGAGCAGTTGTCGCAGTGGTCGCCATTTGATGCCGATGGCAATCTGGGGAAGGTCGGCGTGACCGCCAAACTGACGACGGTCGGCGCTCCGCCCGAGTACGCCTCGGAGACGACCGTGACGCGAGCCGAGGCTCCGCACGTGCTGGAATACAAATGGGGCACATTCAACATGCTGTGGCAGTTGGAACCGACCGACGAGGGCACAAAGCTGACCCTTTGGACGAACATCGCCCGCGGTTACATCGGCATGGGCGCGGCTGGATGGCATGTCTGCTTCGACGTGCTGGACTTCCTGCTGGCGGGCGAGCCGATCGGTCGATTGGTCGCTCACGACGCCCTTCACCTGGAGGGTTGGCAGAGGCTGAACCGGGAGTATTCCGAGCAGTTCGGCATCGAGGTCAAGGTGCCAAATTGGTGAGGCGATGAGCGAAGGACTGAGTAAAGAAGAGAAAGCCGCCCTGCGCGATACGATGCGCGAACGGAAGCGGGCCAAAGACGTTGACGGCGGCCAGCTCCTGAAGGAAGCGTTGGAGGCGCTACCGGAGGCGGATCGAGCCCTGGGTGAGGTGGTGTGCGCCGTGATTCGAGAGGCGGCACCGGAGCTAACGCCGAGAACCTTCTACGGAATGCCGGCCTACGCTGGCGCGGGCGGCAAGGTCGTGGTGTTCTTCCAAGGCGGCACCAAGTTTAAAACGCGATACTCGACGGTCGGATTCTCGGACATGGCGAAGCTGGACGACGGGCCGATGTGGCCCACCGGCTTTGCCCTGAAGGAGTGGACGCCGGAGGTTGAGGCGAGGCTGAGAGAGTTGGTGAAGAGAGCGGCGGGATAACGCAACCGCACGGTACTTTGGTTACATACTCGATATATGATTGGCGTTTGGCTTCTTTTCGGCCTTGCGGCAGGCTCTCAGCAGAGCCCACCCTTGCACTTGGCTGAGGTGATCAATCTTCCGGGTCGGACGACGCGATTTGACTACCAGTCTTTCGACGAAAAGTCGCGTCGTCTCTTCCTTTCCCACATGGGTGACGGACACCTGGTGGTCATCGATGTCGACAAAAAAGCGGTTGTTGCCGATCTGCCGGGTTACGGAACCGTGACCGGAGTCTTGGCCGTCCCGAACGAGGAAAAGGTCTACGCGTCGGCAACGGAAACCCACGAGGTCGTCGTGACAGACATGAATACTCTGAAAGTCATCACCAGGCTGAAGGGTGTGCGTTTTCCCGACGGCATCGCGTATGTTCCGGGCGTGAGGCGGGTGTTTGTTTCCGATGAGTCGGGCGGAATCGATTTGGTCATCGATGCGGTGACGAATAAGGTCCTTTCTAGGATTGATCTGGGAGGGGAGGCGGGCAACACTCAATACGACGCGAAGAACAATCGCATCCTGGTTGCGGTTCAAAGCCGGAATGAGATGGCCGCGATCGATCCGAAAACGCTAACGGTCAAGAAATATCCGATATCCGGCGGCGATCAGCCCCACGGCTTCTACGTCGACGCTGCTCGCAACTTGGCCTACGTGTCGTGCGAAGGCAGCGATTCGTTGTTGGTTGTGGATTTGGCTACCATGAAGACCCTTCAGAAATTTCCGGTCACAAGTGGTCCCGATGTGCTGGCCTTCGATAAGGGTTTGAAGCGGCTCTATGTCGGGTGCGAGGGTGGCGCGGTCGATGTTTTCGAGGTCGTGGGGCGGGGGCTGAAGTCGCTAGGCTCGTACAACGCGGCAAACGCTCACACATTGTCTGTGGACCAGAAAACCCACCATGTGTTCGTGGCCCTGAAGGACGACGGGGGGAAACCGCGCCTACGTGTTCTTGAGCCCGTGCTCAAGTAATTTCGGCTCATCGGCGAAGACTCGTAAAGTAGGCGAGGGCCTCGCTCATCAGCCAAACGTGGCCCTTACCCGGGACGGATTGCGTTGAAATCTTGGTGAATCCGTGGCTTTTAGCGGCGGCTTCGGCGGCTTGCCATTGGGCGAAAAACGGTTTGCCCGGTGCGCAGAATGGGTCGTCGCTTCCGTGGATTTCGTGGATGGGAAGGTCAGCTTTGGCGCTCGACTTCGAAAAGCTTCCTTCGGTGATGCCTCGGCCCTGATAGTTGGGCGAATTCGGCGCGGATGCGTTCAGCCAATCCGGGTGGCGGAAGGTCAGCGCGAAGAGTGTGTGGCATCCGGCCTCAAACGCCGAAGCATACGCCTTCGGTTCGCCGGAATAGGTGGCTTTGACGTCGGCGAGGACGGCACTAATGCCGTCGAGGTCGAAATTGTATTCTCCGACCTGATCGACCCTTTTCCAATCTTCAGCGGAATACTTGTAGGTCGGCACGCTCCGATAGCTTGGCCCTCCGTTGGTGACGACCATCGGCACCACTACGATGAAGGGCTGGTGACCTCGGGCCTTGGCGAATCGTTCGGCGGCTCCGGCGAAGTCTCTCTCGGCATCTTCGATCGCCAAAACAACGGGCCATTTCTTGCCTGCGTTCCATCCTTCGGGCAACGAAAGGTAGTACTTCATAGGATGCCGCGTGGCCGTCTTGAACTCAACCGCGGGAAGCGGATAAGGGGCCATCGCGACGGCAAGAATGCTGGCGATCATTGGTCACTAATACTTTGCGCCAAAAGGTTTTGTTCCGCCAAATTGGACAGTGAGAGGCGGCCTGCTTCCGCCTCCTTCGTTCGTGCTCTTACAGCAGACTCGACGGAACGTGCCAGACGATCACTCGTCGGCCATAGGTTTCGCCTTCTTTGGACTTTGCCCACCCCACAACCTGGTACCCGCCAAGCTCCGGCGAAACGCTGAGCGCCTGGCTTCCGGTGATGTATGACGATCCCAACGCCGCGTTGAGGTCGACGAAGTGGCTAGAGGTGCCGTTCCAGATACAGGCTCGATAGATTTGGTCGTTGTTGGGCAACACGTACCACCCCACCGCGACATCGTTGGAAAGACCCAGTACTTGCGAGCCGCCCGCGAACGATGGGTTGAGGTCTACGACGCTGTCGGCGGAGCCGTGCCATAGGCAGGCGTGGATGCTCTTGCTGGCATCGTTTTGCGTAAAGGTTCCGCCCTCCGTATTGCCCGATACAGCATACGCCGCCGAGCCGCTGTAGCCGGTTGGGTCGAGGTAGGCCAGAGTGTGATCGGTACCCGTCCACATAACCGCCTTGCTTCCGGGAATTGTGGGGGTGCTCGTGACCCATCCGACGATATTTGAACCCGAAATCGCGGTTGCATAGGACTCGCGCCATTCGGAGGGGTGGAGATCGACGTAGCTAGCGGCAGAGCCCATCCAAAGGCAAGCTTTCCTTATTTTATGTCCGACCTCGGTGGAACCGCTGATGCCCAATGCCTCCGAGAAGTCGGTCGGGCAAAGGTTCACGTAGCCGCCGTGGGTGATGATGGCGGCCGAGAAGGAACTGCCATTCGGGCTTATGGTTCCCGCGCCGACGTCGCCATCCATCGCGTTGATGATGGAGCTATACATCCCGGTCGGGTGGCAGTCTTGCCTTTCGCCGTTGGACCAAATGGCGGCTCGGTCGTGTTCAGGGGCGAATTCGTAGGAGAAGTAGCCGCCGATCGTTCCTGAGCCGGGGGAAGCCGTACCCGCCGCGACGGCGGCGTCCGCGCTAGAAAGGTCTTCGAAGGTCACCTGTCCGATGCTTCCCTCGGTCGCCGTGATGGTCGTGTTTTGACTGGCGATGCCATCGACCGTCACCTTGACGGTTAGGGTTCCTGCCACCGTCGCTGTCAGTAGACCGTCCGGTGTCAGGGTTGCGCCGCTTCCAGAAACAAGCGTCCATTTGGCCGATCCAGGCGAGACCGCAACGACCGTGCTTTGGTCACCATCGGCTTCGAAAAGGAGCTGGGTCGCGGTCGAGCCGACGCTGACGGTGGTTGGTGGGATGACTTTGCAGGATTTGACGGTGTTGGTCAAGCTGAAATTGATCAGGTTGAAATTGTTGCCCGTCGCATTCACGTCGCCGGTCGCGACGCCGACGATGTCGCCGGTTTGGTTGGGGCCCGAGAAGAAGGTCGAGGTGATGCGAGCCGGTTCGTGGGTCCAGGGCTGGCCGATCGGGTACCTCCCGGTGTGCAGGCTGGTGTTGTCATCGCGCGTGATGTACACATCGCAGTTGGCGCCGGTATTCACGCCTTCGATATAAACATGAGCGGAGAGGGCCGAGCCGGGGGCAGGAATCGCCCCGTCGTCGCGGGTTCGCGCCGGCCAAGTGATGCTTACGGTCGGATTTTCGATCGTGGGTCCGACGGTTTCGCCTCCTCCGCCGCAGGCGAGCAGGGTCAATAATGCGGCGTATCCGAGCAGACGAGGAGGCAGTTTACGATTGATCATAGAGTGTTCCTATCAGGACACTCTTGCACTGGTCACCGTTACGAGAGCGTTACGGCGTTTGCCAAGCCAAACTCAAAGGGACTTTTCTTTTAGTAGGCTCGTCCCATTTCCGTTTGGTCGTTCGTTATGATGATGAAGGCAAGGTCGGGACCTTGTCCAACGGAAAAGTACGATGAAGTTTTTAGTTGCCGTTCACCATGCTGATGACCATGATGGTTCCGGCGAAGACAAAGCGAGGATTCAAGCCATCGACGACCTGAACGACGAAATGGTTGCGGCGGGCGTTCGGGTATTCGTTGGCGGCCTGCACCGGGCCGAAACCGCGAAGTCGCTCGTGGCTAAGCCGGGTGGCGAGGTGGTCGTTTCGGATGGGGCTTATTTACCCGGCGGTGAGCATGTTGCCGGACTTTGGGTTCTGGAAGTCGCCGACATGGAAGAGGCCTTGGAGTGGGGCCGAAAGGCGGCCCTTTCCTGCCGGGCGCCCGTTGAGGTTCGTCAGTTCCATGGAAGCCGGGACGAGACGTAGAACCGCCCGAGTCGAGCAATAATGACCTTATGGCCGCATTGCGAATGGACAACATCGGGATCGTCGTCGAGAACCTCGAGGTAGCGATCGAATTCTTTCTGGAGCTTGGGCTCGAACTCGAAGGTCGGGCGAAGGTCGAGGGAGAATGGGCGGGGCGGATCACAGGCTTGGGTGATCAAGAGGTTGAGATTGCGATGATGCGGATGCCGGACGGGCATGGGCGACTAGAGCTTTCGCGCTTTATTCGTCCTGCCGTGGTGGCGGACCATCGCAAGGCTCCTGTCAATGCGCTTGGGTATTTGCGCGTGATGTTTGCGGTGGAAAATCTCGACGAGGTGCTGGCGAAGTTATTGAAGATCGGGGCGACGCTCGAGGGGGAAGTTGTGCAGTACGAGGACATCTATCGGCTGTGCTACATCCGCGGGCCCGAAGGGATTTTGATTGGGCTCGCTGAAGAGCTAAAGTGACCGTCTCAGACTTCCGATGCCGGATGTACAATGGCGAAAATGAAGTTTGAGAACCAGGTTGCGCTCGTAACTGGCGGAGGGGCTGGACTTGGCTTGGCCTTTGCCCGTGGACTTGTGGCGGAAGGGGCGTCGGTGGTGCTTTGTGGTCGTCGGATGGACGTGCTGGAAAGCGCCGCCGCTCAGCTTGGGCCAGAACATCTCGCGCTTCGGTGCGACGTCACCCAAGAGACCGATATCGCGTCGGTCGTTGCGTCCACTATTGCGCATTACGGGAAGCTCGATATCTTGGTCAATAACGCGGGAATCGGAGACTGGATTCCCTTCGAGGAGACCTCTACCGAGTACTTCGACGCGGTCATCGCCACCAATCTTCGTGGGCCATTTCTGTGTTCGCGTCACGCGTGGCCGCACCTGAAGGAATCGAAGGGCCAGATTCTGAACATTAGCTCGATCGCCGGCGACAACGCCTACACCGACATGAGCGCTTACTGCTCCAGCAAGTGGGGTCTTAACGGACTTACGCAGGTTCTGGCGTTGGAGGGCGCACCCTTCGGAATCCGGGCGATGAGCGTTGGTCCGGGCGCGGCGGACACGGACATTTGGGGAGACCACGCGACGCCCGAACAGCGTGGACGAATGATGACGATCGACCAAGTCGCCGATCTGGGATTGTGGATGTTGGCCTCGCCTCGCAACGTTCACGTGAAGACGGTGATCATCGAGAACTTTGTGAGCGCTTTTGCCGAGTAGATGGCCGTGGGAATTTCATGCTCAAGAATTGAAGTCCGTGCCCTTTTTACCCACGGCTAAGCCCCATACCGCTGATGCGTTTTGGTTCTTAAGGGAAGAAAATGGTGGCGGTATCCCGATCGGGATGACCCCTATAGTGTCGTGGGAGTTCTCGTACATTGAATCTTCGGGCATGTCTAGAAATCTCCAGACGTCTCCTCCAATTGAGAGACATTTGAGAGACTAGAACATATCTCCAAGCAAATCAAAGGCACACCAATGTCGTCCGAGAAAACTTCACTTATTGAAGCTTTTCGAGGTCCTCGCTTCAATCTCCCGCACAAGCCTCTTATATCGCGGCAAAGATGCACTGAACATTATTGACTGATTTTCCTTACCATAAACGACGAAAGTACGAACGGACTTATTAAGGAAAGTCTCCAAGTCTTCAACATCGTCCCATAATATAGAATTCTTCTTTGTGCCAAATCTGAACTCAGCTAGGCCGTCTTTGAGTATGACTAAATCGGTTTTACAAACGACAAAGAAAAGGTAGCTAACTACAGATACAACTATGCTAGTAAGAACTATAGCGATGGATCCCAGCAACACTTGATCCAAACGGTTATTCAGAAGCATTCGGACACTCACAACGATGAACACCGCGTCCACGCCCGATGAGATCAAGAATCCAAGGATTAGAACAAATCTAGCATAATTGCCATATCCAAAACGACTATCGTCACTTGCACTTTTCACGCTTTCCACCAACCTTTATTCCAATGGATGGGGTAGCTGAGGTCCACTCGAATGTGAACGTTGGATCAACCCACCCAACCTCGCCTGGGGGTTCCTTACAGGTGCCGCATCCTTCAATTTTGGTCAGAAATGCCGACAGCCCAATGCAAACCTCAGCTTCTAGTACTACCTCGGGCGAGCCACTTTCATGGGCGGGACAAATGTCAGCTTCAGGAGCGGCCTGCATATCCGAAAATCTGTCGATGGATCCCGCCAAAGGGAAATGAGTGAAGCGAATCGGGACGATGTTGAGAGGATATGCTGGAATCCTGGTAGCGGATTGAAATTCACCAACCCTCATAAGCGCCATTGTAACACCAAGTGCGAGAAGGTGTTGGACACCGTCCGGTGCTTTCAATCCAACCCCAAAGCCGAGGACCATGAGTCTGGCCGCAAAAGACCCTGCGTATCCTTCGGGTACGCAGGCCACTCCATTAACCCAACTCACGCCGTGACTGGTCCAGTCCAACGAACCAGCGAGAGCTCGCGTTCATCGTAATCTGCTCGCACAAAGCCCGCTCGCTCCTGATGCTGTACAGAGCCATCAAAAGCCACGCCCGAAGAAGAACCGGAGTCGGAACGCTCGGATTGCCAACCTGGCCGTAGCTCGTCTCGAACGCAGACGCTAAACGCACATATCAGACATTGAAATCTGAGCGAATCTTGCGCAAAGGATGGTCCTCTGCCAGCAAAGACTCCTAAGGAGTCGAACCGAATAGCGACGATTGAGGCTTCTCGCGTCCTTGCATCAACGATATAGAAGATAGCCGGTAACAAACTGAAGAGGGTTCGTCAACACCTTTCCAGTGGCTTGCCAATAGTGAACAAAAACTATTTCATGCTAGGGCTAGCAATAAACAGGACTTTCACCGCAATACTTAGGAAACACAGTGAACCATATATTAAAGTGGCCACAAATGACGGAGGCGGAACTAAAACGCGGGATGAAAAGCACTTTTCTCGCCTAACCGCACAGATCGTAATAAAGACCGTTCTGCCGAGAACCAAAGTAATCAGTGCAGCAGCAATCATTGACCAAACCTGTGGGACCACATCACCTGTCAAATATTCGTGCATTGGATGGGCAAACATAACAAAAAGTGCAACAATTCCAAAAGATATTCGAGCGAAATACCAAGACATCTCCATTGACTGCCTGAGAATTGATCCGGAGTTGCCCCTATTTGAAAGATAATTCACCTTACTCATTTTGCACCTCTGGAGAGCCACTTTCGTGGGCGGGACAAATGTCAACTTCAGGTGTGGCCTGCATACCCGAAAATCTGTCGACGGATCCCGCCAAAGGAAAATGTCGAAGATTCCGAGAGGCTGAGCCGAATCGGAAAGCGATATGAATCCGGACGAAGCTGAGAGGATATGCAGGCACTCCGGTAGCCGAGCGAGTTTGAAATTCGCCGACCTTCATAAGTTTGATTGTAACACCAAGCGCGAGAAGGTGTTGGACATCGTTCGAACTCCAAATCCAACACGAAACCCGAGGACCATGAGTCTGGCCGCAAAAGACCCTACGTATCCTTCGGGTATGCGGGCCACTCGGTTAACCCATCTCACATAGTGACTGGTCAGTTCACGAAATGCTCGTCAACTCTAACCTGGTCAGGAAATGGGGACTGATCAGCCCTAACTCATACACTTGGTCATTTTAAGCGACAACGAGCGTCTGTCGGCTTTTCTACTAGGTTTGTCTTTCACTAATCTCTATGTT
This sequence comes from Armatimonadota bacterium, assembly GCA_016125185.1. NCBI lineage: Bacteria > Bacillati > Armatimonadota > Armatimonadota bacterium. The sequence goes on along the minus strand of WGMG01000002.1, from coordinate 272,901 downwards.
GTAGAAGGTAAATCTCAAACTTAATCTTGGTCCAAATTGTCTCATCCAAGGAACGAGCATACGTAACGGTACAATTTGGTAGTCGATTTATCGACGCCGTTTTAGGCTGGTTGGAAAATTCAATATAGCTTGAGTCTCCCATATTTGCATATATTGTTGACTTTTCGTCTTTTGAATATAATGCAAATCCTCGGGTATTTAATTCGTCTCTGCTCGATAACAAGAGTGCCGTACAATCGATGGGCACTACATATTCATCGAATTCCGATACAGTACCAGTCGGGTTTGTTGAGAATCGACCCATATCCACTCTCTTAAGATAGCCTGACCGCAGAAAGCTAAATGGTTCACGTCTCGTGCCCAAAAGTAATATTGCCACTGATGCAGCTATAGCGGTTACCAGCAGTGTGCGGGTAAATCGCCTGAATCTAATAACCCTTAGTCTCATGTCAAACTAGGCAACGGTCGCTATTGCCAGAACGGCGAGCCACTTTCGTGAGCGGGACAAATGTCGGCTTCAGGAGTGCTCTGCATACCCGAAAATCTGTCGATGGATCCCGCCAAAGGGAAATGAGCGAAGATTCCGAGAGGCTGAGCCGAATCGGAAAGCGAAGCGAATCGGGACGATGTTGAGAGGATATGTTGGAACCCTGGTAGCGGATTGAAATTCACCAACCCTCATAAGAGCGATTGTATCACCACGCAAAAAATGGAATAGGAAATAGTGGGCGGTATAGTTCCGATTCCATTCCCCCTCGCTTCGCCCCAAACCTGAACTCTGCGACTCAGAGGATGTCACAGGTCAAACCGATCGTCAGAAATGATTTTGGCCCCAAGCGGAGACCAAGGCCCAAATGGTCCTACGTGTCATCGATGTCTTCACCGAATCAGACGGGCAAAATAGACTCTTTGGGAAGTCTTAGACGGTCTCTGCCAGATGAAAGAGCAAACTAGCTCGAGATCCGATTTTTGAAGGCCCTTGCGAGGGGTTGCATCGCGCTTTCCGGGTAGGGATAGACCGAGCTCACGTTGATCTCGCAGAGCATATAGCCACGATCGGCAAACATCAAATCGATGTCCCAGAGCATCGGAAGTTCGTCGAACGTAACGCCGACCTTCTCCATCAGTTGGGGCAGCCACTCCGATTCGGCCTGCCGCCTAAGGTCTTGGAAGCGTTCATCGGTCGGCGGAGAATAGAGACGAGGGCCGGAATCGGTCCCCGGCACAAGCGCGTTCACTTCTTGGTGGCCAAATCCTTCGATTCGGTCTTGCACAAAATAGCACCGGATCGTGCCTTCCCCGATTCGGAGGTTGTATTCCTGATCGTACATGGGGCCGGTGGCGAAATAGGGGGCGCAGTTCTCGATCCACTGCTCGAGGGGAAGTTCTTCCTCCTGGCTGCCCCTCGGGGCGTGTCGTGCAAGGACTCGTTCCGGGTCGCTGGTGGGAGTCAGTTTCCAGATGCCCTGGCCGCTATGTCCGCGAAACTGCTTCAGCACTCGCGGTCCGGTAGAGAGCGAACCGACGAGCCCGTGACGCATTTCGTCCATCGTCGAGTAGCGGCGAACGTCCGAGCCCCAACTCATTTCGCGTGTCGTGAATAGCACTTCCTTCGTGCCCATCTTCTGGATGGTCGCAGGATGGGTTCGGACCAGCACTCCCGAATCGGCTATCTCGGCAAGCAAAGCGTCGAGCTTGGCGCGCGTCCGTCCTTCATCGGTGATCGGATTGACCCAAACCTGGACGGCGTCCACGTGCCTAAGCTGCGCCCGAACTTCATCGGCAAAGTTGTCATTGTAGACACATGGCTCGACTTCGAATCCTTCTGTCCGGAATGCGGCGGCGGTTGGGGCCAAGCGGTGCTCGTCCAGGTTGACGGCATCTCTGGTCTCCCGACTTCCGTGCCACATCAAAGCGATTTTCATGTTGATGAGTCTACGCCTAGTCTTGAATTTTTTTCCTCTCTGATAGGTGACGCTTCGTTCCACAGGACAAAAGAAGAAGACTTAACACGCCGCTGGTTGTCAGTAGAGAATCGGTCACTCTAAACTTCGCCATCGGCTATTCATTCTCGAAAAAGATCGCCACTCTTCCGCCGCCTGATTTCTCATTCTCGTTTCATCGGCTCATCGCGAGTCTCGAACGGCTCTGATGGGGCGATGCCGAGTAATGGCGAAAATCCAAGCGTTGGATTGAGTGATCTGTATGGCAGACGTAGAATCACCTTGGGGGATGTACGTGATTGGCACCTGACGAAGTTGGCGGGGTGTCCCGATGAATCGGGATGACCCCCTACAGTGTCATCCAAGTTTCTTGAGGTTCAAAGAGAAGGTTTCGAATCCACAGAGATGCCCAGAAGTCTCTCAATTTCTCCTCAAATTGAGAGACTGAATCACCTCGCAGCATGAGTCTCCTCTGGTTTGTTCTTCAAACGCGCTCCATTTCGATTCATCTACTTCGCCTGAAAATCAAAGGTATAAGTCAGTGGCTGCATTCCGGTTGCCGAAACGATGAGTGTAAGTCGCCAAGGTCCCCTCATGCTGAAGGTGGCCTTTACAGCGTACTTGCCTTTGCCGAGGTCCTTAACCGCCGGGTGAGTCGTGCCCATATCCATGTTCGTCATCGCGACGGCGGTCGTGATCTTCGCACCGGTCACGGCCTTACCATCCGGTGTGTTGATTGTGATGGAGACGTTATTGTCACCGATACCAGCCTTCTCAATCTTGGCCTCGACCTTCAAGGCTTTTGAGTTTGCCATGGGCATGTCTTTCATCGGGGAATCACCACCTTCGCTAAAGTTTTCGGCATTGAACACCATATCCATGGGGAGCATTTTCATCCCTTCCATGCCGGAACCGGACACCATCATGAGAATCATCATTTTGACCATCGGCTCAAGCTTGCCAAATCCAGTTCGAGTATCCCAGTCTTCGTTGCCTGTCCACTCATAGGAGGACTTTTCCTTCAGTTGGGGCATCGACACTGCAACGTGTCCCATGCTTGTCATGTCATAGCCTTGCTCCGGTTTTGTCGGCTCCTTTTTCGGGTCTTGGTTTACGGGCTCGGTGGTGGAAGGTTCAGTCTTCGCGGGGTCCTTTTTGGGAGAATCCGTCCCCTTCGGATCAGTTTTCGGCGGCTCAGTCTTATCCTTGGGCTGAACTGCGGGAGTTCCCGATTCGCCGATCTTTATCGTTTGTTTGGTTGGTTTCCACGGTCCCTTTGCCCCCGAAGTCATGTCAAAGTTGACGGTGAATTTGGGGTCTTTGCTGATGAGGGTTACCCGCCACGGACCGTCCATCAGAAACATGGGCTTCAAGGTGTAGTGTCCAGGTGCGGTTTCTCTTACCGCGGGATGGGCCGTCCCCATATCCATGTTTGTCATGCCCACGTTTGAGACAAGCTTCAAGCCGGCGACCGGCTTTGAGCCTTCCATGAAGGTGATCTCAAGGACGTTCTCGCCCGTTTTAGGTGCGGCAGGCTTAATGACGGCCGAAGCTTCAAGAGTTCTGCCGCCAGCGGGAGGGTTCTGTTGAAAAGCAGGCAGAGAAGCCGAGAATGTCGAAACGAAGAGAAGTGAGTACAGTTGTTTTCTTAACATGGTGACTCCTTAATTTGGAATGTATTGGTGGAGCAGGTTCGTCGGCGACCTGCGCGGTCCGATGCTCTGATTGAAGGTTGAGCCAAAGTTGAACGAAAGTCCAAACTGTAAGACCAGGGCGTCACTGTGACCGCCAAAAGCCATAGTCATCCCGCTGCTTCGACGCTCGTAGCCAAGCTGAGAAACAAAGTCGAAGCCTTGGCCCAAGTTCTTCCCGTAACTCAAGGCGACACCATAGGAGTTCGCATTGGGCACCTTTGAATAACGCTTCATTCCGGCGGTCATGGCGATTTGCGACGCCGGTTTTCCGAACGGGCTGTAGAGTTTGCGCAGCGATAGCGCAATCGACTCCTGATCGGCCCGGTACGTGTCATTGAGCGTGGTTAGCGTGTTGGTATCGTTGCCAAACGACACTTGGCCCAAAAGGCGTAAATCCAGCTTATCCACGAGGCCCGGCTGCAAATTGAGGACTCCACCGCCATAGAAGACATTCGATGTCCCGCCGAAGCTTTTGTTGATGGCTCGACTTTCGAGACCGAAGCCATAGGACGGAAAGCGATCGATGGTGCTTAGAGCTGGGTTGCCTTCATACTGGAAACTGATTCCCACCGAGTTAAGCCCGCTGTCGCTTTGTCCAACCCCGGCACTGTCGATCTGGTGCTGCGCATGAACATTGAGGAAGTGGTGAAGATCGCCGTTAAACACGATGCCCGCAACATTGCTATAGCGGTGTTCTTCGGGGTTAGCTCCGTTCGAGAAGGGATTCAGAACCGACGTATAGTCCACCAGGTCGTCCTCCCGGATCGTCGGAAACTCAACGATTTGAGCGGTCGGCGTATTGGTCCGTCCGATATATCCTTCGAAGCGCAATTCTTGGAAATCTGCGAACGCCTGATGCATGAAGACCTGCTTTCCGTGCCCGCTGTTTGCTTCGTCGATTGCAACGCCGCCAAGGGTAAAACTGCCGATGGCCCCTCGATACATTCGCTGGGCAACACCGAAGCTCAACGACGAGTCCGAAAAGTTGATCTGGCTTCGGCTTCCTATGCCTCTACCGCCAAACATGCCTTCGCGGCCGAAATCCAGCGTTGCAAGCCCCGAGCCGGCGATTTCAATTTGCGGTTGCAGACTAATTTGCTGCACAGGGGATTGTTGAGTCTGTGCTCCAGACGCAGCAGTAAGAGCGCTTGTGGCCAAGATTCCGATGTATTTAATTTGTGTTTTCATTTGCCTTTACTCCTGTTTCTATGAGCTGATCGCGATGACCTCTTCCCACTTGATGCCCGCCTCACGAGCATCTTCGTACATTAGCATGGTCATCATCCCGCCCGGATGTTGGCCGTTATTGGTCGTACACAGATCGCTATGGTCGTGGAAATGCCAGAATCCCGGGTTCGTACCTTGGATTACAATGTCGCTGGTTGTGCCAGGATAGATTGGAATTGTGTTCATCCGCACCGGCGCCGCCAGGGGCGATCCGTCTTGGCAGACGTGCCAGAAGTCATGCCCATGAAGGTGGATGAAGTGCGGCATGAAGCCTCCGGCAATGAGCCGGACCCGAATGTTCTCGTCGCGCCGAATCATGAGGGGATCGGTCATCGGATACGACTTTCCGTTGATCATGAAGTAGTTCGGCGTGATGGGCATTGCCGTTCCGGTTCTCGCCGCCAGATACGGCGGGATGTACCCGTTCTTGACCGCCTTCACGAACTCCTCTTTCGATTTGAACCAACCCATCATCTTGCCGTTCATTTCTCGCATCATCTTTGCGCTGTGGTTCATTCGCTCCATTTGGACGCCCATCTCAACCATCTCGGACATCATGTTGCGAACGAAATTGGTGTCAAGTTCGCTCAAGATCATGGTGTATTCGCGCTTGTACGGGAACGTCTTCTGCACGATATCGGGCTCCTTGGGCTCGACGATCAGAGATCCGACAAGACCCGCCTGTTGGTGGAGCGTTGTCATAACGTGGCAATGATAGAAGTGCGTGCCGGCCGGCTGCGCCTTCCACAGATATCGGAACTCCTGGTTAGGACCAACTGGCCACTGAGTTCCCAGGGGCACGCCGTCCATTTCCATGGGGACCATGATGCCGTGCCAATGAATGGTATGGAATTCGGGACTGCTGTTTTTAAGATTGATCTGCACCCAGTCGCCTTCCTTGACCCTAATTTCCGGGCCGGGATACGACTTGTTGAACATGAACATGTGGGTCTGGACGCCCGGCACGATTTCGTGAACCTCAATCGTTACCTCGATGTCGTGAACATGAATCTTTTCGCCCGGTTTCGGGCGGTCGCGCGGCGGGTACGGCGGATGGGTTTCTAGCGGATCGAAGGCCGAGGGCCACTGCGACACCTGTTGCTGCGCAGTAGCCCTGTGCCCTTGTTGCCCGAAAGCATTGCCCATGAGTCCGGTTCCGAGTCCGATACCTCCTAGCTTGAGGAGTTCTCGCCGACCGAGAGTTTCCTCGTTGTTTTCACTTGGTTTGTCTTTGCTCATGATGTCTCAGCGGACGGTAATGGTCCCGTACATACCTGCGGCGGCGTGTCCTGCAGTCGTACATATATAGCTATAAGAACCCTTCTTGACCGGCACCTTAATCGCAAATTCCTGCCCGAAGAAAGACTTGCCCGACATGGGTTTTAGTTCGGCTGAGCCAACCGAGCCTTTCGTTCCGATCTTGGCGTCAAACGGAGCGGCTTCCGAAGTGAATCGAAGGCTGTGGAGCATATCGTCGTCGGTGTTGACGAAGAGGATATGAAGCGTTGCGCCTGGCTTCACGACAAGGCAAGGATTGCGCAAACTCTGGATTCGATACGACATCATATCGTTCTTCGGTCCGGTCTCAACGACAAGCTGGGCAGAGGCCGAGCTGAACGTGATCGACTTCTTGTCCGAGCTTACACTTCCAGCCGTCGCTTTCCTTCTCGCTTTTGCCAGACTACTTGCGCTCACGGTCAGTTTCTTCGTTCCGCTGACGGCGAATCCGTCGGCGGAACTAATAGCGGCGGCGCTGATCGTAATGGCCAAAGCCGGAAATAGCGTGAAGGCTCTCATTGGTTGTCGCCTCCACCGCTCTTTTGTGCTGGCTTCTCAGCGGCAATTGGAGCAGGGGTCTTAACATGTCCCTTCGCGACTTCGGCAAACTTTGCCGGCTCTTTACCAAACGGTCCTTCACACCCTCCGCAGCAGAAGTAGTAACGGGTGCCGTTAAAGTCTCCGTATCCGCTTGCCTTGGTATAGGACGTGACGACTTCTTTGCTCACAGGGCAGTACAGAGCTTCCTTCTTTGGTAGGACCCCGAATTTTGCGGGTTCCTTGTCAAATGCCGCTTTGTCGGCTTCTGACTCGAAGTAGAAGCGGAGGCCTTTGTAATCGGTGAAGCCGCCTTTGGCCTTGTCCGCTTCGAGACGCTTCATGCTGACCGGATCGAAAAGGAATACGCCGATCGTCTTGCCGGTCTTCGCGGCTTTGTCGAGGGCAGCCTTGGGATCTTTTTCGAATTGCGTATCGCAACCCGCGCAGCAGTACGTGAAGCGAGCACCGTTATATTCGGTGACTTTCATGCCCTTAACGATCGGTTCGCCGGTGATGGGGCAAGAGATGGCCGGGGCTTGTTGGGTGACGAGTGACATCGCGGTTGTCGCGACAAGGGTAGTAAAGATCATTTTTGTATCCAGTTGAAATTGGTAGTCAAAGACGCCGAAAAACCCTGCTGCGCCACTTTTCAGCGCACAAGGTTGGGAGCTTTACACAACTGGAGGAGCCCGACCGTGATCAGGCGCATACTCACCAAGAACGGGTGGGCTAGAGTCGTTGCCAAAATATCCCGGCTCGGGAACACGAACGACGCTAAACTTCAAGTCACGGGTATCTGGCAAGGTGGCAGGCAGGTCGACATTGGGAGCCTGAACCCCGATATCCTGTTTCTGCACCGAAAACGCAGAGGCGCAGCTTGCAATTGACGGACATCCGCAAGAATCCTTGTGCTCAGAACCGATTTGAGCCAAACCACTGTGGTCGTGAACCGAGGGCTCGTCCTTTTCATGATCGCAGCAACTACCACCCCGATCTTCATCGTGGTCATGATGAAGGGTTGAGATTTGCTTTGAACTGCAGACACCGAGAAGGCAACCGATCGTGCAGGCGCTACATGCCGATGTTTGCAATATAAGAGCAAACAGCATGAATAGCGTAGCCAGTACCCGTGGTAGCCGTACCATCGACTTACTGAGTATGACGCATGAGAAGAAATCTTCGTTCCCGAAACTTCAAGAACCCCAAATCCGCGGGCATGGCAGAATGCAGAGGCGATTTGAAGACTTAGAACTTCGCTGCAAGAGTCCGAAAGGGCACGACCGCGTTGTACGCTTTAATATTTCAGAGACACGGCAGATTATTACTTGAAATTTAGTTTGGTTTCCAAACTAAAAGAGCGAAATTTGAATCTGAGGAGTGCAGTCCCGATTCGCTTCACTTTCCGATTCGGCTCAGCCTCTCGGAATCTTCGACATTTCCCTACGGCTGGAAAAACTTCTGGTCCTTCCCGAGGGAATCATTTTCTGGAGAGAAAGCTGGTGCGCGGGAAAGGACTCGAACCTTCACGCCTCGTGAACACGACCACCTCAAGGGAGTTTTCTTAGGTTCAAAGTATTGATTTTGATTCTACGGACGAGCCTGGAAGTCTCCGAAAATCTCCTCCTACTGAGAGACAATTGAGAGACCGCAGATTGGCGATTCGCCCGAATCAGATGATTATCGCCATGTTCCCTCCGATAGCCCTTCCTTCAGAGATATTTCCAGCCAGCGACCATGTTTCCTGAATCTGGCGCTGAGCTCGCCTGTTAGGGTTGCTTGACCTGCGGGGAGGCGAAGGATCGCTTTTGTGCCCCGAGGAATGGTCAGTTTGAATGATCCTCCAGACTTACCCAATTTCCACTCAACATCGACCGGGCCGAATTCCGTCGCCACCACTCCAGAGGCATGGGTCAGATCGGCGAGTCGGGGCTCAATCAACAACCCGTTACCCTCTCGCCGCACACCCAGAACGTACGAACTGAGGAAGTACGCAGGGAACATACCGTATCCGTGCGCTTGCGAACCCCACGAATGAAGGCCTTCGAAGGTGGCTTCGAAGGGGCTCTCCGCCATGTCCTTCCACTCCCTCCGCATCATATCCAGAACCTGAAGATCGGCGTCCGGTGTATCCAACCGGTAACACTGCTTCCAAAAGTAGTAGTACTGCATGATGTCGTTTTCGTGGGGCGGATGGGACGTGAGATAGGCGGTCGTCCTTGCAATCCGATCGGCAGGCACAACTCCTTGGTCGAGCATGAACAGGGCGGCATGGCGGGTTGGCTCGATCAACCCATTTGTGACTTGGAGCTTTAGCGGACGATAGTCCGGCGCGGCTTTGGCAATGTCGAGGTCGTAAAAACCAGCAAAGTACGTTCCCGCGTCCTCATCCCACAGAACCTTATTGATCGTATTGGATAGTTCCTTGGCTGCCGCCTCGAACCGAAGGGCCTCTTTATTCTCGCCGATCTTTCGACCCAAGGAAGCGGCATCGAACAAGGCTCGACAAACGAACGCGTTGAGTGTGGTGCCTTCACAGGTTTGGTAGCCGACGGGGTTGCCCCAGACGGTCCACTCACGACCCAATACGAGACCGCGCTTGGTTTTGTGCGATAGGAAATAGTCCATCTGACGCACCATCGCAGGCCAAATCTCCCGCACGACCTTCGTCTGGCCGGTTGACTCCACATACCTTCGAGCGCCTTCTACCCAGTCGCAGGCTCTGTCTTCCATCTTGGCGTGAATGTCAAACCGGTCCGAGCAAGTGTGGGCTTTGACCCATCCCTCGGGTTGGAGAGTCAGCGCGGTTCGGCGGAGCATTGACTCCAAAAGCCTTGGGTCGGAGTAGGTCGGCTTCCCGTTGATAGGCGGTCCGGCCATGGCTACCCGAGTGACATCGAAAGCGGGAGGATCGGTATCCATCCACTCCACCCGCTCCCGATCCGTGCAATCGACGTAGGCATCCTCGCTGGTGACTTCGAGCCCGCGAACACACGTCTTCCAAAGGCGATCGAGGAGCGGATCGCTACTCCGAAAACTGCCGACCATCGCAAACGGGTAGAGGCGTTCGGAAAACTCAATCTTCTTGAATGTGACTCGACCTCGAATGACTTCAATGGAACCTTCGAAGATAGCGTGGCTGTCCGTTGTGACGAAGGACTGAGTTCCGCCCTTGCAGATGTAGCTCGTCTGAGGAAGGTAGCTGAAGCGAATCTCGCATCCTTCTTCAGCGTCGGCCTCAAAACCCGTGGTTGCCAGCACCAAGTGTGCAAAGCGGAAGGTGGCTTTTTCGCCGGCGCGAAGCGTTACCGGGAGCAATGATGTCCAGGCTGGTTCGACTTTCGTCTCTCGCAGGAGCGGTGTCCGCCTCCTCGAGAGCGGTCCCCACCACGAGCCACCGATCGGTTTGACGTCGAGTCTGGCGTCCTCCTGCCAATCGACGCGCGTTGTCACTTTCAGGAGAGTCGGGTTTGGAGCGACTCGGACAGCCGGTTTCCAGCGAGAGTCGTCATACTCCGGGTTTGTCCAGTCGCCGTCTTCGGCTCTGGCATCGACAACATCATAGAGATTGGCCCAATCGACTAGGACTTTTCGATAGCGAGTGGCCTCGCTCCACCGCCAAGTCGAGTCGGTCTGAATCAGGCTCCGGTTTCCGACCATCAGGTTCGCGGTCATTCCGAGGGGACGCCAGCGAGTTTTGCCGTTGCTCACCCGACCGATCACCAGAATGGCAATCTGGTTCTTTCCTCCTTTCAGATATTGGGCGACCGGAATCGGATCGTACTCTGGACCCGAAGGCTCGAAGCGGGCTGGACCGCGCGAACAGTAGCGGCCATTGATCCAAAGCACGTAGCGTGCATCGGCAAAGAGATTGAAAGTGGCGCTTGTGGGCACGCTGGATAACTCAAAGGCTTTGCGAAAGGCGACGCATGCTCCCGAAGTTGTCTCTCGTGGTGACCCCTCGGTCGAGACAAACAATGAGTCCAGTTGCGCGCCAATCCTGTCGGGATTCATCGGCCTGGTTTCCATAGGCCTTGCCGCGCTGACACCTGTAATCCCAAGCAGCAAAATCGCAAGCCAGAAACGGCCGGCCAATGACCGGGCGTGTTCATAGAAAGTCATGGGCTTCCACTCGATAGGATCCGCCCGTCTTGACCTGCATTTCTTTTCGTTTGTCTCCGTAGCGAACCACACACTTGCCGCTGTGCGATGCCCTGATCAAAGCCCTCGACAGTTGGCCCTTCTTCCATTCCACATCCACCACGTAGCCGCCTCTCGCTCGAAGACCTCGGACGGACCCATTCGGCCAGGCGTCGGGCCGGGCAGGAAGGAGATGAATCTCTCCAAGATGGCTCTGCATCAGCATTTCGACGATACCGGCGGCAAAGCCGAAGTTCCCATCGATCTGAAACGGCGGATGAGAATCGAATAGATTCGGATAGACTCCCCCTCCCTCATCGTATCGAGTCGAAGTCGCGTCGGCTGGCTTGAGCGCTTCGGAGACCAACTTGAAAGCATGATTTCCGTCCAATAGTCGAGCCCAGAAAGCGATCTTCCAGGCCAAGCTCCATCCCACTCCTTCGTCTCCACGAATCTCGAGCGTTCGTTTGGCGGCGGCGAACAGGTCGGGGGTGCTTGGCGTGATCTGGTGGCTGGGATAGAGGCCGTACAGATGCGATACGTGCCGATGCTTTTGGTCAGGCGCATCAGCATCCCAGTCCTCCGCCCACTCTTGAAGCTGGCCCTGGGCACCGACTTGCATGGGAGCCAATCTGGCCTGGGCATCCTGGACTTCTCTGCGGAAGTCGGCGTCGGTCTCCAATATTTCGGACGCTTTAGCACAGGCACCGAAGAGGTCTCGGAGAATCTGCATGTCCATTGTCGGCCCGGCGCAGAGAGTCGCCCGTTCGTGATGCTCATGCTCGGGCGATAGCGAAGGGCACGTCACGAGCCACTTGTGCTTTGGTTCTTCGATGAGCGTATCCAAGAAGAACTGCGCCGCACCCTTCATCAACGGGTAGTGCTTGGCTAACGCCTGCTTGTCGAGTCCGTACAGGTAGTGCTCCCAGAGGTGCATGCAGAGCCACGCGCCGCCAAGAGGCCACATGCCCGAGCCGTACCAATCGACCGGAGCCGTACCTCGCCATACATCAGTATTGTGATGGCAAACCCATCCCCGAGCACCATACGAGTCTTGGGCGGTTTTGGCTCCGGTTTCTGCGATCTCGGAAATAAGTTGGAAAAGCGGTTCGTGGCACTCGCTGAGGGCGCAGGACTCAGCGGGCCAGTAGTTCATTTCGGCATTGATATTGACGGTGTACTTTGAATCCCAGGCCGGTTCCAGTGAGTTGTTCCAAATTCCCTGAAGAGTCGCTGGCTGTCCACCAGGTCTTGAGGATGAAATCAGGAGGTAGCGCGCATATTGAAAGTGCAGAGCGACAAGTTCGGGGTCCTGCCCCTTAGGAAAGGCCAGAATTCGTTGGTCGGTCGGCAGTTGGCTTGGCTTCGCGCCGAAATCGAGATGGACGCGGTCGAAAAGACTTCGGTAGTCGGCTTCGTGACTACTCTTCAGGTTTCCGAAGGTCCTGGATTTCGCCTGAGCCAGCCAACGGTTCGCCTTCTCGATCGGATCGTCGGTGATGTCTCGGTAGTTGTGATAGCTTGTCGCGAGGGAAACCAGAAGGGTGACCGCGTTCGCGCCCTTTACCGTCAATTGGGAATCGTTCGACTGAATTTGCACTCCGTCGGCGATCACGCGCAAAATTCCATAGCCTCGCACACCACCATCAAGACCTTTTGCCGCTCCGCCTTCGACTTCCAGAATGAGGTCGTTTCCGTTAGCGGATGTTTGCTTCTTCACGTGTGGCGTCTCGAACTCGGCAGTGAAGCCAATTTGTCCGAGATTATCGGCCGTAATCCGCATGATGAAGACTTGGTCCGGATAGCTTATGAATGCTTCTCTGCGGAATTTCGTGCCTTTTAGTTGGTAGGTGGTGGTTGTGATGGCAGAGTCAAGATCGAGTTCGCGTCGATAGTGGGTCGGTTCAGTGGCGGAGTGGTCGAACGCCAGCTTGAGGCTCCCGAAGGGTTGGTAGGGCATCTGGGCCCAAGGCCGCCCAATCCAATGTTTGCCCACGAGGTCCTGGGCAAGCTTGTAGTCCCCAGCAAGAATTGCTTCTCGAATAGGCTCTAAGAATGCCTTGGCCTCAGGATTGTTGTAGCAGTGTGGTTGTCCGGCCCAAAGCGTCAATTCGTTAAGCTGTACGGTCTCCGTTGCCAGACCACCGTAAACCATTGCCCCAATTCGGCCATTTCCGAGAGGCAAGGCTTCCAGCCAGTTGTTTGCTGGTCGGTCGTACCAGAGCTTTAGGTTTGAAGCAATCCCTTCCGTAAGCTCGTCTGGCGTGCCGTTGACTACGTCGATCGAACCGACTAACGGCGTAAATGCCGTGGCGGCAAATGCCTTCAAAATGTCTCTGCGGTTCATCGACCCAAGTCCTACGCCGCCGTTGATCGTAGAGATCGTGGCTTCAACTTCAGGATACTGCGGGGTCGATAGGCTGCCATTGATCCGGACTTTTCGTTCAGTTTTGGGACACTTATTCCGGAAATCTGCCAACTGTTGAAGTCTCTTAGTCCGAGCCTCGTTCCCAGCTCATGAGGGCTCGGACCAGATCACTATTTCACAGCGACGACGGCGTGCTTGATGCGCTTCCTCTGCCAGGTATAGACAATGTGAACCAATCCATCCTTTGTTTGAATCAGCGAAGGATAGGAGTATTCGCCTGGGTCGCTTTCCAGAGTCAGAACCGGGGTCCAGGTTTTGGCATCGCTCGAAATAGCGACACACAGCGGTGTACGTCCGCTTGGAGTGTTGTTGTAAACCATGAGATGGCGACCATCCTTGAGTGTGATAGCGTCACAACCGGAGTTGGGGTTTGGAACGTCGGTGAGCGACATCGGTCCCCACGTCTTGCCTTTGTCGTTGGAATCAATAGAGAAGACCCGCCCTTGTTGGGTTCGGCCGACGGCGCGGAGCTTTCCTCCCGGGAGTTTTAGCAAAGAGGGTTGAATGGCTCCTATTGACTTGCCGTCGTTGACGGGATCGGTCTTGGTCCATGTCTTGCCGAAGTCCTTGGTGAATTCAAAGTGAACTCGCCAGCCGCCCTCCTCTGTGCTCGACGGACAAATCAGCGTGTGGTCGGGCAGTTCCATCGGCTTATTCTTGATCGGACCGAGAATGCCGTCGGGAAGCCGAACCGGCTTGTCCCACGTTCGTCCATCGTCGGTGGACTTCGTCAGCATTCCCCACCAACCTTGAGGTCCCGTACCAACCTTGTAGAACAACAGAATCGGGCCGCCGGAGGGCTGAAACAGCACCGGATTGTAGCAGGGGCGTCGTTCGCCGTTTGGGGCGTATCCGACCGCTACCTCTTTGGGAACGGTCCAGTTATCGCCCTGGAGTTCGGAGACATAAACTCCCACGTCGGGATTGCTTTCGGCTTTGCCCCCAAACCAAGCGGCCAGAATTTTGCCCGTTCGCGTTTGAACAATCGTTGATGCATGACACGAAGGAAACGGAGCCGATACGTATATGAACTCGGAACGGACTAGGTTAATGCCATCGCTCTTCTCCGTCAGGAGAAGAGCGAAAGAAGTCAGCAAGGCTCCTACCACGGAGACCAGCTTGGCATGTTGCCATTCTGAGAGACCGTCCACTGAATGTTACACGACGTCGAGTTGTCTTCTGGGGCGAGCGGAATCTGCGACAGCTTGAGCCACTTTGCGTGAGTGTCAGCCATAAGATAAGCGCTCCCACCAGTATGTCGAACCGTTGGATAGTTGTATCGGATGCCGTTCGGTTTAGCTGGGCAATAGGTAGGAGGGGCGAAAAATGCATCGTCAGTGCCGCCGCCCAACGTCGTGCCTTCTTCGACGAGAAGGATGGTGCTCGCGACGTAGACGAACTGAGTGACGCTCATGCCGGGCCGAATCGTGTATCCGCTCGGAGCTCCCGGAATCTGAATGGCCTTGTTGTCGGGCCAAAGCATCGCGTTGACGGCGTAGCTGTTTTTCTGTTTCGACGTATCCGAAGGGCATACATAGACCTGGGCGTTCTTCACATACGGATACAGCGATCCCAGTTCAGGGCGAAACGCCGTGTTCTGTGTATTGGATGTTGCCGAAGCTCCATCCCAGGTCATCCATCCGCCGAGGCGTGTGTTGTCTCCCGACAAACCCTTCATGGCGCAAGGAAAGTAGTCGTCATAGTCGTTGGAGTAAATGGCGAAGGACAGTCCCAACTGTTTGTTGTTGCTGATGCAGGACGCCTTCTTAGCCGCCTCTTTAGCTTGGGCAAAGACGGGGAAGAGAATAGCCGCCAGGATGGCGATAATAGCAATAACGACAAGAAGCTCGATGAGCGTAAATGCCGATGTTCTTAGTTTTTTCATGATTTCAATGGAGGGGCGCCGTCTGTCTTCGGCGCAGAGATATGGCTCGCCTGGCAGGCTGAAGCATGCCGGGCGATGCCGAACGGCGAGGTTGGAGCCAAGGAAAATATGAATGTGAATCCCCTGTGCGGGGTCCTCGAAGACGGATGGATGGACGGCGACGTACTGTTGGCACGCCGAGGGCCATTCTCGTCGAACACCCAAAACATATTCCTGCGATTCATAGCGCTGAGCCCTTTCCTATCTTCAGCGGCGAAGGCAAGAATTTTAGGAATAGGATATAGTGAATGCAAATCTAAGCCAAGAGATTTCTTGAGTTGTCCAAATTTGGGATAGTAAGTTTGAAGATATGGCAAACATACACATTTCTAATGCATGCCGGATCACTCTGGATTGCCCCCCAGAGTTAGTCGTCTGTGGTGTCGGACGGCATGGAGGTATTCAGCTTGTCGATGAGTTTTTCCTGCCCGATCTCTGGTGCTTTCACATCTACAGCTACGAGGGATCATTAGAACTGGATGGGGTGCCCTATCCTATCCGTCCCGGAGCTGTCAGCATTATCCCGGCGAGTACACAGATCGTTTACCGTTATCTGGGACATAGCGAGCACGTCTACTTCCATTTTCGCCCCGACGCTCAAGGCACGGCGATGGCGGTGCCGTTTGTATATGACCTGCACGAACGGTACATGCCGATTTACGAAAGGGTTAGAAAGACGGCGATGAGTCCCCTCCAAAACCCGGCGTCCCAACTGGCCATTCTTTGGTCGCTGCTGTGGGAGTCCGCCGAGATGATGCGCGACGTTCCCGGGAGCGACTACCCACAGAATCATCCAGCGGTCGAACTGGCTCTTAGGCTCATTGAGGAACGGATGAGCGGCCCACTTAGCATCCAGGGAATATCGAATGAGGTCGGAGTCTCGGAGGGCTATCTTTCCCGACTCTTCCAGGTAGCTTGCGGCCGGAGCGTCGTGAGCCACATCCGCACCCGCCGGGCCGATCTCGCCGAACACCTCCTTGCCTCTACCACTATGCCCATCAAAACCATTGCGAGAACGGTTGGCGTCCCCGACCTTCATCAGTTCAACCGACTGTTGCATCAGATGAAAGGGCAATCGCCTCGTGAGGTTCGAAAAAGGTCTTTAAGGTTGCCCTGAACATGCGGCTTGCCTGAATTCAATTCGGTGGAGAGGTGCGTTCATGGCAAACCGCCGTACACGTGAAGGCTCCTTTATGGTCACTAAGGAAGCCCCAGTATCAAAAGGATTCGTAAGGGGGTGAACTTGAATCTGGAAAGAATGATCCTCCTTGGCTAGAAGTTGCTGCGATGGGCATTCCGCGTTGAGGAGTGGTGAGCGTTACGCGATGAATCGGGATGCTCTAAACTTCGCTATCCGCGATGAGCCTTCGAATCAGGGCCGCGCTCTTCCACTTCTTGATTTCGGCTTCCCGCTTCATCGCTTCGCTGCAAGTTTCGAATGGCTCTGAGTAGATGAGCTTCCATGGACCTCTTCTTGCCGTGTAATGCGATTGTCCCGTGTTGTGGAATTCCAGATGTTGGTCGAGATCGTCGGTATGACCGACGTAGAATCGTCCGCTTGATTCGCTTTGGAGGATGTACATGAAGTACACGAGAAGAAAATGGTGGGCGGTACAGTCCCGATTCGCTACGCTCATTTCCCCTTGGCGGGATATCGCTTCGCTCCAGACTTGAATTCTGTAACCCAAGGGCTCACAGTCAAGCCCCATATCGCTCGCGCGTTTAATTCTTATGGGAAAGAAAATGGTGGGCGGTACAGGACTTGAACCTGTGACCCCTACAGTGTCATTGTAGTGCTCTACCACTGAGCTAACCGCCCGAAGGGAACCTGTATTAAACCCCATCGTGCCTTGGCGATTCAAGATGCCGACTACAAAACCGTTGGGCACATTCTCATCTGCCGGGAAGGCAAAAGACCTCCTGTCGGTGGCAAGCGCACGATACAATGACGCTATGGTCACCGCCGCCCTCGCCCTCATGTTCGCCGCCAAGCCGCAGGTCACCGCGTGGGTGGTCGGCTACAATCCGGCTAGCGTTCAGCGTTTGGCTGAGCATGCCGACCAGCTAAGCACGATCTTCATGGAGTCGTACATGGTCAACGCCGACGGAATGCCCGCCCGCCGAGAAGCCAACCGCGATGCCACCAACCGGGCTCGGTCCATCGCCAAGGACCACCACATCGAGTACTACGCGATGATCAACAACTACCAAGAGGGCGCGGGTAGCGACGGATTCGACCCCATGCGGATGACCAAGGCGGTGGCGACCGAACAGACCCGATTCTCTTTGGCGATGAGCCTGATGCTCCTCGCCAAAGAGGACAAAGCCGATGGCGTGGACCTCGATATCGAGTCGATGAAGGCCGACGACCGCGACCGTTACAGCGCCTTCGTCAAAACCCTCGCCCGACTTCTGCATGGGCAAAAGATGAAACTATCCGTGACGGTCCACCCGAAGCAGGAAGCCAGGGGAACTTGGGACGGCAACCAGGCGCAGGACTACAAAGCCATTGGCGAGTGGGCGGATCGCGTCAACATCATGACTTACGATTTCAGTTGGAGCAGTTCACCCGAAGGTCCGATCGCTCCAAACGATTGGGTCGAGCGCGTGATCAGCTTTGCCAAGACGCAGATCGATCCCAAGAAGATTGGAATGGGGATCGCCTGCTACGGCTACGACTGGAGCACGAGCCCGGGCCGCTCGGTTGGTTGGGATGATCTGGCCACCAAGCCGACCGCCATCGACCCGAAGAGTGGGGAAGTCGTCGATGGCAAGCTGCACTTTGGTGGGGCCGAGTCGTTCCGGCAAAAGCTCGATTTGGCGACGAAGTTTGGAGTCGGTTCCGTGGCGTTCTGGTATTGCGGATCGGAAGATCCGGCCATTTGGAAGCTGATTCCGAATAGAGAGTAGAGGGTCCGACCCGGTAGTTCTTGCTCCTACCGGGTCGACCGGACTCCTTCACGGGTGAAGGAGAATTACCCTAGTTGTTCAGGTTACGCATGTTGAACTCGACCGCCTCGCGAATATGCTCGTCCCAGTAGGCCCAATTGTGGTCGCCGGGAAACTCCTCATATTCGTGGGCGATCCCAAGCTCGGTCAGGTCTGCGTGGAAGGACCGGTTGGCTGGCAAGAGGAAGTCTTCCGTCCCACAATCGAAACGGATCGCCGGGCGTGGCGAGGCTTTCTGCGCAAGAGCGACCAGGTCGTTCTTGCCGCCCGGTGTCACGGGTCCGAACACGGGCAGAAACTCGCGAATGAACGGTTCCTCGCGCTCGTGGCCCGAAGTCGGGACTTCGGTCGGATAGTGACGTCCGATGGTGACCGCGCCTGAGTGAGAGACGGCGGATCGAAACATGTCGGGGCGCTCCAGCGCCACACGAAGCGCGCCGTACCCACCCATCGACAATCCGGCTGTACACCATGACCCGTCAACGGTGTAGTGATGGCCGATCAGTTCAGGCAGTTCGTAAGCAATAGCTTGCAGATATTGGTACCCCTGGAGGGCGTCGACATAAAAGCCTCGGCCGCCGTCGGGCATCACGACAATGAGAGGCTTGTCGGCCACATATCGTTCGATCGACGTGCGCCTTTGCCAGATAGTGTAGTCAT
This sequence comes from Armatimonadota bacterium, assembly GCA_016125185.1. NCBI lineage: Bacteria > Bacillati > Armatimonadota > Armatimonadota bacterium. Next base: position 254,121 of record WGMG01000002.1, on the reverse strand, counting down.
CGCTCAGACCATGCAAAAGGACCATACAATGGTACGGTCGTTGGACGTTTTGATCAGGGTGAATGACGAACGTACCAGTGGCTTTTTGCAATGCCTGAGAATAGTAACGGACCTCGCTCAGAGACATCATTTTCTTTTACCCGAACGGCTATTTCTTAGTCGTATAATGGGATTTGTGAACGTTCATTACAGCATCCGATCGCAGTGGGTTTCTGCGTTGCGGTTTTGCGTTTTTGCCATCATGCCGATGGGAGGATTGGTTCACTATCTCGCCCTTCGGGTTTGGCTCGCGTTCGCGTTTTCTCCGATCGTTCTTTTCTCGGCCAGCCTTTCACTTTCGCAGTTGGGGGCGTCGCTGACGGAGTATCAGTTTTCCGAGACCAAGATCAAGAAAATCGTGCTTGGCCGCACGGTTGGTGTGATCCGCTACGACGACATCGAGAAGGTCAAGCTTCGCACCGACAAGTGGTGCTACGTAAAGGGCAATCACCAGACGTTTTTCCTGCTGCCGAAGATGAACGGTTACGACGAGTGCATTCGCCTATTGGGCGAGAAGCTGGGCGTCGAAGATCAGACGAAGAACGCTTAAGTTACGCTGGTTCTTTCTGAAGCCTTACTTAGTGATGCCCGGCCGACTTGTGCGACTGCGGATCGTACCACTCGTTGATCAAATCTTCTTCAACCTGCTTCTTATAGCGGAACCAGATGTGATAGTTGATGGCGCCGGCGATTGCCAGGCCGATCAAAGCGCCAATACCACCCGGGACCAGGTCCGACGTCATGTAGTCGAAAAACCAGATTTTGCCGTCGACCGGATTGGTCTTCCCGAACACCGTGCCGTAATAGAATCCGAAGATCGGAACGATGACGAACAGGACCACGCCGAAGATCCGCGCAAGTTTTGCATCCTCTTCAATGACTGGCTTGGGTTCCTGTGGCATTTCTGACATATCGTCATTATGACGGCTCACAGGCTCTAACTGCATCCCTCCAACCGGGAAATGCACTGAGTTTCTACTTCAAAAAGCGGTTGAGTGTAGTGCGGAGTTCCTTCACCTTCTCTTCCTGAGACTCGTAGTGGTGGTGCTCTTCGCCATACACGCAGTCCTCGATGTGATGCGTGAGCAGGAGCAGCCCGAGTTGGTCCAGGGCCGCGCGAAGGGCTGAGACCTGAGTGAGAATATCCACACAGTAGCGTTCTTCGTCGAGCATCTTGTGGATGCCATTGACCTGCCCGGTGATGCGGTTCAGACGCCGCTTTGCGTCCTCGTAGGTCGTATTGGCTTTGCTCATCAAATATCCTTCCCTATTCTTTATATTAGAAAAACGATTCACTTTGCTTAAATACGATGGGTGGGTACTGTATGTGGCTGCGGTTGGCACGACAAGGTCGCAAGTTTGAAACTACCGTTGATGTCCACGAGTAGACTTATGGAGTCTATGAGTGAAAAGCAGTTCCGGCTTTACGATTCTTTGTCGCGAAAAGTCATGCCCCTCGAAACCATCGAGCCGGGGCACCTCCGCTTTTACACCTGTGGACCCACGGTCTACTCCTACGCGCACATCGGCAACTTTCGGTCCTTTCTGACCGCCGATCTGATCGTTCGCACCGCCCGTGCCATCGGTTGGAAGGTCACCTGGGTGTCCAACATCACCGATGTCGGGCACCTAACGGACGACGACATTGCCGACGCGACCGGCGAAGACAAGATGGAGAAGGCGCTTCGGTCAAAAGAAGGGGAACAGTTCCACAACATTTGGGAACTGGCCGAATACTACGAGAACGCCTATCGAGCTGACTGGAAACTGCTCAATTTGGTCGAGCCCGAAGTTCGACCGCGGGCGACCCAGCACGTGCGGGAGCAGATTTTGGCTGCCGAGGATCTCATCGAAAAGGGGATCGCCTACGAGACGCCGACGGGCGTGTACTTCAGTGTCGAGAAGTTTCCGCAGTACGGCAAGTTGAGCGGAAACACGCAAGAGAGTCTGCGAAAGGGCGTTCGCGATGTCGTGATGGACGAGAACAAGCGCGACCAGTCCGACTTTGCGGTTTGGAAGAAGGACAACAAGCACCTGATGCAGTGGTTTTCGCCTTACGGCTGGGGCTTTCCGGGCTGGCATATCGAGTGCTCGGTCATGGCCCGCGCCTACCTTGGCGACACCATCGACCTGCACAGCGGCGGCGAAGACAACAAATTTCCGCACCACGAATGCGAAATTGCGCAAAGCGAATCTCTCACTGGCAAGCCGTTCTGCAACCACTGGACGCATACTGCCTTCCTGCAGGTCAATGGCCAGAAGATGTCCAAGAGCCTGGGAAATTTCTATTACGTGCGGGGCTTGGTAGACAACGGAGCCGACCCGCTGGCAATCCGCTATGCGCTGATCTCGGGCAAGTATGGCAAGAATCTGAACTTTACCGACCAGGGCTTGGAAGATGCCAAGACGAACATCGACCGCTTCCGTCGAGCGGAAGCCTCGGCGCTGGAAGCCATTGAGGCAGGCACACCGGGGGACGACGCCATCGGCGGCGAGCTTTCATCACTGTATGGTCAGACGCTGGATGCGATGCTCGACGACGTGAATACGCCGGAGGCCTTGGCTGCGGCTCTGCAAGGCGCGCGTGCCATCAACCGTGAGCCGTTGACGGCGGCATCGGCGCGGTCAGCCATGGAGTTCCTGGACAAAATCAACGACCTACTCGGAATCGTGCGGCACATCGAGCCCTTGCACGCGGTCGCTGCCACAAAGGAGCCGGCGGTCGACGAATCTCTGATCTTGGAGAAGATCGAAGCTCGCAAGGCGGCGAAGACGGCCAAGGATTGGGGCCAAGCGGACGCGATTCGAAAGGAATTGGCGGAGCAAGGAATCCTCCTGACTGACAATCCGGACGGCTCGGTTACCTGGTCTTTGGCGTAGGGTCAGAGGAACATTGTGTCCAGCTCTTCAAGTTGGACTTCTCCTCGACAGACGCTCAAAACTAATTCTGCAGCTTTGTCGGGCGTACGGAGAACGAAACGGGCAGGGAGGCCAAGGAATTCAATGCCAATTGCCTCGACTTCTTGCTGTCGAAGAATGTCCTCCTCCGTCCTGTCATCGTGGAACGCATTTCCATCGACTTCGATGGCTAACTGCAAGTCTTCGTAGAAGAAGTCGAGGATGTATTTTCCAAGGACTGGGAACTGACGGCGAATCGGAATTTCATTTTGGGCCGACGTCTTTAGGCGCGCCCAAAGTAGCTTTTCGGGCAAGGAGAGATTGGCCCGATTTTTCCGAGCTAATTGAATGAGAAAGTCAGGTTGCTGATCCTTCAAATGCGAAGATTAGGCTACCGTATTGAGGGCTGTCCACTCCCCTCCGGTTCGCAAGCTCACCGACTTCCCGCTGGGGCGTAGCCTAGTCGCAACTATACAATCGTCTTAAGGTTTCGAATGCTCTGTAAGGATGTTAGAGCTTCTGACCTGTAACAGAATGGCTACGCCCCAGCGGGGAGTCGGTGAACGAGGTACGAGTGAACCGGAGGGGAGTGGGTGCCCTAAAACCGCGCCTATTGCGTCCGGTTGAATTTCAGATTCTGTCCGCCCAGCTCTAGTTCGATCGTCTTGTCGTCAATCCAGTTGATCGACATCTCCGTCTGGCGGTCCTTGTCGCTCGGCTTGCCATTCGCGCCGATCGTGCCTGCGGGGGTGATCCAGACCAGCGTATCGCCGTCGATGGTGTACTTGCCCTTGTCGTCAACGTAGTTGGCTCCGCCGTCGGAGACCGTGTGATAGGTGCCATCGGGGTTGAAGGTCACGGTGGTCTTCGGGTTGTCCCGCTCGGCAGTCCAAGTACCGACGAGGTCCTTAGCGCCGTGCTGCTGGCATCCCGCCAAGGTCAGGGCGGTGAGCAAAACGAGGAGGTTTGTTGCTTTCAAAGGCTTAAAGGTCATTGCATCACAAAGTGGGCCACTTTGAGGATACTCGCCCAAAAACGGCGAGTCTCCAACTACAATAAAACCATGAGACGTATGCTCTTGGTTCCACTTCTGGCTGTACCGGCCCTAATTGCGTGGAAGGCACCAGCCGATTTTCCTCCGTACGTGAAGGACAAGACGCTCTACGCCGACAACGATCTTCGCGGCAAGGTTTTCAAGAATCTGGTGTTTGGCAAGGCGGTCCACGGCAAGGTTCCGACTGCAGCAGACCTCAAGGGTAAGGTCCTGTTGATCGACTTTTGGGCGACTTGGTGCGGCCCATGCCGTGCGGTCATCCCCGAACTGAACGAGTGGAAGAAGAAATTCGCGAAGGATTTGGTAGTGGTCGGCGTGAGCGACGAAACGACTGGCACCGTGAAGGAATTTATGGAGAGTACGCCAATGGAATATAACGTCACCATCGACCCCGACAAGACCATGTCCAAGAGGGTTGGAGTGAAGGGCATTCCACACGTCCTCGTTATCTCCAAGGACGGAATTGTCCGCTATCAGGGTTTCCCTTCGCAACCGGAAGACCCGCTTACGACCGAAAAACTCAGCCAAATCATCCAGGCAAACCGTAAGCTCAAATAAAAAAAGGGATGGCCCCCAAAGGCCATCCCTTCAAAGCTGAGCTAGAAGCTCATGCCTTCGTAGTCGCGGAACAGGCCCACGACCTTGCCGATTACTTCCGTTTCGGTCGGATCAACCTCGATCGGCGCATAATCGGGATTGCTAGACAGCAACTGGACGCCCTTCGGCGTCTTATGGATACGTTTGACGGTCGCCTCTTCGCCAACGCGAACGGCCATCACGTCATTTCCGTGGAAGGTCTTCTGCGGGCGGATCACGACGAGGTCGCGTGGCATGATGCCGTCGCCAATCATCGAATCGCCTTTGACGCGGAGCAGGAACGCGCCATCGACGTTGCGGACCATTTCCGAAGGAACCGGAATCATTCCTTCGATTTCTTCTTGAGCGAGAACTGGGGTGCCGGCGGCAATCGTACCGACGAGCGGAAGCATCGTCACACGGGAATTGCCGGGGGTGAATTTGGGGTGCGTTAGCTTAATCGAACGCGGCGTGTTGGACCGGGAAATGTAGCTTTTCCGCTCCAAGGCGTCGAGGTGAACGGTCACCCCTCGCAGGGAGCCGATCTCAAATTTCTGACCGATTTCTCGAATCGAGGGAGGATATCCCTCCGATTCAACGTACTGTAGGATGAAATCCAGAATTTCCTCTTGTCGCTTTGTGAGTCCTTTCGCCATTTTGCACGTCTACCTGTAACGGTAGACGCATTATACGCTTCTTTTGTCTACCTGTCAAGAGTGCCTGGAAAAAAATCCGTCATAATACACGGAGCAGAAACAACGTAGGTGATTTTGGTTGTCGATTAACAAATTTCAAGAAAAGTTCATCAAGGGCGGCTGTGGCCAAGCTTTGGTGCTCGTATTTGGTGCAGTTCTAGTTTTCGGTATGGTGTTTTCGAACTGCGGTCGCGCGCAGTCGCTGAAAGCGCATGACCTCCAAGGCAACGAGGTGGCAAATTTTGCCCAGGTTGGCGATGTCTACCTTCCGAACGATATGGTCGACAAGGCAGTTGACGATCAACTATCGAAGCTGCCGCCGGGAATCCTCGATGCAATGCCGGACTACCGGCTCCAAATCGTGGCCGGAGCCATTACTCAGGCAATATCCTCGGCCGATCTTTACATGATCGCCCAGCGAGAAGGCTACAGCGGCGACGAACAGACGATCAAGAAGGCGCTCCATATCGAAAGCGAAAAGGCCTTCCGGGACTACGTCACCAAATCGCTGAGAGAGGCCGGACAGCTAAAGCCGGATTCCACCGACAAGGACCTTGACGACCTCATCGCCAAACAGGCTCCAGGAAAGAGCATCTCCAGCTTCTACAAGGATCAAACCGATCAGATCGACAAGTTGCTGAAGGACGGCCAAAAGAAAATTCTCTTGGCGCTGCAGGCTTCGGGCGCATACCTTCAGGATAAATGGAAGGCGAGCATCAACCCCACCGACGACCAGATTAAGTCGACCTTCGAGACCTCCTACGTGAAGGAAGTCCTGGTTCGCATGGACGCCAAGGTAACCGACGCTCAGGCGAAGGAAAAGATCGACAAAGCGTACGCCGACCTAAAGGCGGGTAAGAGCTTCGAAGACGTGATGGAAACGTATTCGGAGGCCACGCCGGACCCGGGCAAGAAGAAGAAGAGCGAGAACCTTCTTCAACTCAAGCAAACCGACATCGATAGCATGCCCGACTACAAAGTCATCCCCACCCTCACGACCGGCACCTATACGGAGCCGACGAAGGTTGTGGGCGGATACGCCATCTTCAAGCTGATCGATAAGAAGATTGCGCTCCCGGCCGACTTCGACAAGAAGAAAGACGAAATCAAGCAGCAGTACATCGCCGCGCAGGTCCAGAAGATGTACAAGGAAAAGCTGGACGCGATTCAGAAAGAGCTGAAGCCGAAGTTTGAGATCAAAGCCTACGAAGCGGCCTATCGCTATTCGAAGGCTATGGGCTCGCCGTCGGGGCCAGACCAAGAGAAGGAATTCCGCGATATTTACGACCTCGCCAAGCAGATCGGCCAGTCCGATCCGAAGGCCGATATTGGCGCTCTCGTCGAAGTGGCGGTCGTTCAGCACCTCTACGACTTGCCGTCCACGGACAAAACCAAGATGAAGGACGAGCGCATTCAATCCTATGAGCGCTATCTGGGCTTCTACGACAACTGGGCCTACCGCAAGGACGTCATTGAATACTACAAGGACAACAAGAACGGCGCTAAGGCTTTCGATCAACTGACGACGGCGATGGACCGCAATACCAAGTACGACGAAACCGGACAGCGAACCTTCTCGGATTGCTCCGCTGAATATCTCGTGTTGAAAGCTGCCAAGCTCCTCACCCCCGATCAAGAATCGGAATTTGAATCCAAGCAGAAGCAATGGAAGGACGAAAAGAAGAAGTTCGACGACGACATGGCCGAGCAGAAAAAGCAGGAAGAGGCAGCCAAAAAGGCGGAGGACGCAGCCAAGAAGAAGGAAGGCTCCACCAGCAAGAAGGACGACTCGAAGAGCTCGCTAGCTCCGAAGCCCTGACGCCACGGCTGACCCTTGTCGCCACGCCCATCGGAAATCTCGGGGACATCTCCCCGAGATGCTCCGAGGCGCTTTCGGAAGCTGATTTCTGGATCGTCGAAGACACGCGCATCAGCGCCAAGCTCGCCTTTCACCTTGGCGTGAAAAAGCCGATGAAGGTCGCCCACGACCACTCGCAGGATGCCCAACTAGACCGCCTGCTGGACGAAGTCGAAGCCGGTAAACGGGCCGTTGTACTCACCGATGGGGGCGCACCCGGCATCAGCGATCCCGGCGCCCGGCTGGTTGATTTAGCCCACGACCGCGGCATCGAAGTCGACGCCATTCCGGGCCCCAGCGCGGTGATCGATGCCCTCATGCTCTCCGGCTTCTTTGCCCAGCGGTTTGCCTTCCTCGGGTTCTTAGGAAGGACGCCGGGCGATATTCGCAAGGAATTGATGCCGTTTACGGAATCTCCTTATACATTAGTGTTATTCGAGTCGCCGCATCGGTTCCGTAAACTCCTCGAAGTTGCGGCTGAGGTGTTGGGGGACCGACGCTACGCTATTTGCCGCGAGGTCACGAAAAGAAACCAGCAAGTTTTCCGGGAAAACTTACCGACAATCCCTAATGAGGGACAAGTTCCTGCCAAAGGCGAGTTTACGATTGTTATCGAAGGTCGAAGGAAAACACTTGGTAAGCAGAAATATGTTAAAATCTAACTTCAGGGGCAAAGTGAGTATTCAAGGATTTGGAAAGCTCTTTTCAGGGATAGCGATACTGAGCGCACTGGTGTGTTCGATTCAGGCTCAGAGCGCCTTTGATGAGAAAGCCTACAAGCTGAAGCCGGAAGACGTCATCCGCATTCAAGTCTTCAATCAGCAGCAGATCGGCGCCGACATTCCCGTTGGTATCGATGGTTACGTAGGTGCGCCTTTTGTTGGCAACATCAAGGTCGAAGGAAAGACCGTTTCCGAGGTGGAAGCCGAGCTGTACAAGCTTTATGTTTCCAAGCTCAAGCTCCGCGATCCGATTGTTTCCGTTTCGATCATTTCCTACCGAAAGCTGAAAGCGAACGTGACCGGTTCGGTTCAGCGCTCCACCGAATTTTATTTCCGACCGGGCGACACCATCATGACGCTTTACAGCGCCAGCGGCGGTGAAGTCGTCGATCAGTCCGACCTTCGGAAGGCGACCCTGCGCCGACAAGGTTCGAAGGAACTGATTCCGATCGATCTTTATGCGATGACCGTCCTTGGCGACAACTCGCAAAACTTCGAACTGGAAGACGGCGACATCCTCGATATTCCTCGTGAACAGAAGAACCGAATCCTGGTTCTCGGCGCGATCCGCAACCCGGGTCTGTATCCGTACCGCGAATCCATGCGACTGCAGGATGCGATCGGTATCGCCGGTGGCGAAATCCGCTACCTGTCGCGATTCTCCAAGACGTTCATTCTTCGCGAACTGCCGGGCCGACCGGGCGAATACATGCGCATCAACGCCGACTTCGTCAAGTACGTGAAGGGCGGCCAGTACTCACAGAACGTGAAGCTCATGCCGGGAGATATGATCTATATCCCCGAAACCAATACCCCGGATGCGAACCAGCTCCAGTCGATCGTCAACTCGGCGTTCGTCATCAATACCTTCGGTTCGTTCTTCGGAATCAAACTCTTCAAGTAAGCCTGTTGGGATGGGATGAAGGGGCGGTAGGGAAACCTGCCGCCCTTCTTGTTTTTGCCCGCCGTAGTTTTCGGCGAATTCTTTGTGCCATACTCTTTCTCGCAATGCTTGTACTGCTGCGTCGACAATCCCATTCGTAAGGCCTCCCTGAGCGCCTCGGATTCGTCGTAGCAACCCATTTCAAAACAAGCAGATTTATGAAGATCCCTTCAACCCTTTTTTCGGCGTCATTGTGCCTGCCGGACAACGCGATGGCCTTCGAGCTTTCGAAGGAGATTCGCGCGGCGGCGCCCGACCAGGCTGTCCTCGAGACTGAGGACTATTCATTCGATCCCATCGGCTTTGCCGATGCTGGAGGCTGTGAACTCGTCGTTCGCGACGAGGCGTACGGTCACTGGAAGGCCGAATGGACCGATAATCAAATAGAGACCAGCCCACGGAACGCGGTCTTCGACGTCCTTTGGCAGGGTCGGCGCTTGACGCTGATCGTGGCTCAGAACCAGGAATGCGGTCGGAACTGGATCATCGTCGGTCCTCGCATCGTCGACTGCGAAAAGTTCTTTGCCGCCGTCTGTCGGTGGAACACCTGCGGCGACGCGGCGATCACCGTGTTCGACGAAGGCTATTTCGAGCGCGATGAGGAGCTTCTCGAGGAGATTCGGCAGAGCTCGCTCTCCGACCTTGCTCTGGAGCCTGACATTCGGCGTGCGTTGAAGGAGGATGTCTTAGCGTTCTTCGACCAGCGGGAAATGTACGCATCGAGCGGCCTTTCTTGGAAGCGCGGAGTGATCTTCTACGGTCCGCCCGGCAACGGAAAGACGCAGACGATCCGTGCGATCGTGAGTCAGGCTCGGGCGTCGTGCATCTACGTTCGGTCGCTGTGGGGCTATCGCCTGCCGCCGGAGGGCGCCATCAAGCGCATCTACCAGCGAGCCCGCGAGACCGCGCCGTGCATCGTCGTGTTGGAAGATATCGACACGCTCGTTCGCGAGAATTCGCGTTCGTACTTCCTCAACGAGCTCGACGGGGTTCGGAGCCTCGATGGCGTCATGACCATCGCGACCACGAACCACTTGGACAAGCTGGACATCGCTTTGAAGGAACGGCCGAGCCGGTTCGACCTCAAAATTGAGTTTCCGAACCCGGACGCTGAGATGCGGGCCGCGTACTTGGGCGAGCCGCTTTGCCTCACAAAGCTGTCGTCCGAGCTGGCAACCGACGTCGTGCGACGGACCGACGGAATGTCGTTCGCGGGACTGCAAGAGTTCGTGCGAGCGACCACGGCGAAGCACCTTCGCGTATTCGACCTCGGGCGAGCGCTCGAGGAAACTCTGACGGCGATGGGCCGCCCCAAAGCGAAGAAACCCAAAAAGAAAAAGAAGAAGTCAGGCTCGAAATGAGCCTGACTTCTGATGGCGAAATGTCTCCCCTCTCAATACGAGGACGAAGGGAACAATTTGACTCTAAACCGGCCATTTCGCCGTATCGGGCCACCCCCCTCCAAACGGTACAATAGAGCGTTCTCAATGGATCAGTCGCGCATTCGCAACTTCTGCATCATCGCGCATATCGACCACGGCAAAAGCACGCTCGCCGACCGCCTCATCGAGCGGTGCGGAGCCATTCGCGGCACCGCCCAGGAGCAGATGCTCGACTCGATGGACATCGAGCGTGAGCGCGGCATCACCATCAAGATGGCCGCGGTCCGACTTCAATACAAAGCCAAAGACGGAATCGAATACGAACTGAACTTGATCGACACGCCCGGCCACGTCGATTTCACCTACGAAGTTTCGCGTGCTCTGGCTGCCTGCGAGGGCGCCTTGCTCGTCGTCGATGCCAGCCAGGGCGTCGAGGCGCAAACCATCGCCAACGCCAGCATGGCGATGAACCAGAACCTCGAAATCGTTCCCGTCATCAACAAGATCGACTTGCCGCACGCCGACATTGAGCACGCCAAGCAAGAGATTGAGAACGCGGTCGCCATCGACGCCAGCGATGCGATCCCTGCCTCGGCCAAGGCCGGCATCGGTATCGACGAAATCCTCGAAGCGATCGTCCAACGGATTCCCCCTCCCAACGGAGACCCCAGCAAGCCGCTCCGAGCCCTCATCTACGACAGCCACTTCGATGCCTATCAGGGCGCGGTGGCGTATATTCGCGTCATGGATGGCTCGGTCAAGAAGGACGACCGGATCATGATGATGGCCTCTGGTCGCGACTACGTCATCGACGCGACTGGTCACTTTGGCCCGGGCCTGACCGTCAACAATGGACTCGAATGCGGCGAAGTCGGCTTCATCGCCGCCGCCATGAAGTCTATCGGCGACGCGCAAGTCGGCGATACCGTCACCACCAAGGCGAACCCCGCCACCGCCGCCCTGCCCGGCTACCGAAAGGCCCTCAGCATGGTGTTCTGCGGCCTGTACCCGACCGATGGCGACCAGTATGAAGACCTTCGCGACGCCATCGAAAAGTTGAAGCTGAACGACGCTTCGCTCCAGTTCGAGCCGGAGACATCCGCCGCGCTCGGCTTTGGGTTTCGGTGCGGCTTCCTTGGCCTTTTGCACATGGAGATCGCCCGCGAGCGGTTGGAGCGCGAGTTCAATCTCGACCTCATCCTCACCGCCCCGAGCGTGGACTACATCGTCCATAAGAAGAACGGCGACGCCATGCACATCTCCAACCCGAGCGAGTTTCCCGACGCCAACGACATTCTTCGGGTGGATGAGCCGACGGTGAAGGCGACGATCATGGTGCCGGTCGAATATGTCGGCGCCGTGATGACGCTTTGCCAGGAGCGACGCGGCTTGTACCTCAAGACCGAGTACCCGACCCAGCAACGCGTGATTCTGTATTACCAGCTTCCGCTCGGCGAAATCCTGATGGACTTCTTCGACAAACTGAAATCCGGCACGCGTGGCTACGCGTCGTTCGACTACGACCTCGACGAGTACCAACCATCCGACCTTGTCAAGCTCGACATCCTCCTTAATGGCGACATCGTCGACGCTCTTAGCTTCATCGTCCACCGCTCGTTCTCGTACAATCGGGGCCGCGCGGTCGTCGAACAGCTTCGAAAAGTCGTCCCTCGTCAGCAATACGAGGTCCGCGTTCAGGCGGCCATCGGCGCGAAAGTCATCGCGGCGGATACCATCAAGCCGTTCCGTAAGAATGTCATCGCCAAGTGCTACGGTGGTGACATCACGCGAAAACGCAAACTGCTCGAAAAGCAGAAAGAAGGTAAGAAGCGCATGAAGCAGATCGGCTCGGTCGAACTGCCGCAAGAAGCCTTCCTCAGCGTGCTCAAGGTCGCCGAATAGGATCCGTGATCCGAGAACCCAGAGTGGCGACCCGGCAGGGTCGAAGATGGTAGCCAGGGTGTCGAAGCGCAGCGAAGACCCCTGGAAGCACGGTCGCCTGCACTTGCCACGGAGCGAAGCGACCCCAGACTTGCAGTTAGTCAGACCAGCTTTCTTGCCGCAGTCCTTCTCGGATTGCAAAAATCAGTCACACTAATACAGTGATTCTCGTCATCGACAACTACGACTCGTTCACCTATAACCTGGTTCAGTACCTCGGCCAGTGTGGGGCCGAGGTCGTGGTCAAGCGAAACGACGAGATCGATCTGGACGGCATCGCCGCCCTAAGGCCCGACGGCATCATGCTCTCGCCGGGGCCCTGCACGCCGAAAGAATCCGGCGTCTGCCTCACGATTCTCAGCGCCGCCCTCGCCCAGCGTCCCGGGTTCGATGTTCCGCTTTTCGGAGTCTGCCTTGGCCACCAGGCCATCGGTGAGGTCACCGGCTCCCAGGTCGTGGTCGCCAACAAGATCATGCACGGCAAGGCGTCGTTGGTCGAGCACGACGGCAAAGGTGTCTTCGCGAACATGCCAAACCCTTTCAGCGCCATCCGCTACCACTCCCTGGTCATCGCAAAGAAGCAACCACCGGCAGGCTTTATCGTCACCGCACGGTCGCTCGATGACGACGAGATCATGGGCGTCCGACACGAGACTTTGCCCATCGAGGGAGTCCAGTTCCACCCCGAGTCGGTCCTTACCGAACAGGGCTTCACCATCGTCGAGAATTTTTACAAGATGACTAAGGCAAGTGCGACCGCAGGCGCCTCTTAAAGTCATCGTGGGGAAGAACCCCGTCCGCGGATTCCAGCCAGATCACCTGCTGGTTGAGGTCGTCGTTCTTCACTCTGAAAATGAACGTTACATAACCCTTCTCGAACTGGGCAGGTAGGTTGTAGCTCAACTCGGCTCCGTTGCTGAATAGGTCGGCAAAACTCGGAATCGTGTCCGGTGTGCCGACGGATACGAACTTGCCCATCTTCTTCTCCACCTCGGAAAAAACGTTGTGGACCTGGTTCCGCGAGTTATCGAGAATCTGATCGTCGATCGACTTATGGGCATAATTGTCTGCCACCATGTTGTCGATCAGGGTCTTGTTACGCCCTACCCGGGCCCGCATGTCGTTCACGGCACCCTTGCCAACAAAGGCGAGTGGGATCGACAGGAACAGAAAGATGCCCAGAATCCAAAGCAGAATGTGTTTTCTTTTTCGAGACTTCACGCGCCTAGTACAACATACCCGGCAGGAAAATTGGTTCCAATTACTGGGCGGGCACGTTGTTGCCAGCTTCGATTGAGTCTGCCGTCGCCGCATCGGGATTTAGCGCGATCGAATAGATCACGTGCTTGTCCTTGTTGTTCTTCACGGTCACGTCGAATACACCATCTCGTTTTTCGAACGTCGCCGAAGCGCGGAACGTGATGTAGAAACCTCGGTCGGTGCCCGAGTCGTTGGTGCGGAAGCCGCCACGCCTAAGCACAGTGATGTCGCCTAAGGTCTTGATCGAACCCAGCTTGTCCTTGAGCTCGGTGAACAGCTTCTGGGTCTTCTCTTTGTTCTCCGGCTTATTGAACGAGTCGTCCGCGTACAGGGCAAAGTCCTTTTCGTCCCAGTTCTTGGCAGTGGCGGTCAAGGCCGTCTTCACGAACTCCTTGTCCGTCTTCACCGTCTCTTGGATCTGGTTGAACATCGACCGGATCATGAACGCGCCACCGGCACAACAAAGGATGAGGATTCCCGCCACGATGGCAAGGACAACGCCGGTTTTCTTGTTCATTCGCAGTCCAGTTTACGACAAATTAGTCGTTCGCCTTCTTCGCTTCTTCGATGTTGATGTTCGTCGGAATTCGGAAAATGAAGTCCGATCCCTTACCGAGTTCAGATTCGACCCAAATCTTGCCGAAGTGAACCTGATCCACGAGGTGCTTGACCAAGAAGAGGCCGAGACCCGTACCGTAAATCTTTCGGTTGTCTTCGTTGTTAACGCGGTGGAACCGCTCGAAGACCTTCGTCAGGTGATCCTTCGGAATTCCAAGACCCTGGTCCTTGACGCCAATCTCCAGCGTGTCGCCGTCAGCCTTGGCATGGATCGTGACATCGCCGCCGTTCGGCGCGTACTTGATCGCGTTATTCAGAAGGTTGGTCAGAATCTGGTCCAGCTTGTCCTCGTCGCCGACGATGAGGTCGGGCAACGGAGTCTGGATATCGAGCTTGATCGCGTGCTTGGTTGTCGCTTGCTGCTGAACCTTCTGCACCTTGTCGAGCAGGGTTTTGATATCGACGTGCGTGTAGTTCGGCTTCAGCGATTCGCCGGCCTCGATTCGGCTGGTGTTGAGCAGGTCATCGATCAGACGGCGCAGTCGGTCGCATTCGCCAACCACGATGCCGAGGAATTCTCGCTGGTCTTCCTTGCCGTAAAGCTCGTCGTCCAAGCCCTCAAGCAGGGTGCTGGAGAAGCCCTTGATCGCCGTCAGCGGGGTTCGAAGCTCGTGTGAAGCCATCGCGACAAAGCTCGACTTCATGCGGTCGATGTTTCGAATTTCGGTCACGTCGGCGAGGATTGCAACCACGCCGATGCCCTTGCCGTCTTGACCAAGAACCGAAGCAAATTGTGATTCGTAGATTCGCTCGGTACCACCGATCGTAATGTGCGTTTCAACCTTGCCGGCTTCCGCTCCGCCGATAGCCTTGTCGATGGCGGCTACAAACGCGGCGTCGTGGACGATCTCGTCGATAGCTTTGCCGAGGCTGTCCTGCGGCGCCTGGAAGATGGCGCGAGCCGTGGCGTTGATTTGGAGCAGTCGTCGGTCGGTAGAGACCAGCATGAGACCAGCGGTCAAGGATTCGAAGGTCTGAGCGAGTTCTTCCTTCTCTTCGACGATCTCGCGGTACATCTGGAGGTTGGCGATGATGGAGCCGACGTTGCGGGCCATTCGCTCCAGAAGTCGGACGTCTTCTTCGTTGAACGTCTCGCCGTGCTTCTTGTTGAAGGCATGCAGAACGCCGATGGTGTTCTTCTCCACCACGCGGTTTTCATCGTCGCGCTTCTCGATAACGAGCGGAACGCAAACGCCGTTGGTGACGTGCATGAGGCCGAACGGTTCTTCGCGAGCTTCCACAACCGTCTCGATGTCGTCGTAAATCATCGCGTCGCCGTCTCGGAAGACTTTGCCGGAAATGCCGTGGGTGGCGCGAACCTTAAAGGAGTTGAGATGTGCTTCGTCGACGCCAAAGGCGGGTGGGATACCCTTCAGGTCGCCCATTTCTCGATCGTGGAACATAATCACGATCTTTTCGGCCTGAAGAATCATAGCAATTCGCTGAACGAGCCGTCGGAGGGTAACGTCCGCTTGGTCGATTGGCGTAATTTCTACTGGTTGTTCGATCTTTGCCGCTGATGGAAGGTTCTTGTCCGTTTCGAGTTCGCGGATCCTGGATTTGAGCCGCTCGACCTCTTCCAGGAGTTCTTTGTTGTCTCGTTGAAAATCTTCCGACATTTCGACTTTTCCTCTAAACACAGATCAATGAACGTGGTTCAATGAATAACCCTATAAGTATGACCTTTTCTTGCGCTGAAATGCGTGACCCGCAATGACGACTGGACGCGAACTTTTACCGTTATTCCCGCTGAACAGTGTTCTGTTCCCCTTTTCGCGCATGCAGTTGCACGTATTCGAGCAACGATACCGCCAAATGATCGCCCATTGCCTCGCCCACAGCATCCCGTTTGGCGTGGTACTCATCCGGGCGGGCGAGGAGGTCGGGGACACCGCCGAGCCGTACCTGATCGGCACCAAAGTGCGCATTCTCGACACGTTCCATTACGAAGATGGACGCTACGACCTGACCGTCGAAGGCGTCGAACGGTTCCGAATCCGTGACCTCGATTTGCAGGAGCCATACCTTCGCGGCCACATCGAGCCGCTTGATGAACTCGCCGAAATCGACGAGGGCTACCTTGGTCAACTTTGCGAGGAGGCCCGCTCACTCGGCGAAACGTTGGTGAAGGAGCATATCGACAATCGTGAGTTCGCCATCCGGGTGCTCTTCCCCGAGGAACCGGTGCAACTATCGTTCGCGCTGGCTAACATGCTCGACTTCCCGCCTCTGCGGAAACAGTATCTGCTGGAGTTGGTCGAGACCTCGATCCGCCTGGAATCGCTCATCGAAGTGCTACGGGAATTGGTTGCGAGTATCGACAAGCCGATGAAGAAGCTCACCTCGCAGGACCTGCGCGACTGGGTAACGCCGAATTAGCCCTTATGAGCCTAAAGCCACAAGCCCCTAGCCGCGAGCAAGGGACATGGTGCGGTGTGGAGTGCGAAAACCTGTTTTCGCTTTATCCTGCGAAGCCTGCTTCGCTGAACTTACTGACTAGGAAGGTGGCGTTACGAAGATTCCGCCAATGAGAAATGAGCGACGCGAATAGGAATCGCTCACAACTGAAGTTAGGGTGGCACGGGTAACGACGTCTGAGTAGCTGGGAGTTACCCGTGTTGAACCAATTGAACGCTCCAAACCCGCTCAAACGTAGGAAAGAAGCGGACTGGCAAATATTCATCGGCCATTAACTAAGAAAATTAGTCAATACAGCAATTCTGCATTCCTGAAATTTCAAAGAATTGGAAGAATGACTAATAACTGCGATAATAAATCGTCGGAGAGACTATGAATCGTAACTTTCAAGATTTCGGACTGGGCCACGTCAACCCCCCGATCTCAGATTCGGCCATGTACGAGTTTGAGACCGGTGCCGAGATGACGGAAATGTTCGAAACCGGCATTCCCGGACGGTTCCTTTACGGCCGCCATCTCAGCCCATCAAACCAACTTCTCGCCGAGGCCCTCGCCGAAATGGAGGGCACCGAAGCTGCCTGCGTCACTGCCACCGGCATGAGCGCCATTGCTTGCATCCTCATGCACCTTTGCGAAGCGGGCGACGAGGTCGTCGCCAGTCGAACCGTTTACGGTGGAACCTATGCCCTGATGGGCAATCTTCTGCCCAAGTTCGGAGTCAAAACCCATTTCGTCAACATGAACGACCTGAACGAAGTGGCGCGAACGGTATCGGCCGCCACCAAGGTTTTGTATTGCGAGACGCTCAGCAATCCCTTGCTGGCAGCTCCCGATATTCGCGGGCTGGCCAAGATCGCCAACCTACACGGTATCACGCTCATCGTGGACAATACGTTTGCCCCGATGATCGTCCGTCCCGGCGCCCTGGGGGCGCATGTGGTGGTTCATAGTCTCACGAAATATGTGAATGGTATGGGGGACCACCTGGGTGGAGCGGTCTGCGCTTCGAATGAGATCATCGCCGGGATGCTCGATGTCAATAACGGAACCTCGATGCTTCTGGGACCGACGATGGATGCCCAAGTATCGGCGTCGATTCGCAAGAATATGCAGACCTTGCCGATCCGGATGATTCAGCACTCGGCCAACGCGCTGGCCGTCACAACGGCTCTGCAGGATCGAGGCTACGCAGCCGTCTATCCCGGTCTGGAATCCCATCCCGACCATCGACGCTTTGCCTCGATGGCCGAAAGCAAATACGGATTCGGGGGTGTATTCACCCTCGATTGCGGCTCGCGTGAAGCCGCCGACCGGTTCATGCAGGAGATGAAGCGGCAGGACATCGGCCATCTCGCCGTGTCGCTCGGCTTCGTTCAAACGCTCTTCTCGATGCCCGCTTGTAGCACTTCCTCAGAAATACCCGAAGAGGAGCGCGACCGTATGGGCCTCAGCACCGGCTTCGTCCGATTCTCGATCGGCGTCGAGCCGGATAGCGTCGCGCTGGCCAACAAGATTGTGGAGATAGCGGAGCGGATCATCCCACAAGCTCAGCGAAAAGCGGGCTAAATCGGAAACATCTGGTTGTACGACTGGAAGTGGTGATCCAACCAGAATTCACTTGCCGCGCTCTCAATCTCGGCGATGTATGATGGGAAAAGATGCACGTGGTGGGCGTGAGTCCGGGCATAATTCTTGGCGCGATAGGAATTGTCGCTTGCCTTGCGATGGGTGCCGAGCTACTGACGCACCCGAACAAGCGGACTACGAAAAGCTTGACCATTCTCTGCGTGATGTTCCTCAGCTCCCTGGTTCTCATCGTAGCCGACCGGACCACATCTCAAACATCTGGTCGACCCCCGACCTTCATAAATCTTAATTCGGTTGGCGTCGAAAGAGCATGAGCCATAGGTCTATGCAATCTCGATCGAATCGCGGACCTTCCTACACAAATCTCGAAACACGCCGTCTTTGTACTCCAGAACATAAGGCAAGATGTAGATTCCCGGCGAATCCTGGCTCATCTTGGTTACCATCCGCAAGAGGCTCAAAAGACTCTCGCGACTAGGGTTGGTTGGCTTTAACAGCAGAAGCGAGTCGCGATTGGGTGCAGCCACCCAATATGTTTCGCCTGCTTCGGTGTAGCGATCCAGTAAGACGATCTGCGCGGCTCCAAAGAACTGAGCCAGGATGAGAGTCGATGGTCCGAGCGGCGAATTCTGCCGTTCGATCATCGGGCTCGTTTGCTTCCACAGATTTTCCTTCGCGATGTCAAAGTAGTCTTGGGCGGGCCGCGAAGCCTTCTCCAAAAGGGATTTTGATACCGACTTCAGAGACTGGTCGCTATTGATGACGAGGGCGGCGACGAGGTTCTGTCCGACGGAAATGCACTGCATGCCGCCGACATTTGGCATGGCCTCTCGATCGTAAAGGCGAAGCATCAGTTGGTCTAGTTGCTCGTCGATGGGCTTGCTGAGGTCCTGAAGCTGCTTAAAGATATTGCCGAGAAAGCCTTGCAAAACCGCCTTCCGATCCTTCGGCGGAGCCTCTCGCCAGAAGCGGATGAGATTATGGAAACCGTACTGATAGCCGGTGGCCGGGTCTGTCGCCCCTCCCTGATCCCACTCGAAGCGAACGCGAATTCTGTGCGCCGCAAAGTACTCGTGAACTTGGCCCTGGAACTCCTGGTAGAGGGCCATACTGATCGGCTGAGCCCAATCAGGGGCCTTTTCGCCGAGCAGCTTTTGCAAGAATCCCATGCCTTAACCCTACCAGCCTCGGAAGGGAAATGGCGACACCTGGCAGCCGACTAAAAACTCTTCAGTTTCGCCAAATCCCGCTCGTGCCCATGATCCTCGATTGGTGTCTCCAGCAGGATCGGAATATTCTCGAACCGCGGATCGTTGACCAACAGCCGGAACCCTTCCTCGCCAATCTCCCCCTCGCCGATGTGAGCATGGCGGTCCTTCTTGCTCCCTAGCG
The DNA here is from genome assembly GCA_016125185.1 of Armatimonadota bacterium. Classification (NCBI taxonomy): domain Bacteria; kingdom Bacillati; phylum Armatimonadota; species Armatimonadota bacterium. The sequence continues at coordinate 234,738 of WGMG01000002.1, read as the reverse complement.
CGCCGACCGAATCATTGCAGTGCACCGCCTTCAGTCGGTCGAACCCGACGACATCCTCAAACTTGGCGAACGTCGCCTCGAACGTCTCTCGCGTGCGAATGTCGTAACCCGCGGCAAAGATGTGGCACGTATCGACGCAGACCGCTACTCTCTTGTCGCCATGCAGTCCGTCCAGTACCGCACGCAACTGCTCGAATGTCGCACCGAGCGACGAGCCAGTTGCCGCTGTCGTCTCCATGAGGAGCATCACCGACGGATCCGAGTCGGCCAAAGCCTGCTTGGCCCCCTCGATCAACAGCCGAATCCCTTCCTCCACGCCCTGCCCCACGTGCGCGCCCATGTGCGAATTCAAATAGCGAATCCCGTACTGCGCGCACCGGTTCATCTCGTCCGTCAGCCCCTGCACCGACTTCGCCCGCAGTTCCTCGCCCGCCGCCGCCATGTTGATCAGGTACGAATCGTGGCACACCACCTCGTTAATTCCCGTTTCCTCGCACGCAGCTCGGTAATCGGCCACCATGTCGTCCTCGATCGGCTTCGCCTTCCAAAGCTGAGGGCTCTTCGTGAAAACCTGGATGGCTGTACAGCCGATAGCCTTGCCTTCGCGAACAGCGTTCCCGAGGCCTTTCTTGATTGGCATGTGCGCGCCGACGAGTTTTGCGATCATTCCCCCATTATGAAGGTTCGGCAGACCCATTCCGAGGGAATCCGGCCCCGGCGATGCGGTAAAACGTTAGGCAATTATGGGCAAGTATTTTCCCGCATTCAAGGCGTACGATGTTCGAGGCATCGTCCCCTCCGAGTTAAACCCGGATTTGGCCTACAAAGTCGGCCGAGCCTATGCGGATGAGCTTGACTCCAAAAAAGTCTGCATCGGATACGATATTCGGCTTTCTGGCCCTGACCTTTACGACGCCTTCGCTCGTGGCCTCAACGATGCCGGTGTGGACGTCGTCCACCTTGGTATGGTCGGAACCGAAATGGTCTACTTTGCAACCGCGTTCTATGGCTACGATGGCGGATGTATGATCACTGCCAGCCACAATCCGCCCGAGTACAACGGCCTCAAGATGGTGCGGCAGGAGAGCCGACCGGTCTCCTCCGACACGGGTCTGAACGACATCGAGCGCCGCGCCCACGAAGAAAAATGGGAGCGCACCGGCACCGGCACGCGGGAGGACAAGGACGTTTACGATGACTTCGTCCAGCACTTGCTGAACATCGTCCCGGGCTCCGCGCTGAAGCCGTTGAAGGTTCTGTGCGACGTGGGCAACGGCGCCGCTGGCGTCGCCCTCGAAAAGCTATTGCCCCACCTTCCCCTCGACGTCACGCGGCGGCTGTTCGAGCCTGATGGCAACTTCCCGAACGGCGTTCCGAACCCGATCCTCGAAGAGTCTCGCGCCGATACCGAGAAAGAGCTGAAGAAGGGCGGATTCGATTTCGGCGTTGCCTGGGATGGTGACTACGACCGGTGCTTCTTCTTCGATGAGAAGGGCAATTTCATCGAGGGTTACTACATCGTTGGCCTCCTTGCCCAGTCGATCCTACAGAGCGACCCCAACCACACGATCGTGTACGATCCGCGCCTCATGTGGAACACGCTCGACATCGTCGAAAAGCTGGGTGGCCGCGCCGTCATCTGCAAGAGCGGTCACGCCTTCATTAAAGAGAAGATGCGTGCCGAGGACGCCACTTACGGCGGTGAGATGAGCGCCCACCACTATTTCAAGCAGCACTGGTACTGCGACAGCGGCATGATCCCGTTCTTGCACATCGCCAAGCTCGTGTCCGAAACCGGACGCTCGCTGGGTGACCTTGTGGGCGAGATGGTTCGTAACTATCCTTGCTCCGGCGAAGTGAACTCCAAGGTCGCTGACGTACCCGCAGTTCTCAAGAAGGTCGAGGAACTTTACGCCGAGGGCGGAGAGATCGACCGCATCGACGGCCTGTCGATTTCCTATCCCGAATGGCGCTTCAATCTGCGCGGCTCGAATACCGAACCAGTGATCCGGCTCAATGTAGAAACCCGTGGCGACGAAGCCCTCATGAAGGCAAAAACTGCCGAGTTGTTGGCCATTATTCGCGGCTAAGTAACGGTTTTGGAAGGCGAAATATATCGAAAAGTAACCCAGTAAAATTGCCTGAAGATCAGTTTCTTATAATATTTTAATATTAAGGTGTTAAGAAACATCGTACAGTACCTCTATCTTCGGCTCACCTAGGGCCGTTGGATTTCTGTTTGAAGGGCAATTCAAAATGAAGAAAACACTTGCATTATTGGCGCTTAGCGCCGCATCGGCAGGGGCGTTCGCGCAGTTCGGCACTGCCACCAGCATCTGGGCGGGTCAGGTTGGGCAAAAGGCAACCGTCCCCAACTCCAACCCCACCGAGTCGGTTACGGCCTACTCGAACGTCACTAACTTCACGGGATACGGTCTCGCTTGGGGCGCCGCTGACATTGGAACGGCCGGTATTCCCTCCACATGGATGGATGCAGACGATCTTACGGTTCTCGGCTCCGAAGCCGGACGAGATGTCATGGGCTTCACGTTCAGTTCGGTGAACTTCAATTCGACGGATTCAACGGCGTCGCCGACGGTCGCATTCTGGGATGGTAGCTCTGGCGCACCCGGTACTCTTCTTGGCGCCGTTCGTTTTGTACCACTGACACTGAGTGCAGGGTTTGTAAATCTGTGGAGCTACGACAGTGCCACGCCGCTGTTCACAATTCCTACCTCTGGCAAAGTGTACATGGGCGTGAGTTGGGACGACTTTTCCGATGTTGCCGCTACTGGTATCAGTACGGCTGATCTCGGCAATCTTGGTCAAGGCCTTTTTGACCCTCCTACGGTCGGCTCCAGCCCAGACAGCTTCTTCAGCTCCGATAACTTTGGAAGCAACTTGGTCGACAATCCTGCCGGCGCGACAGACTACAACTTCAATGGCACCCCGATTGCCAACTTTGGCGACGAACTGCGAACCGCTGATCCGGTTCCGGAACCCGCTTCGTTGGCCGTGATCGGCCTTGGCCTCGCGGGCCTCGCGGCTCGAAAGCGACGTAAGGCTTAGTCCGCTCGCAAAGACGATGAAAATGGGTAACCGGTCGGTTACCCATTTTTGCGTTAGGTTGTCCCCTAATGTAGTGGAAATACGGCAAGCAAAATTGCTAGAAACAACATTCAAATAAGCAAACTTAAAGAAGTTTGTTATACTTACCATTGTCTTTTTAGTCTGGGGGTTCATGGGCTATCCCCTAAAGCTAATTGGAGGGCTAAACAATTGAAAAAACTGATTATTTCGCTGACTGCGTTGGCGGTCACTGCGGCATTTGCGAACGCGACGGTCATCTATGACTGTATGTCGGGAGTCGCAAGCTACACAACGAGCACTTCTAACCCCGGGTATCTGATGGGTGATGGCGCTACCGCCATCGCTCCAACGGCAAACCCCACCGATCACTTCGAAATCACGAGCATCGACTTCGGCCTGTTTGTCCTCGGCGCTCAGTCGTTCGCCAGCGGCCAACTGGTCGCCAAGATCGACGTCTTTTCGAGCTACAATCCGAGCGCAGTCGCTCCGACCAGTGTCAATGGTACGCTGGCTGGCACGGCTTTTTACGCGTTTGGTGCCATCACCACCACCGGTAATGCGGCCTATGCGATCACCGGTGGCGCTCTGGGCACACCGATCGCACTTCCGGCTGGCGCATCCACGATGGGCTGGACGATGGGCTTCTACGATGGCTTCACCGGCGCTCGCATCAGCACTGTCCGCGCTGCCTTCACGACCACGGTTCTGCCGACGGTCGGTACGAGCCCGGCTGGCTTCTACCGCGACAACGACGACAACGGCATCATCGATTCGACTGACGCTCGGTTCTTCAGCTCGAGTAACCCATCCGACAACATGGTCATCCGCTTCAACGGCAACGACGTCTCGGCTCCGGTTCCGGAACCGGCATCGCTCGCCGTCCTCGGACTTGGCGCGCTCGGAATGCTCCGACGCCGCCGATCCAGCAAGTAAAAGTACTGGATTTCGACCCAAGTGCAGAGCCCGGGCCATAGGCCCGGGCTTTCTTTTTGGACTCAATTTTTGCCATAATCGAGCCTTAGATCTGAATTGATCGGTTTACTTTGACCACCAGTGCGCCAACCCATTACGAAGTTCTAGGTGTTGGGTCCTCTGCCGATTCGGAAACGATTCGCAAGGCCTATCGTCGGCTTGCCCAAAAGCACCACCCCGATGTGAGCGATTCCCCCGACGCTCATGAAGACATGGCGCGCATCAATGAGGCGTTCGAAACCCTCATCGACCAAGCTCGGAGGGAAGAGTACGACGCCATCCTCGCCGGCGCGGTCCGCGAAACCGTCCAAAAGCACTCGCCAAAGAATCCGGTTCGCATCAAACTGATGCGCCGCCTGTATGGCCACAAGACGCCGGTCTACGCCGTATCCTTCGCGCCGGACTCCGGCGCACTCATCTCGGTTGGTTTCGATAACGAGGTCATTTGGTGGAACGACGGCGGCCAGCGATCCCGCCAGACCAAGCTCGAATCGGGCAACATTTCCACCCTCAAAGCCTTCGCCGAAGACCGCGTGGTCGCTGCCGGAAGCAGCGACAGTCAGGTCAACGTTTGGTGCCTCGAAAACGATCAAGTAACGACTTGGAAAGGCGTCCACGAGGAGTGGGTGAGCTGTCTGGCCATCTCTGGCGACGGGAACGCCGTCGCTTCTGGCTCCATTCACCACCATCTTCGCGTGTGCGATTCCACCACTGGCTCCGCGCGATTCTCGCTCCGCACCGAGGACGCCAGCGTGACTGCGGTTGCCTTCAGCCCCGATGGCCGATTTCTCGCTTCCGGCACCGCCAACGCCAAAGTCGCCATCCGCGAAGCCCGTAGCGGCAAGTGGCTTAGAAGCATCGATAAGATTCGCTCGGTGGTCACCGCTATCGCCTTCAGCACCGACAATCGATACCTCGCGGTTGCCGGTGTCGACCTCAGCATCCGCGTGTTCAACCTTGACACTGGCGAATTGGTCAAGATGCTATATGGCCACGGCCGCCCCATCGAATCCATCGCCTTCCACCCCAATGGCTGGCTTTTCGCTTCCGCCTCCCGCGACGGCACCATTGGTCTGTGGAATGCGGCGAAAGGTATCGGAAACGTCCGATTGGAAGTGTCCAGCCGACCGATTAGTTGCGTCGCGTTCAGCGCCGATGGAACGAAGCTCGCGGTCAGCGGCCAAGATCGCATCGTCCGCCTTTTCGAAGTCACCGCCAAAGCTAGTTAGGGAAGTAGCGCTGTAAACGGCTTGCGGTTCTCGGTTCACTGTTACCGGTTCACGAAACTCCCCAAGTACCAAATTCCGTAAACTAGGAGATATGTCCTTACTGGCCACTGCCGCCTTGTATTCGATCCTCGCCACCGGAGGGGATACGGCCATCAAAGTCCCGTACGAAAAGTACGTCCTTCCCAACGGCATGAAGGTCATCCTCACCGTCGACAAGACTCTCCCGGTCGCGACGATCAACACCTGGTTTTATGTCGGATCGAAGGACGAGCCAGATCGCCGAAGCGGCTTCGCCCACCTGTTCGAGCACCTGATGTTCATGGGCACGAACCGGGTTCCCACCGGCCAATTCGACCAAATCATGGAGCAGGCGGGAGGACAGAACAACGCCTCCACCGCCGAGGATCGCACCAACTACTATTCGTTCGGCCCGTCGAACCTTCTTCCCACCCTCATCTGGCTCGACGCCGACCGTCTAGAGGACCTCGGTAAGGCGATGACCCAAAAGAAGCTCGACCTCCAGCGCGATGTCGTCAAGAATGAGCGCCGCCAAAACACCGAAAACACGCCGTACGGCAAGGCGTACGAGGCCATCAATGGCCTCATGTTCCCCAAAGGCCATCCGTATTCGACGTCAGTCATCGGCTCCCACGAGGACCTGTCTGCCGCGTCGGTGCAGGATGTCCAGAACTTCTTCTCCACCTTCTACGTACCCAACAATGCCTCGCTGGTGGTAGCTGGTGACTTCGATCCCGCGAAGATCAAGCCGCTCATCAATCAGCTTTTCGGCACCCTCCCTCGCGCCAACGACGTCCCCCGCAAGTTGGTCCAGCCGTTCACCTTCCCCAGCGAAAAGCTGACGATGGTCGACCAGGTTTCCGCTGCGAAGTCGATCCTCGTGTGGCACACTCCTCCCGAGACCAAACCGGGTGACGTGGAAATGAATATCGCCGCCAGTGTGCTCGGCGATGGCCTCGCCAGCCGCCTTCAGGATGAGCTTGTGAACAAGCTCGGCCTCGCCAGCGACGTCTCGGCCTTTGTCGAGGACCGGTACCTCGGCTCGCTCTTCTACATCGACGCCACCCTCGCCAACGGCAAGAGCCAGGACGACCTGGAAAAAGCCATCGAAAAGGTTATCGACGACCTGGCCAAAACTGGACCAACCGCCAATGAACTGAAGCGAATCGTGGCCAAAGAGGAGTCGTCCGTCGCCAACACGCTCCAAAGCATCGACCAAAAGGCGGACAAGATGAACGAGTACGAGTTCTACTATGGCGACCCGGACTCCTTCCAGCGCGAGATCGACGCCTTCCGCGCCGCAACGCCCGCCTCAGTGAAAGCCGCCGTTCAGAAATACCTGAAGGCCAACCGCCTTACCCTTCGCGTCGTGCCCGAAACGGCCGAGCAGGCAAAGAACCCTCGAGATGAGCGACCGACTATCGACGCCCCCGAAGCCTTCTCTACGCCGAAGCCGCACAACCTCAAGATTGGCTCGCAGGCCGTGGCTTATTGGAGCCGCCCAGGTGTACCGATGTTCTCGGTTCGCGCTCACTACGATCTCGGAACGATCGGCGAACCCAAGCTCGGCCTGATCGCAATGACGACCGAACTGATGAGTCGCGGCGCGATGAAGATGCAGAGCGCGGCTTTCGCGGCCCAACTCGACCTCCTCGGAGCATCGATCAACGCCAGCACTGGTTACCGAGACACCACCTTCAGCCTCCAATCGCCGACATCCAATGCGGGCAAGGCCCTCGAATTGTTCGGCGGCGTGCTCACCGCTCCGACCATCTCCAAGGACGACTTCGAGCAATACAAGGACGAACTGACTGCCCAACTGGAGCAGGAAAACGATAATCCCCGCGTCGTCATGGACAAGGTTGGCCGCCGGGAATTCCTCGGCAAGGACCACCCCTACGCGAAGCCGATCGATGGCACCCTTGAAAGCGTCAAGTCGATTACGTACGAAGACGTCCTTGCCATGGCGAAAAAGGTGGAAGGAATCAAGCCAACTCTCTTCGCCGCTGCTGGCTGGGACGACCAAGCCGCCGTCTCGGCTCTAGCGCCGCTCGGTCAATTGAAGCTGGGAACATCGACCGGTGAAACCTCCTTCACCATCCCGCCAATCCCGACCCAAAAGAGCCGCCTGATCATCGTTGACCGCCCCAACGCCGTTCAGACCGTCATCAACTTCCTATTCCCAGCCGTCACCGACAAGGACCCGGACTTCCTCGATCTCGATGCCGTCCGCGTGGTCAGCGGCGGAAGCTTCACCAGCCGCCTGAACCAGAATCTGCGCGAGGATAAGGGCTATACGTACGGCGCAGGCTCCCGCCTCGGCGTCGATCCGTACCTCAGTTGGTTCACGATGGTGTCTTCGGTTCGTGCCGATGTCACCGGCGCGTCGCTCAAGGAATTTCTGAAGGAAATCGGCCGGTTGGAGAAGGGCGACATCGACGCCGTCGAAGCCAAAAAAGCGGGCGAGATCATGCGCACCGATGTCATCACCGACTTCTCGACCCTTGGAAGCATCACGGGTGTGGGAACGTCGGGCCTCAGCACCGGAATCACGCTTCAGGATATCGACGGAAAGATCGCCAAGCTTTCGAACCTGTCCGACAGCCGCTTGAATGAAATTGCGCGCAAGTACATTCAACGCTCGAAGGCGATGATTGTCTTGGTAGGAGACAAAGCAGAAATTCTTAAGCAGATCGAAGGTTTGGGCTTTCCCGAACCGGAAATCGTCACGCCATAAGCTCAAGACTTGGACTCCGAGTAGCAGCCTCGGAGTCCAAGCTAGGCTATCTTCGAGCCTGAATTCGTTTGCGTGTCCTGGCCGCTTTCCTCGCCGATTCCGACCGTTCTTCAGGCGTGCGGCTGGCTGCAGCTCGCTTGGCGATCTCGGACCGTTCCTTAGCTGTGCGTTTCTTTGCTACTGACTTTGCGTGGCGAGAGAGCGCGCGATGTGAGACGGACTGCTGTCCCTCATTTTTCAGAGCTTCCGTGACAGCGCGACTGCGGGTCGAAGATGGTTTCGCGTCTGGATCTTTCTTGCCTTTAGCAAGATCTCTTTGGGCTTTTTCGCGGACATCTTCCGAATACTTGCCTTTCTTGGGTGCCGGTAGCTCAACTCCCGCGCGTCGAGCTCTCGACAGGCCGATCGCGATTGCTTGCTTGGCCGATCGCGTACCATGCTTGCCGTTTCGAATCCTTTCGATCTCTTCTTTCACAAATTCGCTGGCTTGAGTGGATGGCGATTTACCTTCCCGTTTGAGTTGACGGGCTTTCTTGATGGTCTTTTTTTCGGGCATCTGAAACTCCTTACAAACCTGGGAGACGCCTGCACAAGCGACGACCATTCGGTCCTGGGTCACGTGGCCCAGGACCGCGCCTAAGGGTTTCCGACCAAGAGATGACTCGGTCACAGCGAATCCGAACTAGCAAAATTATCGAAGGAGTCAAAGTAAACTTAAGTCATGGTCTTATTTGCGTTGGCTTTGGCTGCCCCGCTCGTCGTACCCGCTTACACCGCATATTCCTCTCCCAACGACGAAGGCATTCCGATCAGCCAAAACGGCGCCGGGCCCTGGAAGGATTCCAAGCAAAGCCTCGTTTGGATCGGCGACCTCAAACCAGGCACGCTCGATATCAAGATCGATGGCAACTCCGTCGATGCCCAGTTCGTTCTGCAAATCGACGGCGTCACCAAACCCATCAATCTCGATCGCCACGCAACGTTCCAAATCAAGGACGCTGGTTATCGTACCATCACGCTCAAGCCTGCGCTCGCCCTTGGCACGGAGGACTACGGCACCATCACCGGTCTCACTCTCACCGGAACCGCCACCGAGGGCGCGCGATTCAACCTTAAGGAGCGCCGAAACTGCGCCAGCGTCCACCTCAAATATCCCACCGAGAAAGACCAGCCGGTGGAGTGGTTCTACAATGAGGTTCGACCCAAGACCGACCCGAAATACACCTATTACGAGGCCTGCGGCTGGCACCGCGGCTACTTCGGCATGCAGGTCAACTCTCCGACCGAACGCCGTATCATCTTCTCGGTTTGGGACTCGGGTAATGAAGCCGTCGATCGCAACAAGGTCGGCTCCGATGACCGCGTCCGACTCCTCGCCAAGGGTGACGGCGTCGTGGCCGGCGACTTTGGCAACGAAGGCACGGGCGGGCACAGCCACCTCGTCTACAACTGGAAGACCAACGAGGTCCACCGCTTCCTCGTCCACGCCGAACCCCAGGGCGACGCCACTATCTACACCGGTTATTACTACTTCAACGACAAAAAGAAGTGGGGCCTCATCGCCAAGTTCCGCGCCCCGAAAGACGGCTCCTACATGCACGGCCTTTACTCGTTCAACGAGAACTTCGGTGGTTCCAATGGAAACCTCCAACGCAAAGCCGAGTTCGGCCCGGTCTTCCTCGCCGGACCCGACAAGAAATGGCATGAACAGCTTCAGGCTCAGTTCTCTTGCGACGGCACTGGCAAAAATGACCGATTCGACTACGCTTCGGGAGCCGTGGGCGACCACTGGTTCCTCAGCAATGGTGGCGCGGTTTCAAATGGCGTCAAGTTCGGCGACCTATTCACCCGCAAACCCTCGCGAACCAAGCCGCCCCGCGACTTCCCGAAAGGCTGACGCCTGAGAACAGGAATGGAGAACACGAGTCACACGATCCATTCGATTGTGCCCTGTGTTATCCATCGAATCCGTTACACCTTAACCCTTTGCTAACCGACCAGATCAAGCTACCCCTTTGATTTCAGAGGGGGTGGTGCGGTCGAAAGACCGAACATGGGAACTCCTGACCGGCAACAAACAGGTCTAGCGAACTCTTCTTGTGGCTCAGACCAATCTCCGATGGACAAATTCAAACCCATCGCCCTTCGGCAGGATCGACACAAACTCGTCCTGCGTCACAAAGCTGAAGACGGAATCCGGCACGATCGCCGCTCCGACAAAGCCCGGAGCCGAGATGCGCGAGGCGCTTAGCGCCATGTCCACGTCCAGCGCCCGCTCAACTTTCCGGGCAAATCCGCCGTCGAACAGCCGCACCACGACCTTCGTCGATGGATTCAGGCCCTTTGCCATCAGGCATGTCGAAAGGTTGATGGCATCGTCGTGCGTCGCCGAGATCACCGACGTGGCCGTCTCGATTCCCGCCCGTCGAAGCGTCTCGTCGTCGCGCCCGTCGCCCGCTACAAACACGATGCTGGGAGGAAGCAAAGTCCGATACTTCGCATTGGCATTGTTATCGATCGCCACCACCGAATAGCCCATCTTGTCCAGCGCTTCCGCAATGCGAAAGCCGACGTTGCCAAGCCCGACGACGATGATGTGCTCGCTTTCCGAGACCTGCTGGCGGCCGAAAATCTCATCGAACCGTGCCGACACCAGGTAGTCGGTGATGATCGAATAAAGCGTGGCCACTGCTGCCGAGCCCAACAACATCATCGCGCAGGCATATAACTTCAGCCAAACCGCGTGGTCCTTCACCGAGATGTCGCCGTACCCGGTCGTGGTCAACGTCGTGATCACAAAGTACAGCGCATCGATCACTGAAAGGTGCATCGCCGCCGCGAAAACCGTCGTGCTGATCACGATTAGGACGAAGATCGCCAACAGCAAGCGCGTTAGCAGAGGTGGGATGTTCTGCACAAGCGAACGCATACGAAATCGCTTACGGGGTTTGGTGCTTTGCCGAACCCGAACGTCGAGCGACGGTCGAACGTCGACCTTCCCGTCATCGCTCAAATGCACGGAATAGGTTCGGCCACCATGGTCGAACGCTCCAATCACGTCCGACCCGATGCCTGTCGCCGCAAAGCTCGGCGCGGCCAGCACCGACATGGCTAGCGCTCGGTGGATACCCACCGATTCCTCCAGCCTCCGCGCCAATGTTTGGTCGAAGAGCCGGGCGATGACGCGTAGGTTAGGATTCGAACCCTGAGCGTCGAGCGAAATCTCGATATTTGTCAAGTCCGAGTCCGTACAGGCAATCAGCGACTCTGCGGACCCGATGTCGCACTCCTCCAACACCACGCGGTCGCGAGCATCGCCCACCACCACGCGAGCCCCAAGCTCGGCCACCTCGCGCTCAAATTCGGACCGCGCCGCCAGCGCGACCACCGTCACCGGTTTGCCCATCCGAAGCAGGAGCGTTGTCACTCGGTATCCGACCTGCCCAAGACCGCATACGATGACGTGACCCAAGCTACTTTCCTCCCATACCGCTGAGCGTAATGCCCTTCAAGAAGTATCGCTGACAAAGGAAGAAGAGCAGAATAGTGGGCAAAATATGCACCAGCGAGGCGGCCATGACCTGCTCAAAATTCGTTCCGAACGTGTCCTGAAACATGCGTAATCCGATACTCACGGTGTACTTCTCCGGCGAGTTCAGATAGATCAGCGGACTCTCGAACGAGTCCCATTGACCGAGGAACGAGAACAGCGCCACCGACGCGATGGCCGGACCTGACAGCGGGAGCAGAATCCTCCACCAGATGCGAACGAACCCCGCGCCGTCGATCATCGCCGCCTCATCAAGTTCCCTCGGCACGGTCAAAAAGAACTGCCGCAAAAGGAAGATGTTGAACGCGCCGCCACCAAAGAACGCGGGTACGATCAGCGGCCAAAACGTGTCGATAGCGTGAAGCTTTCGCCACACCAGGAACACCGGAATCTGCGTCACCTGACCCGGCAACATCATCGTCGCGAGCATGGTGAGAAAGAGGAAGTTGCGAAGCGGAAACTTGAACCGGGAAAAGCCGTAGGCCACCAGCGACCCGGTCAAAACTTGCGCGACGGTACAGATGACAGTGATCAGGATTGTGTTCCACACAAAGGTCGGAAAGGGAAGCGCCGTCCACGCCTTGGCAAAGTTCGAAAAGTCGGGATGGGCGGGAATGAACCGCGCCGGGTCCTTGGCGTACTCCTCGCTCGACTTCAGCGCCGTCGAAATCGTCCACAGGAAAGGAATCGAGAAGATCGACGCCCCCGTGATGAGCATGAAATAGACGAAGAAGCGCTTGCCGTAAAGCTGGATCATCGCTGTTCTCCTTCGTAGTGGACCCACCGTTTCGATAGCGCCATCTGAATCAACGTAAAGGTCAGCAGGATCACGAATAGCACCCACGCCATCGCGCTCGCCTTGCCCATCTTGAAGTACTCAAACGCGTTGCGAAAGATGTATAGCGAATAGAACAGCGACGCGTTATTTGGCCCGCCGCTTGTCATGATGTACGCACTCGTAAAGACCTGAAACGCTCCCACCAAGCCTAAGACCAGGTTGAAGAACATCACCGGCGAAAGCGACGGCAGGGTGATGTGCCGAAACTGCTTGAACGTCCCCGCCCCGTCGAGCTTCGCCGCCTCGTAATAGCTCTCCGGGATGCCCTGCAAACCCGCCAAAAAGATGATCATGCGTTGCCCGCCGATGCCCCACAGCGACATCAGCACGAACGCCCACAGCGTGAACTTTTCGTTCTGGAGCCACTCGATGTTCGGCAGTCCGAACCAACCCAAAACCTGGTTCAAAATCCCATTGTCGGCGTTAAACACCCACTGCCATAGCAACGCCGATGCCACCGCCGGAACCATCGACGGCAGGTAAAAAAGGGTCCGAAAAATCCGTAGCCCCTTCACCTGCTGGTTCAACAGCAGGGCGATCAATAGCGACCCCAATACCCCGAGCGGAACCGTGAAGAACGTGTACAGGAACGTGTTCTTCAGCGCCTTCCAAAACAGCGGATCTTGCACAAACAGCCGCCGATAATTCTCAAACCCAACATACTTCGCATCGGCCAAATCGTACTTGTACAGCGATAGCGCGAGCGACGACAGCATCGGCCCGGCCGTGAAGATCAAAAAACCGATCAGCCACGGCGAAATGAACAGGAACCCCCAAAACTCCTGGCGGTCCACCAACCGCTTCTTGGGTCGTTTCACCAACCCGGCTCCTCCGAAAGCACCTTGTTCACTGCATCCGCCGCCCGCTTGCCTGCAACCTTGGCGTCGCGCTCGGTACCGTTCCACAGACGATCTAACTGATCGTTCATTGCCTGTGTCCACTCGGCCCACCGGTCATCGATCGGCAGTTGTCGGCCATCTTCCACCGCGTCGATGAAGATGTGAATTTGGCTCGGCGGCAACGATCCGTCCGAAAACTCTTTGCTATAGGCCACCGCCTTGCGAGTCGGGAAGCACCGGCGATTCTTCACATACAGCAGATTCTCGACCTCAGGACCAGTCAAAAAACGCATGAACCGCCAGGCAATCTCGGGGTGGGCGCAGTTGGCAGGAACCACGATCTGGTTGCCCTTCACCGTGGTCTGGTGCGACTTCGGCCCGGAGGGAATCGGAACCACGTCCCATTCAAACGATTTCACCACGTTTCGAAATCGGGGCGTCATGCCCATCCAGTCGAAGTACATGCCCATCTTGCCGCTCTCGAAAGAAAATGCCGAGTTGGCCGCTTGCGCCGGGGTTGGGGCGCACATGTACTTGTATCGCAGGTCGGCCACGAACTGCAGTCCCGCCTCCGCCTCCGGTTGATCGAGCAAGCTATGCTTGTGTGCATCGTCGATCATCCGACCTCCGAAGCCCCACACCATCGGCACCCATTGCGGGAACGGCGGCATCGTCGTCCCAAACTGCACGTATCGTCCGCTCGCGTCCTTTTTGGTCAGTGCCTGGGCGTACTGTACAAAGGCGTCATACGTCCACCGGTGCTCCTGCCACAGCTTGTACGGGTCCTCCAAACCCGCCTCGCGCATCAGCGTCTTGTTGTAGTAAACGACATTCCCGCCGAAGAGCACATTCAGGCCATACAGTCGCCCGTTGACCGTGCATTCGTCGATAGTCTGCGGAAAGAAGTCCTTTCGGTTGAAGGTTGGGTCCTTGTCGGCAAACGGCGTCAGGTCGAGAAAAAATCGCTTATTCTGCAGGTTCGCAAAGTTGTAATGATCGACCCGAAGCACGTCCGGCGCGGTGTCGCTGGCCAGCATCACCACCGACTTGTTCCCGTATGCCGATCCTGGCACTTTTAGAAAGTCGACGTGGACGTCCGGGTTTTCCTCGTTGAACTTATCGCAGAGCTTCTGCTCCAGAGCCAACTGCTCGGGGTTACCCCAAGCCATGTACCGAATTTTGATCTTGCCCGCGTACGGGTCCGGCCCGCAACTGAGGAGGGGAAGGGCGGCGACGAAGGGAAGGAGCAGAGAGGTAAGTCGCGTCATGGGTTGCTTCCGCCGATAGCATTCTAGCCGACTTCCGCCGACCGGGCAAGCTAATCCAGTTCGCTGAGGTTAACCACGCGCCCTTCGCGCCGCGCACGCTCGGCCGCAAACACGATCTTATGGCTCTTAAGCGAGTTCTCCGTATTCGTCGTCACCAACGAAGGATCACCGCTCTCGATGGCCCGAATCAGCGTGCCGATCACCAACGGGTCGGCCCCACCGTGGCCGCCTTCCCGAACCGGAATCTCGATCTCCTCGCTCACCTTCTCGCCCCAAAATTCCTGAACGGAAATCTTCCGCGTTTCCGTTGCTGCCTCCAGGTACCCCTTGGTGCCGTGGATGCGCAATCGACGCCCGCCAAAGTGCGTAAACGCTGTCATCGTGAAGGTCACCGTCTGGCCCTTGGCAAACTCCATCGTCACCACCTGGTGGTCCACCACGTCGTTATCCGTCTGGAACACGCACTTACCGTACGGCCCTTCCATCAGAATTGGCCGCAAAAGCTCGGGCTCGCGCGGCAGACCGATGTATCGACCCCAGCCCTTCTCGGCCCCATAGACCTTCATCGCATGGTATGGACACTCGTCCTCGGCCGGACAGCCGTCCAAACACCGGAGAGGAGCCCCCTCGGGTGCATACGCCTTGGTGAAGAACTTCAGCGACCCGAACGATCCCACCCTCACGCAGTCGTCGTGAACCAGGTCGAAAAGGATGTCGATGTCGTGGCAACTCTTGGCCAACAACATGAACGCACTGCGCGACTCGTTGCCCCAATTCCCTCGCACAAACGAATGCGACTGGTGGATATGCTCGACCGCCTCCAACTGGTCCACCGACACAATATCGCCGATCCGTCCGCTGGCAAGAATGTCCCGCACCGCCGAATACACATCGTTGTAGCGCAGGCTGTGGCAGATACTCACGATCCGCCCCGACTTTCGCGCCGCGTCGGCGATCGCTACGCAGTCAGCGAGCGTGCTCGCCATCGGCTTCTCCAAAAGCATGTGGTAGCCGAGCCCCAGCGCAAGCAGGGAAGACTCGACGTGGTGTCGGTCCATGGTCGTATTGATCGCCACATCCGCCAGTTTTGGCTCCGCCAAAAGCGCTTCCCACGTCTCGTATTGCCGCTCGGCAGGAATGCCGTGCATCTCGGCGATCTTGGCCCGTCGCTCGGGATTGGGTTCAGCCACGGCCACCAAGGTCCCTGGGGCGTAGTCGTTGGCAAGGATTTCGGCGAACATGGTTCCTCTGGCTCCGGCGCCGAGAAGAACGAAAGTCAACTTCGTCTGCATGGACGGTTTATCGTAGCATATGGACTTCCGTACTCATTCATCTGTAAACTGGTGGGACCCTGTAAACATATGGGGATCACACACGTCAGAAACTCAAGGTTGAACCGACATGAAATCCATTCTTCTTACTTCCCTTGCCGCATTGCTGGGGGTTGCGCTTGTACCGCAGGCCGACGCTCCTTCTGCAGTGAAAGATAGCGTCGCCACTCTCCACGATGCAAAGACCCTCAAGGCCGAACTCACCGTCCGAAAAATTGCCGGTGGCAGTGTCGAAAAGGAGACTCTGGAGTATGGCAAGGACGGCATGTTCAAGATCGAAACACCGTCTTCCCTCGCCGTCTCCGATGGCAAAACCGTTTGGGTTCTCGACAAAGCCAAGAACACCTACACCGAAGGACCGGCCAACCTCGATCGAACTAAGAACGTCGACGTATGGGCCTACGCGTCCTTCTTCAATGCCGAAGCCCTGAAGGGCGTGAAAGGTTACGTCGACAAGAGTGTGAAAACCATTCGCGGCGTCAGCGTTCACGAATTCCAACTGACTCTCGAAAACGACAAACAGGCCACGATTTACCTCGACACCAAGACCAACCTGCCGCGCGGATACGTGAACGACGAGTACCTGATCCTCGCACCGACGGTCACGTCGAGCAAGGACGCCGCCGATACGAAGGACTTCGCCTTCACCGCACCCGAGGGTGCAAAGAAAGAAGCGGCTCCTGCCGCCGGTAGCGCCAGCTTCGCCGACGTTAAGAAAATTCTTGTCGATGCCTGCGTTTCTTGCCACAGCGACCGGGGTGCAAAGGCCGGTCTTTCGGTCGAGTCGTACGACAGCATCATGAAGAAGGTCACCCCTGGCAACGCCGAGGGAAGCTCGCTCTACCGCTCGGTCTCGGGTGCCCGACCCAAGATGCCCCGAGGCGGCGACCCGCTGACCAAGGACCAACTCGCCACCATCGCCGCGTGGATCAACGCCGGCGCAAAGAACGAGTAGGATCAACCAATCGGCTTCCCTTTAATACGAAGGGAAGCCGACTTGCCGAAGCCTCAAGCCTAATCAAGCTATCCCTTGGCGAAGGAGGGTCCACAACATTTCTGCTACAAAGGCAGAAATGTTGTGGAGAGTGAGAGAGGCACGAATGAATAGGCGGATAGAAGCCAAGACTCAAATAGAATTCCTCAAACCACAAGTCTCCGCCGAGCTAGGTACGAACGAACCGAGGGATTGACGACCCAACCCACCTGAACCCTAAATCCTGAAGCCTAAAATCCCCATGCGCCCCCTCCTAACCATCGCTCTCCTCACAAGCCTCCTCGTCGGTTGCGGAAAACCCACCCCGCCCGAGCCGAAGGTCGGCGATACTCGAGTGCCCGAATCAACCAAACCCTTGCCTCCTTCGAAAACGGCCGAAGCCGCCAAGAGTCTGCCCGGTCTGATGAAGGCGGGCAAGCTGGAGACCAAGGTGCAGCCCCGAGGCGAAACCGAGGTCATCGCGACCTTGGAGGAAAAGGACCTCGATAAGGCCCTCCACTACCTGGAAACCCGAGGCATCAAAGCCACGACCAAGAAGGAAGGCTCCTACGTTGACATCATTGTTGACCAAAAGGACGCCGACAAGGCCGGACAGCTTCTGCTAACCGACGCCGAGGAGAGCGGCTACAACATCCACGCCAACGCCTCGTCGCCGATCAAGCCAGACTTCCATCCCTAAGCCCAAAAGCGGACTAAAGGGTTGTCACCGCCCTTGACCAGCACGTCGTGCAGAATGATGGACAGCCACGGAGCAAACCGTCCCGGATGCTTTTCCAAATCGTCCCGTAGGTCGCTCGCTGTGACCCAGCGAATCCCATTGACCTCCAATGGATTCGGCTTAACCCGCCCGCTCCATTGTCCGGCGAAGATATGGTCGTACTCTTGCTCCGTTAGGTCAGACATCGGGTCGTGAGCAGAATAGATCACAGTCCCGATTTCCGATAGCGATGGTTCGATCCGTAGCTCGTTTCGGGTCGCCCGCCTGGCCGCCGCCATCGGGGTTTCGTTGACGAGCGGGTGGGAACAGCAACTATTAGCCCACATTTCGGCGAAGTGGTATTTGGTGGCCGCTCGGCGTTGCAGGAGTAACTTGTCCGCCTCGTCAAACACGAAAACCGACACCGCACGATGAAGGATTCCGCCGGATTGGTGGGCAGCAGTTTTGCCGATCGTTCCGACCGTCTGACCTGCTTCGTTAACGACTTGTAGACTTTCCACCGGCTCCCTTCCTGCCGATTGTAACACAGCAAAACAAAAAGCCCCCCAGCAAATAAGCTGGAGGGCAGAAAGAAAAAGCGCAGTCTACTGGCTCTTCGGCAGAATCTTTTTGACGTCGTCGCTGTCGATGTTCGTCTTGTCGACCATCGTTGCGCCCGTGTCGATGCGAGCTTCAGGGGTTCCACCCTTGAGCTTCTTAACCATGTTCTCGATGGCCAACTTGCCCATCAGCGCCGGGTTCTGCAGAACCAAACCGTCGAGCTGTCCGACCCGAATCGCGTCCAGCAGTTCCTTCGACGAGTCGAAGCCGACGAACTTCACCTTACCGGCAAGCTTGGCGTTCTGAAGCGCGCGGAGCATGCCAAAGGTGGTCGATTCGTTCGGGCAGAAGATGCCTTGAATATTCAGGCCGTCGCCCTTCTTAAACTGAGCAAGCAGGTTCTCGCTAGCCGACTGCGCCGACTCTCGCGTCGCGCCGCCGTACTGGTTCTCGCTGACGACGTTCAGACCGCCAGCTTTCGCCGCGTCCAAAAAGCCCTTTTCGCGGGCCATCGTGCTGGCCGAGCCAACCGCGTAACGAAGCATAATGACGTCGCCCTTACCGCCCAGTTCCTTGGCGAGCTGTTGGCCGCCCATGTAGCCAGCCTTCTCGTTGTCGGTGGCGATGAAGCTCTCCGTCTTCACGTCCTTCAGGCCGCTATCCACGATGATGACTGGGATGCCCGCGTCGATCGCGTCCTGCGTCGGACTTCGAAGCGCCTCGTCGTCCAGTGGTGCGAGGATCATTCCGTCCACCTTTTCCGCCGTGAAGTTCTCGACGACTTTCACCTGCTCGGCCTTATCGTCTTCCTTCAGAGGAGCCTTCCACAGCAGTTCGACGTTGTTAGCCGCGGCCGCTTCTTCGGCGCCCGCCTGCATCGTCTTCCAGAACTCGTGGGTCGATCCCTTGGGAATAAACGCGATCTTGTACTTCTTGCCGGAGTCGGTCGAACCGTTGGAAGAAGTCGCTGTCGAAGATGACGAAGTCGAGTCCGTCGACCCGCCGTTGTTACAGCCGATGAGCGACAGTGCGAGGACCGCTATAAGAAGTAAGCTACGTTGCACTCTCTGGTTTTACCACTCTGAGCCGAAAGCGGGATACTTTAGTCCACGAAATTGGACCTAGCCGTAAAGATCGAACCAGAATCGCCGTCAATGGAAGGTAGGAGATTGTCGGTGCCCGAATGAATTCCCCCATCCATACGGAACCATCCGAAAGGGAGCGAGTCAAAAGAAAGCGAATGTTAAGAAGAGAGGTCTTCGCGGTCTGGATTCTCCTTTCCACGCCTATCGTTGGGTTCGTGGCCTACCTCCTGATCGCACTCGGACTCCATCTCGGCCCCGGCCAGACGCCGCTCTTCGGCGCGATGGCGGTGGCCGTCGTCAGCCTCTTCTTCCTCTCCTGGACCTTCCTTTCCCACTCGGATTGGGACTGGCGCGCCAGCGCACGCTTCATGGCCGTTGCGTTCATTTTTGAGGGTATCGTCCTCGCGCTAACCCGTAATTCCGGCGGGACCGGCTCGCTCTACTTTGGCGTGGGAACGATGATAGCCGGAATCATTATGCTCCTCGGTTCCCGCAAGCACTGAACCCAGCTAACAAGCATCCTTTAGAAGCTAGAAGCTAGAAGCTAGAAGCTAGAAGCTGGTGGCTTGCGGCTGTTAGCTAACCCAATCCCCGTACACTTGCCAACTCCGCGCGACTTGGCAGCCCGGAATACCGTAGCTATAGATGAGAATGGCCCTGCTGGACACAATAACCGGAACCATCGCGCGGAGAATCCTGCTCAATTACAGGATCGATCCGATCGTGGCCCAGGAGATATTGCCCAAAGGATTTCGCCCCCTCCTCTATCACCGGTACGCCATCGGAGGTGTCTGCCTCATCCGTTTCGAGGGGCTCAGACCAAACTTCTTGCCGTTTTGGCTGGGCGCGACATCCGAGAACGCCGCCTTCCGGTACGCGGTCGAATGGGAGCATGACGGCGAGCCAAAGACCGGCGTCTACATCCCTCGCCGCGAAAGCAACTCGGCCCTGAACCGAGCCCTTGGTGGGCGTGTTTTTCCCGGCCTCTTCCACCGAAGTCGCTTCGATGTCGAAGAATCCGACACCGCAATTCGCATCCAAGTGGAAAGCCAAGACGACGAACACGAAATCGACCTCACTGTTGCTTACGACACTGACTTTTGCTCGACCAGCGTCTTTCCCGACCTCCAGTCGGCGTCAGAATTCTTCCTTCAGGGGGCGGTTGGCTACTCGGCCACTAATGACGACCAACGCTTCCAGGGCATCGAACTCGAATCTCACGAATGGGTGGTCGAGCCGCTTCGCATCGAACACGCACATTCGACCTACTTCGACGACCCGGTCCGGTTTCCCCCTGGCTCCATCGAACTCGATTGTGCCCTCCTCATGCGCAACATCCGCCACTCGTGGCACACCCTCCCCGACCTCTGCGCAACCCAAAGCGAATCCGGCTCCATCCAACTGATGTAGCCAAAACTGAGCCCTGGATATTCTCCGTGCGAACACACGACCCGTGAGGGTCGAAGCTGGTAGCCAGGGTGTCGAAGCGAAGCGAAGACCCTGGAAAGCTTGTCAATCAATAAAAATCCGAGGAGCGAAGCGACCCCAAAATGACTGTCGAAGATGTGCAAACTGAATCCCGCAGAATGCGGGACCCCTCGGCTGTGCCAAAGCGGGTGATTCCGACTTGCTCTCTGCAACCGGCGAGGCTGATTCGCGTTCCGCAAGACTAGCGAAAGAGCCTATTAGCCACGCTACCTCCAATGAGGGGGACGGTGAGCAAAGCGAACCGGAGTGGGGAACAGAAAAGCGGCTCCCCCTACTTAATCCCGCTCGTCGCAATCCCCTGAATAAACACTTTCTGCGCAAAGAAGAACACGATCACCAACGGCAGAATCACCAACAACGTCGCCGCCATCAGCAGGTTCCACGGCGTCCCGCCGTGCTGAGTCTGATACGCCTGCAAACCAAGCGACAGCGTAAACGTCTTCTGGTCCACCAGATAGATAAGCGGACCAAGAAAATCGTTCCATGTCCCCATGAACGTGAAGATCGCCACGACCGTCAGGGCGGGCCGCGCCAAAGGCACGACCACGCTCGTAAACGTCCGTATTTCGCTCGCCCCGTCGATCTTCGCTGCCTCGCTCAACTCCGACGGAATCGTCTTAAAGAATTGCCGCAATAGGAAAATGTTGAAAGCCCCTCCGAAGAACGCCGGAACCCACAACGGGCGGAAGGTTCCTACCCAGCCCAAGGCCTTGAAGAGCGAAAACGTCGGCACCATCAAAACCGGAAAAGGAATCATCATCGTCGCCAGCGTGATCGCAAAGAACGTGTCCCGCCCTCGCCACTTCAGCCGCGCAAACGAGTACGCCACGATCGCGTTCGATGCCACCGCCCCGCACACGCACAGAATCGTGACCACGATTGTATTTCGTGCATACACCAAAAGCGGAATATAGCCCAGCTCCTTGCTGTTGTAAGTGATCGCATCCGGAAAGTTCGACAGCTTGATCTCCGACGGAATCCACTTCGGCGGGCTCGTCATTGTCTCCCCGATCGGCTTGACCGCCGTCGAGATCACCCACAGGAACGGCGCGGCGAAGATCAGCCCCAACACGATCAAAACGAAGTGCGTTAGGATCGTCTGCAAGGTGCGGCGTTGCGTATTCGTCATCGGTTAGCTCCTCTCATAATGCACGTGGCGGTCGGAAACCTTCAGCGAGATCAGGGTCAAAGTCAAGGTAATGACGAACATCACCCAGCCGATGGCGCTGGCGTAGCCCATACGCTGATACTGAAAGGCGTTGTCGTAAAGATAGCTGGTGAAGAAGTAGGTCGAGCGCGCCGGAGCTCCGCCGGGGAACATCACGTACGGCACCGCAAAAACCTGCAAAGCCCCAATCATTCCCATCAGAACATTGAACAAAATGACCGGCGAAATCATCGGCAGAGTCACGTTCCGCGTCTTTTGCCAAAGCCGCGCGCCGTCCAATTCCGCGGCTTCATACAATGAAACCGGCACGTCCTGAAGCGCCGCTAGGTAAATCACCATTGCCTGACCGCACCCCCAGGTCGAAATCATGATCAGCGTCCACTTCGCCCACGAAGGATCGCCCATCCAGTTCGGCGGACTGATGTGCATCTCGCGCAAAACGCTGTTCAGCAAACCGTAGTCGCCGTTGAACACCCACATGAACAGCGTCCCGAGCGCCACCATCGGCACCAGCGAAGGCAAATAGAACAGTGTGCGGTAGAAAGCGATGCCCTTTACCTTCGTGTTCAAAAGCATGGCGAGGCCAATCGCCCCTACCGAGCCCAGCGGCACCGCCCCGATTAGGTAGTACAGCGTGTTCCCCATGCTTTGAATGAAGACCTTGTCCCCGACTAACTCCTGATAATTCGAGACACCAATCCATTTCGGAGCCCGCAAAATCGAGTAGTTGGTGAACGAGTAGTACAGCGAAGCCAGAATCGGATAGAGCAGGAAGATCCCAAACCCGAGGATCCACGGTAGGGCGAAGAGGATGCCGACCCGCGCCTCGCGCCGACGGTTCATTTGTTCAGCACCTGCTCTTGGTAGGTCTTCCAAAGCGCATTCAAACGCGTCTCCGCATCATCCAGAGCCTGCTTTGGTGTCTTATCGCCGTTATTGACTTCCTGGAATGCCACTGTCATTTCGTTGGAAATCTGCTGGTTGATGCCGATCTTCGGTGGGCTAAACGACTTCGGCGAGCGAGCGAGCGCGTCGAAAAGTCGAATGTATTTGTTCTTGTGGTTTTGGAAAAAGTGCTCGCTCACCTGCGCCAGCGGCGAGTTCTTGCCGTGGCCGTTGCACAGCCCCTCCATGATGTCCTGCCGCTGCACGAACCGCATAAACTCGAATGCTTCCTTGGGGTGCTTCGCCCCGCGCGGAATTGTCAGCACGTCCTGCGAGAGGTTGGAGTGGCCCGCTAAATCGGGCCGATCCGATGGATACGGAAAGGGAACCGCAAACCACTTTGTGTCCGGCTTGTACACATTGATGTAACCACCCTTCCAAACGCCATTCAACTCGGTTGCAACTTTGCCCGACATAAAGGGGTCCTGCGGTGACGAGAAGTTTCCAAAACCGCTCTGGAAGCTCTGCATCTCTTTCGGGCCAAACATTTTTGCGTACTTCGCCACCCATTCAAACGCTCGAATATTCTCCGGCGAGTTCACCGTAATCTTATCGCCATCGATCAACTGTCCGCCGAAATATGGTCCCCAGGCCCAGTTCCACCAGCCGGGATTGCTCGGTAGAAAGCCCGCCAATTCGATTGTGCCGTCCTTACTGATTTTCGAGACCTCCTTGTTCATTTCGTCCAATCCCTCGATGGTCTTGGGAAAAGTCTCAGGCGAGGCATACTTCGCTGGCACTAGGTCGGTGCGTACGTGCAGAGCGATCGACGCGGGAGTGCTTGGCAACGCCCAAAGCCCGCCGCGATAATTGAGTGGGTCCCAATAGCCCTTGATGTAGTAGTCCGGTCCCAAACCGCTTTCTTTCGCCATTTGGGTCAAGTCGGTCAAGGCTCCGGCGTCCGAAAATTGATAAATCTGGTCGAGCCAAATACCCGCCACGTCTGGAGGGTTGCCACCGGCGGTAGCCAGCATCGTCTTCTGGTCCACACCCGAAATGCTGAGGTACTGCACAAAGATGCGATCCTGCGACCGGTTAAAGGCATCGACCACCTTGCGCATCTCTTCGCCCTCTGCGCCGGTCCACTTCTCCCAGTACACAACCGTGACACGGTCCTGCCGGGCACTGCGCGAAACCGACGTTTCGCCAATGTACAAGGCCCCCGCCATTGCAGCGAAGGTTAAGGTGAGTCCGGCGATGGTCTTCGGCGACACGTCCTCTTAGCATAGTGCATGAGTGCCGACTTCGCTAGTGATTGCATTTGATTGTCTGCGAAATATGTTCAAGAACATAAAACAAAACCCCACTTTCCGACGCAAACCGGAAAGTGGGGAGGCGAAATCAGAGGTTCTTGACGATCTGAATTTCCGAGATGGAACCGTTATTCTTTAGGTCCTTTCCGTACGAAAGGACCGCTTTCAATTTGATCTCCGGATGGCCAGCAATGGTCACCGTCGGAACCGAATTGTAGCCGGACCCGCCTTTGTCGATCTTGATCGACGTCAAAGCCCCTTTCTGCAGGATGGCCACGGCGGTAGCTTCTGCCGTCGGCCACATTTCGCCTTGCTCACGGCGGTAACGGTAGTAATTGGAAACCGTATCCAACTGCTCGTTCGTGATGCCGTACGGCTGTAGCGCAGAGAGCAAGGCCTGCTTGTTCATGTGGACGCGCTGCTCGTCGGGGCGCTGCCCCGCCGGGGCTGGGCGAACATGGCTGAATGCTTCCCGAAACACCTCTGGCTTGACGCCCAGACCACCGGCCACCAAATTCACTGGTCGCCCTCGATCGACCCCTTCGGTTTCGTGTCCACCGCTGATCGAAATCGTCCAGTCGGGCGATGCGCCGTGGGCGCTTTCCTGCGATCCGCGTACCTGTCCGGCCACGGCAAACGCGGCGATGGCGGCTAACGACGAAATGGCGAGTGTTGCGTGTGATTTCTTCATCCCATCCTCACTTTCGGCTAAGTCTAGGGAAGAGTTGTTTGGATTCTGTTTGGGAGCTATTGAACGCGAAAGTTTGGCGATTTATCAGGGCCTCCGGTAAGGATCACGCAACGATTCTCCAATAGTTTTAGTAATGAACCTCGTACTTTTGTGGGGTGTTTTATGAGATCAAAGCTCACTCTGATCGCATTAATCGCCGCCGTTCCACTTGTCTTTTTCGGACTGCTAGCCAAGTACAACGACGACATCGAGATCGCTAAACGCGAGTATGTGGACGACCAAGCGCACGCGGCCCGCGTCAAGGCCGACAAACTCGAAGGCGATTTCGCCCAGTTCTATCAGGGTCTACGAACTATCGCCCGCCTTCCCGGGGTTCGCGACATCGACCGCTACGCCAAGAATTTCAACACGGACGCAAAGGGCGCGGTCCAGGAAATCTACAACAACCTTGCCAGCAACGTCGCTCTCTCTGAAGTCTATATCGTTCCCCTCGATCTCGACCCCGACAAGATCGACCCCGTAACCAAGCAGGGGCAGATTCCGATCACGACATTTGACGAACTGATCCTTGGTCAAACCAAGAATACGGAAGAGGGAGAAGCCGTACCCGAAGGCGAGAAGGTAGAGGAGATCGAAATCTACGAGTACCGACTGATGAAGAAGCAGTTGGCGTACCTCAAACAGCATTATCCTAACCAGACGTACATCAAGGACCTGAACTTTCCCGCCATCTGTGGCCCCGAAGTCATCACGTGCGACAACTCGCGATATGACGTCAAACATCCAAACGATAAGGATCGCTCGGGCATCGTTTACTCCGTTCCGTTTTTCGGACCGGACGGCAAGCTTAAGGGGTGTATCAGCGGAGTCATGCTCACTCACGCGATCGAGGACTCTCTCGGTTCAGGTGACTATGGCATTGTCAACACCGCCGAAAACTATTACACGGCTGGAAACGGCAAGGGGATCGCGACCGACAACGCTAGCGCAAAAGCAGGACGCGCCGACTCGAAGCTCCTCTTCAGCCAAACCATCGACTTCGACATGAAGGATGTAAACGGCAAGTGGCTCCTTTGGGCCGGAAAGTCGAACAGCGCATTCTGGTCGGGGCATGCAGTCCGTGCGGCTCGCCAACTCTTCATCTTTGGCATGATCATCTCGGCGATGGTTATTGCGTTCCTTTTCTATGTCCGACGCTCAGCCGAAAAGCACGCGAAATCAATCAAGAAGCTTTGGGATGCCGTTCCCGCCTTCGCCAAGGGAGACATTGAGGCCGCTTCGCTCCATGCCGGAGACCCGAACGAGTGTGAAGTCGCCGCCGCCATCCAAGAGATCGTCGACTACCAGCGCGAACTTGCTCAGGCTGCTGAGCGACTTTCCGGTGGTGATCTCGGTGCCCGATTTATCGTCCGCTGCGGCGAGGACAAGCTTGGCCACGCCTTCAACGACATGGCCGAGAACCTCAAGTCGATCATTGCATCGATGATCACCGAAGCCGAATCGGTCCACAAAAGTACCAATGCCCTCGTGGCCGCTATCCAAGCTTCCGTCGAATCGATTCAAGACATTAGTGATACGAGTTCGATGGTCGCCGAAGCCGCCAAACAGTCGTCGAACGCCTCAACCTGCGTGGCCGAAGGCAGCCAAAGGCTCGCCAAAGCCGCAACGGAAGCGTCGGGCTCAATGGTTCAGTTCTCCGGAGCGATCGAAGTCGTCCAAGACAGCGCCGGCCAACAGTCAACCGCCGTTGGGCAGGCTGTAGGTGTTGTAAGCGAGGGCAAAGAGTCCGTCCTTCGTGCCATCTCGAGCATGAAGCGGGTCCGAGACCAAGTCGAAGATTCGAGCCAAAAGGTCGAAGACCTTGGCGTCCGAAGCGACGAAATTGGCAGCATTGTGTCGGCCATCACCGACATTGCCGCCCAAACTAACCTTCTCGCCCTCAACGCGGCCATCGAGGTCGCCCGAGCCGGTGAGCACGGTGCCGGATTTGCCGTCGTCGCCAGCGAGGTTCGTAACCTCGCCGAAAAAGCCGCGGGCTCCACGCAGAGCATTTCGGATTTGATCACTCTCATCCAAACCGACGTCGCCGAAATCATGGCCGCAATGCACCGCAGCAAAGAAGAGGTCGCCGTTGCCACGTCCGCTGGCGAAGGTGCCGAAGGGTCTCTCAGCAAGATTCTCGAGTCGTTCAAAATTGTTGGCGATACGGCCAAGGCAAACGATGCCGCAGTCAGCCGACTCGTCGAAGTGACCGGCACACTGTCGGAAAGCGTTTCAACCGTCGAATCCAGTAGCGAAGAGTCTGCTTCCGCTGCCGAAGAACTGACCGCCACCTCCCAGGAGGTCGCGAGCCACGTCGACCAAATTTCGAGCGCGCTCAAATCGCAGAACGAAAGCCTGAGAGAAATGGACCTCGTCGTCAAGTTGCTGAACCAGTCCGCAAAGAACTTGGAGCAAATTACGAGCAAGTTCTTGGGCTCGCTCAATATCTCCATCGATAAGGTCGCCTAACCGCAAACCAACCGACGCCCTCCGCAGAGAGTGGAGGGCGTCGGATTTACTGACCACAATTTGTAACTTTCTCAATTCAAATTGGGACATTGGTGCTTGACTTCGCTTCTCAGATGCGATAAATTCATGCTTTCCCGTTGGAGATTTCTGCTCCGTTCGGATGGGTTTATGGGTGATGTAGCTCTATCGAGTTCGAACTCCGCTTGGTGTCGGAGCATTCCGTGGTGCGTCGGGTTCACCATGTTCGTTGGTACCGGCGCTTTTACCCTCGCCTACGCGGGTGGCGATATCAAATTCCAATCCGGCGCCCCTGCCCAACAAGGCATTCCCGCCACTACTGTCCCTGCCACACCGCCCGCTCCAACTCGAAAGTTGCTCGACCCTCTCACGGCGATCACCTTTGCCGATGAATCCGGCACGACATACGTAATAGCCCGCAAGGCTGCCGACTACCTCGGACTCAACATCGCCGTCTCGGATGATGGCAAAACGCTGACCATCGGCGATCAATTGCTCACCCAGTTTCGCCGCACCTACAACGGTCAAACTCTGCTCGCCGTCCGCGACCTCGCCAAACTCGGCGGAACCCTCTACCCCAACCCTGAAACCCATGAACTCACCGTCGTGACCGACGAATCCGAATTCAAAGTGGTGGTCGGCAAAAAGCGCGTCGAAGTCGACCAAGGCGAGCAGGAGTTGGTTGGCTATCAAGGCGATATTGTCGTCATCCGCACCAACGTCAGCACCGGCCGTCCGGGGCATCATACGCCGAACGGCGAATTCGTGACCGGACCCAAAGAGCGGATGCACTACTCGCACAAGTACGAAAACGCCCCCATGCCCTACGCCATTCAGGTCAACGGCGACGTCTTCTTCCACGGCTACTCGTCGGTACCTCCTTATCCTGCCTCGCACGGCTGCGTTCGCATTCCTCTGAGCCACAAAAACCCGGCTCGCTACCTCTACCATTGGCTTGAGAGCGGTGTCGATGCCAAGATATCGGGCACCTACTCTTGGGAAAACCGCAGCCGAAAACGAAAGGGCGGCGATTAGGCTGACAGGGAAAGCCGACCCTAGTACAATATCCGGGTGTCTACCCTTACAAGAAACCTAGCTTTGGCCGCACTTATCGGCGTTTGCTTGGCATGTGGCGGCTCCTCGACGACTGCCGAATTTGATCCGGCGAAAGCAAACCTCGAAGCCAAGGTGATTGCCACTGGGCTAACCCAGCCTCTGTACTATATTGCCGATCCGGTCCATCCGTCTCGCGCCTATGTACTCGAAAAAGGCGGAAAGGTAAAGCTTTTGGTGAATGATGTCCTTCAGTCAAGTCCCGTTCTGGACGTATCCGCCGACATCATCACCGCAAACGAAAGCGGACTGCTTGGCATGGCCTTTGACCCCAATTTCTCGTCGAACAACTACGTTTACCTACACTACGACGTCAATACGACGCCCGAGCAAACCCGGGTCTACCGCTACACAATGAGCGCCGACGGCACGGTCCTCACCGATCCCTACGAGATCATCGGCATCGACCAGCCGACCGCCAGCCACAAAGGCGGCTCAATCAACTTCGGCAAAGACGGCATGCTCTACATGGCTCTCGGCGATGGCTCTACCCCCGAGGATGACGCCAATAATGGCCAGAGTGGTACGAGCCTCCTCGGAAAAGTCCTTCGGATCGACGTCGCTCACGACGGCTTCCCCTCGGACCCGGAAAAGAACTACGCGATCCCTTCCGACAATCCATTCGCCAACTCCAGCACCATCCTCCCCGAAATCTGGGCCGTTGGCTTCCGCAATCCCTACCGTTGGTCGGTGGACCCAAACTCTGGAGCATTGCTCCTCGTCGATGTTGGGCAAGACAAGTGGGAAGAGATTGACTATATTCCGGCTGGCAAAGGTGGTCTGAACTTCGGATGGCGCTGGATGGAAGGTAATGAGAGTTTCTTCCAGGACCAGCCAGCGTTCTCGCAGGACTTCACGCCTCCCGTGGTCGCCCTTTCGCACCCGTCTTATCGCGCAACCGTAGGAGGCTTCATTTATCGAGGCAAGGGGCTCGACCCGCAATTCCGAGGCCGATACATCTTCGCCGACGCCTTCGCTCCGACCATCGACTCAATCGCATTCAATGTCTCCGGCGACCAGCCGCCCGCGATGCTGGAAAGCGATGTCTACAACCACACATCCACGATCAATGCGAGCCTGTCTGGGCAGGGAAGCGTCATCAACGCCCCGGTCTGTGTAGCGCCCGATGCAAACGGCGAACCTATTCTCGTCCAACTCTATCGAGGCGAAATTCTCCGCATCGTTCAGAATCCCCAATCCTAGTCGCCGAACAAAAAAAGCCCCGGAGAAATTCTCCGGGGCTTTTTTATGGATGAGGTCTAGCTGGAAACCAGCGAAACCTTGTCGACTCGCAGCTTGATGACGGGAGCGATACGGTTCGATCGAGTTGGGCTGATCGCACGAAGCAGGATCTTCACCTTGCCTTGGCTGCTCACGTAGTTCCCGTTCGTGTTCTGGATCGTGAACTCGGTCGTCGAATCCGTCGCGGTCTGCGGCGCATTACCGAACGAATCATAAGTACCGGTGCTCCAGTTGTACACGAAGTAGATGAGCTGTACCGGGGTCGTTACGCTCGTCTCGAAGTCGAACGTCAACGCGGACGGTGTGCCTGTGACCGGGAACTGAGACCAAGCCGAAGCGACCTGACCAAGACCTCGCAGAGATGTCGAAGCCACCACAAAGTACGAGTCATCCGAGTTGATGACGCTGGTGACCGTACCGGAGCTGGCCGCGCCTTCGTACATACCGACGGCTTCCGGCTTAATCGCATCCTTCGAAACCGTGATATCGACCTTGTCCGAAGCGATACCGTTCGTCACGACCTCAAGCGTCGCGTTACCCAACGTCGCCGTAAGCGGCACGTCGAACTGAGTCGAAACGACCGTGCTGCCCGTGGCGACCGCCATCGTGCTGTGGTCGTGCGTCTTCAGGTACACCACCTTTCCGTTGCTCTTGTACGTCAATCGCACAAGCGGATAGTTGGTAGCGTTCGAGCTGTCGTCGCCGTAGTTGCTGCACTGGCTGAGGCCGTTAAGCTGTTTGCCTTTCAGGGTCAGCGTTTTGCCGATCGTCAAAACGGTCGGGTAAGACGTGATGACCGGCTTCCAAGCCGTTTGGGCCGTGCCCGTCGGCGTGAAGATTTCCACATCCGAACTGAAGTCCGTGTACATCACCTGGCCGCTCGGCAGCATCAACATGTTGCCCTGGTAGCAGGAGTTGAACTGCGAATTCGGCGTCGCCGCAATCTGCGTAAAGCTCGTTCCGTCGTAGTCGAAGAAGAAGGTGCTGCTGGCGAAAACGCCCGGGCTGGCACCAAAGATCACGTGACCGTTCGGGAGCAAACAGGCCGGAGCGTCGGCGAGGCCGAGCTGACCGCCACCCAGAACCGGAAGGTCAGGAGCGGAAGTCCACGTACCGAGGTCGCCAATGTTCGTTCCTGGAGTGTAAACCGCGTTGTGTCCGGTTGCACCGAGGGCGATGACTTTGCCGTTCGGCATCAGGATCTGCGGACCCATTTCTTCGGAACCAGCGTCCACCAAAGTCTGCGGGGTCTGACCCGCGCTGACCCACTTGCCTTGGCTCGGAATGTATTGTTGCGTTTCTGGTGCGGCCACACAGTCGACCGACAGAAGCGTGCCATTGGGCATCAGCGTCCATCCCTCTTCATTGAAAACGCCCAGTTTGCCGGTCGTCGGAAGAGTTGTCCAAGACATAGTCGAGGGATCCAGCGAAGCCATTCGGGTGTCGAGCGAAGCCAAGAAGAATCGGCCGTCCGGCATGACCGCGCATTGCACGTCGCCGATGTTGTTCCAGCCCGACGGAGCCGAAAGCGCCGTCCACTTGTCTTTAGCCGGGTCGTACCAAGCGCCTAAGTTCGTCCAGGCGCTGGCGCCAAAGTTGTATTCGCCACCGATAACCACCACCCGGCCGTCCTTCAGAACTGCCGACGCGAAGTAGAGCGGAGCGTAGTTCGACGGCATGCTGGCGATTTGCTTCCAGGTGCCATTGATATAGCTGCCGGTGCTGTCCGGAGTCAGGGTCCACCATTGGTTGGAGCTAATGCTGTGGACCATGACGCGTCCGTCGGTCAGGAGGAGCGGACAACCGGCGTTAGGGGGGCCGTTCGATCCTACTCGCGTCCAACTCTGGGCGGACGCCATAGCCGACAGCCCAACGCCAAGCATGGTTGCAAGCGCAAAGCCAAAAAGTCTTTTTCTCATTCGATATCTGCCTTATCAGTACTTTGCCATGACTTGGGCCACGCGCGATTACCCCAACCCTATACTCGATGGCAAACCCACCATACCTAATGGTATCAAAGCACAGCAATACATGCAAGCAGTGATTTTATAAGAGTTATCTTGACTTTTTAGTCGATATTAAAGATTAGAATCTTGACCTAATTGTATACATTAGTCATCAGTATTGCTACCGGGGCCAACAGAACCAGCCGTGGCAGGCTCGGCCGAGGTTACGAGTCGGAGCATGTTTCGGGCAGAGGCTTCTAGCCATCGCAAAGACTAGGAGACCGCGAGCGTCCCGCTCACGAATCAGGCGCAAATCGCAAGGAATACCGAGGTCCCCCAGTATAATTGCCGAATGCTCGCAAGGGTTCGTTGGGTATTCGCCGCTCTCTTTTTCGCCGTGCTTCTCGCCTGCGGAGGATCGTCCACCAGCGCCCCCGTCCCCGCCATCCACGGTCAACTCGTCGCCTCTGGCTTCAACCAGCCGATGCTGTACCTGGTCAACCCCGCTAGCCCCACTCTCGCCTACGTTATCGAGCGCCCTGGCCACGTACGCCTCCTCACCAACGACGTCCTTCAATCCGCCGATGTCCTCGATATCAGCGGGACCGTCGTTACCGACGGCGAATGTGGTCTTCTCGGCATGGCCTTCGACCCCAATTTCTCCTCAAACCACTACGTCTATCTGCACTACAATGCCGGTTCGCCTATTGAAACCCGGATCGTCCGCTACACCATGAGCGGCGATGGGCTCACCATGAGCAATCCCTTCCCGATCTTCTCCTTCCAGCAACCGGTCACCGCCAACCACAAAGGCGGCTCCATCAACTTCGGCTCCGACGGAATGCTCTATCTAATGACTGGCGACGGTGGCAGTGGCAACGACCCCAACAATTACGCCCAAACTCCCACATCCTTCCTAGGCAAAATCCTCCGCATCGACGTAACGTCCGACGATTTTGCTGGCGACCCCGAACAGAACTACCACGTCCCGACCGACAATCCTTGGTTCAATACGGCCGGTGTCAACCCCGAAATCTGGGCGTTCGGGCTCCGAAATCCGTTCCGATGGACTTTCGATTCCACTTCCAACGGATTCCTCATCGCCGATGTCGGTCAGGACGCTTACGAAGAGGTCGATTATGTGCCAATCTCGGGTGGAGGACGCAACTTTGGTTGGAGCCTCCGCGAAGGTCTCCACGGCACCGGAAACCCTGGCCCTGCGTTCTCAACTCCGTTTAGCGACCCGTTCTTCGAGTACGGCCATGGCTTCGGTGAATCGATCATCGGCGGATTCGTTTACCATGGCACCGCCCTCGATGCCAGCCTTCAAGGTCGGTACTTCTTCGGTGACTACATCACCTCGAAGATCGTCTCGATCCCGTTCGCTCGTTCTGGTGGTGAAGCCGTCTCGACTTCGCTCGGGGCATCCATGGATCACACCAGCGACATCAATTCATCCCTCAACGGAACGGATATTTCCGGCCCAGTCTCTTTCAACCCCGATCGTAACGGCGAAATCATGGTCGTGAACCTCAACAACGGCACCCTTGTCCGCCTCGTTCCTTAGAACGAGGTCGGAGTCTCACTTTTTGAACTTGAATGCGGAGGTTCTGAGGGTTCAAGAGAGCCAAAACTGCGCGCACATTAACTCTATATTTCGACCGCCACAATTTGAAAGGGAACAGCGATGCTACTGGGAGGGTGGGCATCTTGCCCACCAAAAGTGAATTGCCCCTTGGGGGCAAAGACGCCCGTCCTGTGGTAAGCCGCAGAGTCTCGGAGTAGAAATCCGATTCTTCCTTGCCAGAACATGGAGATCGACCGGGAAGGTGGGCATCACGAGGTTCCCGCCGAGCCTCACGAGGTGAATGAGCGAATCGAATCGGGACTGCCACTCCACATATTGACCAAGACTCAAGACCAGAGAGCCTGACACCCCTCCCTAACTATCCTTATCGCCAACCGTGAATCAAGTATTCACGGCACATTCAGCCGCGCCTCAAACAGGTACAACA
This sequence comes from Armatimonadota bacterium, assembly GCA_016125185.1. Lineage (NCBI taxonomy): Bacteria > Bacillati > Armatimonadota > Armatimonadota bacterium. Next base: position 201,139 of record WGMG01000002.1, on the reverse strand, counting down.
TATAGCCGGAAACGTTTGCGATGCTGGAAGCCAAAGGAATTCATAAGAGCTATGGCCAGACCCGGGCGCTCATCAACGTTTCCCTCCAGGTGCGTCCCGGCGAAGTGCTCGCCCTCGCTGGCGAAAACGGAAGCGGCAAAAGCACGATGATGCGCATCATCTCCGGCGAGGAACGGCCAGATACCGGTGAACTTACGCTCAGCGAAAAGCCGTACGTCCCGCGAAGCCCCCAAGATGCCCTTGCCCACGGAGTCTCGCTCGTCCACCAGGAACTCGCGCTCTGCCCCCATATGACCGTCGCCGAGAACATCTTCCTCGGTCAAATGGGCCTCGGCGGTTTTTCGCCCAAAGACGCCGAAGCCAAAGCCAAACCTATCCTCGAGATGTTGGGCTACCCCAACCTCGACCCCCGCACCGAAATTCGAAGCCTCTCGATTTCGCTCCAGCAGGTCGTCGAGATCGCTCGCACCCAGGCCATCAACGCCGAATACGTCCTCCTCGACGAGCCCACCAGCAGCCTTACCAAAGCCGACATCCATAAGCTGTTCGACCTCGTCCTGAGGCTGAAGGATCAAGGCAAGGGCATCGTGTACATTTCCCACTTCCTGGATGAACTCCGCGAAATCGCCGACCGCATCGCCATCCTCCGCGATGGCTCGATGGTCTACGGTTCGCACATGAAGGACATCACCGAGCCGGAAATCATCCGCCACATGGTTGGCCGCGAGATGAATGAACTGTTCCCCCGATCCACACGTGTCCCTGGCGAACCGCTTCTCACCGTCGAAAACCTCACCGGCGCGGGCCAAAAACCAAACGACGCAAGCTTCACCCTCCATCGCGGCGAGGTCTGCGGCATCGCCGGACTAAACGGTGCTGGGCGAACCGAACTCCTTCGCGCCATCTTCCACCTCGACTCCGTCAAGGTCGGTCAAATCACCATCGGCTCAAACCACCCCAAGTCGATCCAGTCGTCGTGGCTTGCCGGGGCCGGCTTCCTCAGCGAGGACCGAAAGGAAGAAGGGCTGGCTCTCACCATGTCGATCGCCGAAAACCTGACCTTTCCGGGCCGCAAGGGCTGGACGTTCTCTGCCAAAGAAAATGACAAGGTCGCCGATGAATTTGCCAAAAAGCTGCGGGTCAAAACGCGAACGGTGACCCAAAACATCGGCGAGCTCTCCGGCGGAAACCAGCAGAAGGTCGCCATCGCCCGTCTGCTTCACTCAGGTTGCGACGTGCTCATCCTCGATGAACCCACCCGCGGCATCGACATCGGCAGTAAAGCCGAAATCTACGAACTAATCGACGGACTGGCGAAGGAGGGCAAAGCGGTGCTGATCGTAAGCTCATACCTGCCGGAACTATTGGGAATTTGCGACCGGGTCGCGGTGATGAGCCGTGGTCGCCTCTCCGACTTCGTGCCGGTGAGCGAGACCAATCAAGAAAAGCTGATGGAGTTGTGCGTAGTTTCATGAAAGCCAAAGGTGTGCTTGGCGTGTTCTTGGCCTGGGTGGTCATCTGCATTATCTTCGGGGTCCTGCTCCACGTCTACAGCGATCATTCGTTCCTGACGCCAGGCAATTTCGAACTCATGATGCGCCAGGCCGTCATCGTCGGTCTCGGTGCCATCGGCATGGCCTACGTCATCATGACTGGCGGCATCGACCTCAGCCCCGGCTCCACCATCGCGCTCACGACCGTCGTCGTGGCCATCGCTCTCAAAGCGACGAATAACCCGTTCATCGGTATTGGAGTCAGTATCCTATGCGGCCTCATCGCGGGATTCATCAACGGACTTTTGGTCGCCAAACTCAAGGTCGGACCCTTCATCGTCACGCTTGCCACCATGCTCATTTTCCGCGGCGTTGCCAAAGGCTTCTCCCACGAGCAAACCGTCAGTAGCGTCCCCGACACCTGGATTCACATGTTCACTGCCGCCCTCGGCAAGACCGAGAAGTGGCAGGTCATCCCCAAGGGTGGTTGGGTTTGGATTGCTCTGCTCATCGTCATGACGTGGGTCCTGCACCGCACTGTCTTCGGCCGAAACGTCGTTGCGGTGGGTTCAAACGAAAAGACCGCGCGCCTCTGCGGCATCAATATTTCCCGCGTCAAGATTGGTGTCTACACCATCGGCGGCCTCTTTGCTGGCATCGCTGGCCTCATGCAGGTTTCCCGTGTCGGCATCGGTGACCCCACCATCGCCGTGGGTGAAGAACTCAAGATGATCGCCGCCGTTGTCATCGGTGGCGGAAGCCTTCTGGGTGGCGAAGGAAACATGCTCGGCGCCGCGATTGGAACCCTGATCATGACGACGATCAATATGGGTTGTTCTCAGCTCGGCATCGACAACTGGATTCAGGAAATCATCACCGGAACCATCATCGTTGTCGCCGTCGCCCTGGACCGCTACCGCATGTCCCGCCCCGCCAAAGTCGCCCCCGAACCCGCCTAGAATGGGAGGGGGGGGGGCGGGCGGCCTCGCCTGCGGAAGATCGACGAAGTAGGTCAGCCCATATGGAGTGCTCGAGCCTGCTTGAGCTTTCAATCAGCGAAGCCTGCTTCGCTAAACCAGCAGGGTGGACGTCTCGCCTGCCAATAATGTGGCTTCGCATGAAACTGGGAGTCCAACCTTCGGCGAGTAGTGGTCATCCGGCAGGGCGTTGCGGAAAGGCCCGGTAAGCGCTTCCTCAGTGCCGAGGCTTTCGACGACTCTTGAATCTCCAAGCCGAGGTTCTGAGGTTCAAAGTCGCCAAAAGACGAGACCTCTTGACCAGCGCTTCGAAAAGCGACGGCCAAACCAAATTCCCCTTCCAGAAGAAGGGTGGGTGATCTTTGTTCATCCACGAAAACTCTCCAGCCAAGTCGATACACCACGCTCCGCCCCAGCGGGGAGGTGGATTCCGCTGAAAGCGGAAGACGGAGGGGAGACCAAATTGGTCAACCATTCGTGAACTCTTTACGGACTTGTGTTTGGGGGCGGAGGCATCTTGCCCTCGCTAGAAAGTCGGAACTGCCCACCAATATCGCATTGCGAAGCCATTGGGAGGGTGGGCATCCTGCCCACCATGAAGACGTCGGAGGGTGGGCGTCTCGCCCGCCATATGAATTACCAACACGTCGCAGCCCTGCCGAGTCGGTGAACGAAGTGAACCGGAGGGGGGCTGAAAGCTTTGCTGGGCCGCAGATAAACTAAACCCCCGCCGCCACAAGCTCACCCGTCTGAACCCGCCACAGCGCCGCATACAAGCCATTGTTCCGGATCAGCTCGTCGTGTGTCCCCGACTCCGTAACCTGACCCGCTTCCAATACCCAAATCCGATCCGCATCGCGTACCGTCGACAACCGGTGCGCGATCACGACCGAAGTCCGACCTTTCGTCACATGCGCGAGCGACCGCTGAATCGCCGCTTCGGTTTCGTTGTCCACCGCCGAGGTCGCCTCATCCAAAATCAGAATCGCCGGATCGCGCAGGATCGCCCTCGCAAGCGAAAGCCGCTGCCGCTGGCCGCCCGAGAGCTTTTGTCCGCGCTCACCAACCACTGTTGCGTACCCGTTCGGCAAAGCAAGAATAAACTCGTGCGCCTCCGCCAACTTCGCCGCATTCTCGATCTCCTCGTCCGAGGCATCTTGGCGGCCGTACGCGATGTTATCTCGCACGGTGCCGTGAAACAAAAAGACGTCCTGACTGACGTACCCCGAGGCGCTTCGCAAGCTGGTATACGAAAGCGTCTTCAGGTCCTGCCCGTCGATCAAAACCCGACCCGCAACCGGGTCGTGGAACCGGAGCAACAACCGAATAACCGTCGACTTGCCCGCGCCAGTCGCCCCAACGATCGCGTGAGTCTCGCCACTCGGCACATGCAGGTCGATCCCTTTCAGAATATCTGTGCCTTCTTCGTAACCGAATCGAACGCCCTCAAACCGAATCTCGCCTCGCACGGGAGCCTCAAGCGCTTGGACCCCTTCCGGCATCTTCGGCTCGACTCCCAGCAGATCGAAGATGCGCTTAACCGACGCCATCGCCCTCTGATACAGATCCAACGTATCGCCCAGGCTCGTCATCGGCCACAGTAGGCGCTGCGTCATGAACACCAGCACCGAATAAATGCCGACCTGCATCTTGCCGTTCAGCACCAGCCATCCTCCGAAAACGAGCGTGCACGTAAAGCCCGCCAGAATCACCATCCGAATCAGCGGCACAAACGCCGCCGAATACTTGATCGCTTCTTCGTTCGCCAGACGATAGTCGTCCGAAACCTTCGCGATCCGCTTCGCCTCCCGATCCTCGGCCGTAAACGCCTTGATCGTCGTAATTCCGCCCAAATTGGTATTGATGGTCGAACTGAGTTCTGCCACCGCCTCGCGCACCTTCGCATACCGCGGCTTCAGGCTCTTCTGATACTTGATCGAACCCAAAACAATGATCGGAATCGGCAGGAACGCCAGAAGCGTCAAGAGTGGGGAACTGGCGTAGAACACCGCGCCCACCAAAATCACGTTCCAAAACACCGTGATGATCGACGCCGCGCCGCCGTCCAAAAATCGCTCCAACTGGTTGATGTCGTCGTTCAAAACGCTGAGCAAGCCGCCGCTCGTCGTGTCTTCAAACCAGGCAACCTCCAGCTTCTGCACGTGCGAATACAACTCGGTCCGAATGTCGTGCTCGATACTCTGAGAGAGATTTCGCCAGTTCAACGCGCTGAGGTAGCCAAAGAGCGACTCGAACACCCAGCACAAGCCGTTCGCGATCGTCAGAAGAATAAGCTGTTTCCACCGGTCGGTGATGCCAAATTCGACAGCGAAGAACGAGTTTTGACCCCGAACGATCACGTCGATCACTGCGCCGATAAGAATCTCCGGCACGACATCCATCACCTTGCCTAAAGTCGTGTAGATCGTCGCCGCGACCACGCGGCTTCGGTGCGGGCGGGCATATTGCCACAGGCGCTTCAGTCCAGGAGTTTCGTCGGGCATTGGTTTCATCGTGGCATAAAGGGTCGGGTTTGCGTCAGCATGGTAGGGTGCAGAAATTCGATTCGTCGCGGGCAGCAGAGTATGAGGAACAGAGTCGTATTGCCCTAGCTGGGTATGACGCGTGTCACGAACTTACTGCTTGCCTACTACGAGTCGCCCTCGGCGCGGGTTCCCAGCGCCGCTTGCTCATCGCTGGTGCGGGTGGACCGGCCAAAGAGATCACTTTGTTGGGAGAACGAGAAGCCGGTTGGACTTTCACCGCCGTTGACCCTTCCTCTCCAATGATGGAAATCGCCCGATCGCGAATCAGACAAGCCGACATGAACGATCGCGTCGAATTTTGCGAGGGGTATGTTCACGACCTGCCAGAAAACAACATGTTTGACGGAGCGACATTGATTGGCGTGCTTCACCATCTTCCTGGAGAGTCGGCCAAAATCGACCTTCTTGCTTCCATCGCGAAGCGTTTGCGAACCGGAGCTCCGTTCGTGCTTGCGGGCAACTGTCTCGCCTACGCCGACCATCCTCTCTTTCTGGGCGCTTGGGCGGAGAGGTGGAGGTCCCAAGGCGTCGCTGAGGCCGAAGTTCACGCCAAGCTGGGCCGAATACTGGAAGGGGCCGACCCTCCCAAGTCGGAAAACAAAATTTTAGAGCTCCTGGATCAAACCGGCTTCGAACGCCCTCAACGATTCTTTTCAAGCCTCTTTTGGGGAGCCTGGATCGCGTTCAAGAAGTAAAAAAAGAGGCGGCATGAAGTTCGATGAGAGCCGCCCCAATGCTATGTCGTGAATACCGTCGTCCCAGGGCACTGTTAGACGTATTCTAAAGTCATTGACGACGCTTGCGAAAAGGTGTTCCCGGTGTAAGAAAAATCTTATAGGTAAAAGAGGAAGTGCCAATCAAAATGAAAAATTAGGCAAAGGCAACAATCCTGTCAAAACCCCACCCTTGCCCGAAAAATAACAACAGATCATCATGCTATGCGATTAGGAATGATGGCTAGTGAGAGAGACGATGATCCAAATCCTAGGTTCCGTTTAGGACCAAGGTCCCGCCGATTTTGAACGAATATTAGGCAAATATTCCGAAATATTCAATGTTATTAGTGCTCAGCTATTGCGCCACAGCCAACGCTCACTTCTTCGCTATCTGATAAATCATTCAATGATAAAGTAACGAGAAAGTGGATACGATCGGAAACAGCGGTGTCGACCTGCCTCGTGCCAAAACGTGCCATTTTGCTACCGGAATTCGGAGATTTCGTCCAGTCCCTTGCGCTGCAGATCGGGCACCACACAACCCTCGGCCGGGTATCCGACTGGCATCAGAACAAATGGCTTCTCATTGATGGGCCGGCCGCAAATCTCCCGCAGAAAGGTCATCGGCGCCGGCGTGTGAGTGAGCGTTGCCAATCCCGCTCGATGCAAAGCCTGAATAAGAAAGCCAACCGCAATCCCGACCGATTCAGTCATGTAGTAGTTCTTCAGTCGTCCCCCGTCAGGGAGCAAATCGTAGTCACGCCGAAACACCACGATCAGCCACGGCGCGTCTGTGATATGGGTCTTCACGAAGTCTGTTCCCAGCGGCGCAAGCGCATCTAACCACTCCTGGGGCGCGCGCCGCTCATAGAAATCCCGCTCCTCCTCTTCCACCTTCTCTCGAATCGCCGCCTTCAATTCAGGGTCCGAAATCGCGACGAAGTGCCATGGCTGTCGATGAGCCCCACTGGGTGCCGTGCCCGCAATCGAAATCGCAAGCTCAATCGCCTCACGCGGCACCGGTTCGGACGAAAACATCCGAACCGTCCGCCTTGCTTGAGCGGTGGTTAGATCATCTCGCAGGGAAGAAATCAAGTCGCCGTCATTTCGCCGAGAAAGCGAATAGGGAATCATGCCCCAATATTACGCGAACACTTAGGTCGGATAATCGACAGAGCCGATGGTGCCATCGGGCAATGCAAAGAAAGCCTTGATCCTAAAGGTTCCTTCCAGCCTCGCTGAAGGGAGATAGGTGTTCACTTCGTCTGGCGCATGAAGCCCCAAGAGCAGGTAGTCCTTCTGAAGGATTTGGTAGAGGTGGTTAGCCTCCTCCGGCGAGGCCGCCTGAAGCTGGGCAAAGGTTTGACAGGAACACACCTTGACAATGTCGGAGAAGCCGTTCATCTTGGTGGCCGCATTCCACATTCGAGCGTCATCTTTGGCCGCCTGTCCAAACCGCCATTCATCGAATCTTTTCATGGATGCCATGAATAGACTCGAAATGAGTCTTCCGTGGTGGGGCCCCTCAATGAAGAATTTTGTCTCGGGAATCGATTGGAGAGTCTGATCGCGAAGCCGATTGGAAATAGCCCGGTCGGTTCCCTCTTTGTACAACGGCGAATCGGCCAGGGCCGCCCGAGTTTGGGGCTCTGGAGCAGTCGATAGCAAATCCACCGTCACATCCCCCTCGCGAAAGATCGCTTCAATCTGGGGAATGATGGTGAACGAAACGACAAAGTCTTTAGGCAATCCGTAGGAAGGATATTTGCGGACGATCTCGTCGTGAAGGCCGTCGTAAAGCAGCGTGGAAAACTTGGAGAAAGCATGGACCCCGCGGATGCCGTCGCCCTCGAAAAGGGAAAGGAATGACTCTTTGGCGCGGAGGATAGCGAGTGGCACGTAGGTGTGGTCTACGTAGAGGTTCACTTCACTCTGGTTCATGAAGAAGAGACCGCCTCCACTGCTCACATACGGGTTGGAATGTCGGTCGGCTCCGGCGGCATTCATCTCGGACAGCAGGCCTTTTCGAAAGACGTCCCAGTTTGCAATGCCCATTGGGCGACCAGCTAACACCGCAATTGGCTTGGAAAAATCTTCGCTCTGGGAATTCTGCGACGGCTGTAGCAAATAGAGTGAAACAATCGTCATCCAGGGCATATTCACTCGACTTCAGAGGTCGAAGACATGTTCCTCAATCATTCAGCCCGGGGAGATCAATTTGGTCGGTAGCCCCATCGATCAAGTAATTAATGGTCAGTTGCGAGGAGTGTTGAAGTTGGACATGGAGAAAGGTACGTCGGACGTCGTCGGCGGTCTGCGGATCGTCGGAGTTGGAAGCATGAATTCCTTGCAGGAGCTCTTCGAAGGTCTTGGGATCCGCGCGGGATAGCTCGTTAACGTCGCGACTATGAAAGATTTTGCCGTATTCGCCCGTTGTCTGTTGAGCTTCGAAATACTGGAACAGGCGGTTGTTCAAGTCGTTAAGTTCTTTCTTGGCCCATTGATCCCCCATTTTGAGCAGACTAGGAATGAGCGCCGCATGTCGGGCATAGGCCTCGGGATGCTCGACATAGACTTTGACGGTGGGCCGGATGCCACTGGTGCCTCCGCTAAACCTTCCTCCCATGTTGTCCATGGCCTGAGCAATACTTTCGTCGCTGGGTGTCGAGAACTTTGTCACTGGTTCGCCATAAAACCTCATGGTCGAACCGGTATCTTCCGGGAGCTTTGTCTGAAATCTGATTATGAAGCTTAAGGTCAGGCCATCGGGAACTAGGGCCTTTGGGTGTTTACCAATAATTCCATCCCGGATTTCATTTTGCAAAAGTTGCGGAAGCTCGTATAGATGGTACTGATGTTCTCCATTCCGCATAAAAAGCTCGGCCAATTGCCGACGAGCCATCACGATGGCAATTGGGCGGTATGTGACATCAAAGACGGCGGTTGCGTTGACCCCGTCGGTCATCGCCACCGATTGGCCGCTTAGCTCCTGCCCTTGGCCAGGGGCCCACTCCTGGATTTTTTCGACCTGTTGCCGTAGCAATTTGAACTCATAAGCCTCGCCATCATATCCAGCAAAGCGGATGATCGGTAGGTTGAGGACACTTTGCCGAGACAATAAGTGCGCCGCCATCAACAGGGTTGAAACGATCATGACTGTAGTCACTTGATATCACAAATTTCTTCGAACCTGGCAAATTTTTAGTAAAGCAGGCCCCACTCAAATTCCCAGGCGCATAATGTACTCATATGCCCGTTGGCCGGTTCCTGCTCTGTCTTCACTCACACATGCCTTACGTGTTGAGTCACGGAAAGAGCCCTCACGGAACAGACTGGATTCACGAAAGCGCGATCGAGTGCTATCTGCCGCTACTCCACGCTCTTGACCGCTTGCTGCAGGAAGGAATCCGACCGCGATGGACGGTCAATGTCACGCCCATCCTCGCCGAACAGCTCGAGGACCCGTCTTTCAAGGCCGGCTTGGTCGAATACGTGCAGGAGAAGGTCGACGCCGCCAAGTTCGACGCTCGGAACTTTCGCCGCGAGGGCCCAATGTGGATGGAGGGTCTGGCCCATTTTTGGGTCGGACAGTACGAAAAGCAACTCGACCAATTCGTCAATCGCTGGGACAAATCAATCGTCGGCGGCTTCCGCTATTTCCAGGAAGAAGGCTCCATCGAAGTCATCACCAGCGGTGCCACGCATGGCTACCAACCGCTTCTCGGGACCGACGAAAGCTGTAAGGCCCAGGTTCGTCTGGGAGTCGAAACCTACAAAAAGCATTTCGGTCGTCAACCGCGTGGAATCTGGCTCCCCGAGTGCGCTTACCGCCCCCGCTACGATTGGAAAGCGCCGGTCGGCGATGGAGAGATTCCGTGGCAGCGTATGGGTACCGAAGAGATTCTCAAGGACGAGGGAATCGAATACTTCTTTGTCGACTCGCACATGATCCGCGGTGGTCACCCCATCGGCACGTACGGAGCGAAGTTCCCCCAACTCGCCGAGATGTTTGCCCGGAGCAGCAAGTACTTCACCCCACCTGCCGAATACCGAAGCGAGTACGAGCACTACATGCTCCCCAACGGCGTGGTTTGCTTCGCCCGCGATCCCGAAACCACCGTCAAAGTCTGGTCCGGCGACGTCGGTTACCCCGGCGATCCCAGCTATTTAGAGTTCCACAAGCAGCTTTATCCCGGTCGCCACAAGTACTGGCGCATCAGCGAACACAAGTCCGACCTTGGCCAAAAGCAGCCTTACGATCCTTACCGTGCCTTCGAGAAGATTCAAGACCACGCCGCCGACATGGTGAACGTGCTCAAGGGCACGCTGGCTCATTACAAAGGCCTCGCCGACCGAACCGGAACGGTAGTCGCCATGTACGATACCGAGCTCTTTGGCCACTGGTGGTGGGAAGGTCCAGAGTTCCTTTATGAACTTGGCCGCCTTCTGCATCATGATGGCGAAGTTGAAATGGTCAGCGGCGGCGACGTGCTGGACGAGGAGCCTGCCAAGCACCTGATCACCCTCCCCGAAGGCTCTTGGGGTGAAGGCGGCTACCACTACATTTGGCTGAACGAGGATAACCATTGGACTTGGGCAAAGCTTTATGACTGCGAAAGGAAGCTTCGTCAAATGTGCCGCGACTGGGCCGATGGCCCGGCAAAGGAGATCATCACCCAAGCCGCTAGGGAGTTGCTACTCGCCGAAGCAAGCGACTGGCAGTTCCTGATTTCGACTTTTGCCGCTCGGGACTACGCCGAAATTCGCTTCTCGGATCACATCGATCGGTTCTTGGCCCTGTACGGCATGGCCCAACAGGTGAACGGAGGTGGGAAACTTTCCACCAAGGAAGAAGCGTTCCTCAAAGAGTGCCAAGAAAAGGATGCGCCCTTCGCTGAACTCGATCTCAGCATGTGGGCGAACAACCCGGAGGCAACTTCTGCGATACAATGAAGAAAATGAGATTGAAGTTTGGCTTGCTTGGAGGGTTAGTTGCCGCCCTCGCGATCGTTGGAATCTCTGGTTGTAATGGCGGAGGAAGCTCAGCCGCGAATTCGTCATCCACGACGGCGAACTCTAGTGACACCAACTCGACCAACACGGCTGAGGGGAATAGCGCTAATAATCCAGCTTCGAACGAAGCCTCCAACAACGGTCCGGCGGTAGCGGAAAGCGGTACCAAGAAGGATGGAACGAAAACGCCGGCACCTCCCCCCCATACGGCCGACGTTAAGAGCCATAAGCCGCCCGAGAAGCCGGTGGTCGATGTTCAGAAGATGAGCGGCGACCAGGGTGCGGCCGGAAAGATGGACGCAATGAATGTGGCGACCCAGCTTGATTCCACGATGAAGTCTCTTCGAGACAGCAAGATGGAGTTTCAATTGGGCGCGAAGCTTCCGTCGGGTACTGGTTTTGTCAACAAGTTGGCGACGGTCGTGGCCGACGAGAATAACTATTTGGTGCGCTACGCCAATTTTCCCAAGAATCAAGGGTACTTCGAGACTTATATCGTCACGAAGATGAAGGACGGCAAGTACGGGACCCTCATCAAGGACAAGTATGTCGAGGGGCGGCCCCAGCCTAATCCCGATGTCCTCAAGGGATGGGTAACCGACTCAATTCAGTACATCACGATGGCAATTGGTACGAAAGACCGACCCTTCACAGACCTCATCAGTGCCGCAAGCAAAGCCAATTGGAAGGTTAACGTCGAAGATCGAGCATCCGACCAAGGAAAGTTTAAGCGGATTGTGATGGAGTCGCCAAACGAGCCGAAGCGTCGGTATGAGGTCATTTACGAGCCTCATATGATGCTTCCCGCCGGGTTCAATGCCGACATTTACGATCCCAAAAAGAAGACCCAGGTTTCCTTGCAGATTACGACCCTGAAGAGTGACCGACCGTTGACGAAGGCCGACCTCGATCCAAAGGTGCCAACCGCAAAGATCAATGTCTTAACCCCTGACGAAGCCAAGAAGATGGGCATCCAGGTTCCCGAATCGAAGGGAGGCAAGGACAAGAACATGCCTCCAACCCTCGGACCGAAGACTTCAAGTTAATCTGGTCGTTTTGCGGCGAAGACCTTGATGCCTTTCAGCGTCGCTGGCTTATCCGTAAGATTCTGAATGCGGATATAGCGTGCCGAGTTTGGTGATGGGCGATAAGTTAGGTCGCCCTCGACTTCGTACTCGGTTCGGAACCGCTCTGAATTCACTTCATCGATCCACCAGTCTGCGTCGTCCGGCTTGTCCGTCGTCCCAAAGACGAGGACACGAAACTGCTTCGGCACTTCACCTTGAAACACGATTTCGCCGACCGTTCGGTCACGCCCGAGGTCTACCTGCACCCATCCATTTGCAGGAAGGGTGTAGGTCGTATCCGGGTTGTCATCGACCAGCGCCACCAATTGAGCGGGGAAGGAGTTTGCACTGTCCGAAACAGGTTTGCTCGCCACCAGGTTCGTGTCATCGGCGATCGGCCACAGCGGGAGGTTGAACGGCATATCCATCGTTCCCGCCGATTTGGTTCCCCGTGCAAAGATGTCCGAAAAGGTCGTGGCGGGAGTTGTGAGTGTAGAGGTTCGACCGTTGGTTGTGACAGTGAATTTGATGTCCCCGACCGCACCAAGTGGTAGCTTGCTGATGAGGATCGTGCCATTCTTGTCGGATTTCAAGTCGGTGGTTTCGCTTCCCGATGTCGTCATCTTCACGCTAGCATCGACCAGCGGCCTACCATCATAGTTGGTCAGCTTGGCGAGAATGACTTTTGGATACTGAGGAGTCCCATTGACCAAGAAATCGACTTGCCCCATCGAAAGCGGACCGCTCTCCACATTCACCATTTGACGGTTTAGCGGGTTACGGGTCGTCCGCAAAGGCATCGGCAGGCCAGGTAGGAACATTGTGTCCATGCGGTGAGAGTCGTTGGCAAAGGCTTCGACGCCCGGAACCGGCGGCCAGGCACCGTCCTGCTCACCTTGACCGTTTACGTACTTCTGTGCACCGTACCGGGCGAAGCTGTAATAGCTCTGATCGATGGTCCATCGATTCCAGATTCGCTGCTTGTGCGGCGTCAGATTGACCCACGGCGCAGTCGGGTCGATGGTCACTACTTCCTGCGGGATCGACGGGTCGTCGAACGACGCAACCAACTTGGTCAGGCGTCCACGAGGATCTTTCGAAGGGTTGTCCGTGGCGATCTGGACAGTCGTCGCCTTGTCGGAAGACACCTTCTCGACTCCTCGATAGACTTCCAAACTGTTGATCGGCTCGGTGGAGTGGAGAGAAACCGAATTGCCCTCGTGTGAGACCCAGAAATGCGGGTCCTTCACCTCGGCGCTTGCCAGCTTGATCTCAAGCGAGGGGCGCATTTCGGGGGCAAACGAACTGTAAAGGCCGGTCTCGTCGGAAAACTCCAAGAGGAAACCGAAATTGTCACCCTCGTGCGTCTTCCAGTATTGAAGCGTTGGGCCAAGATTTGAGACTCGAATCGTGTCGCCGACGATATCGATCTTGGCGTCGACGGCCTCAGCATCGCTCGTCGCCGAAGCTCCGGGAGACTGCCAATTTGCCGTGTCGCCTCCAGCTTTGGTCCAGTTCACGCCCGGTGCAAACGGCGTGATGATCTTGCCGTCCTTCGTCTTTTGCGGTTCGGGCTGGCGAATCTGAGAGACCAGCACGTTCACTCCTGGGGTCATCCACGGCCGCTTCACCACTTTGACGGCTTTCAGGTGTGCATGGTCCTTGTCGACGATGCCAAGCACCAGCGTGCCATCCACAATCTTGCTGTTGCGAATCGTCGCCAAGTCGAGGCTTCCGAAACGCAACAGCACCTTCCGTTGGGCGCTTCCCGTGAGTGCGAATAGATTCGGAATCGAGCTTTCTGGCGCGCTGCCGTCGATTTCGGCCTCTGACACATCCCAATAGCGCTGCTGAACCCCTGCGAATGGTCCCGTCAGTTCCGCTCCACGGGAAAGGGTCAGGTCGGGGCTCTGAAGAGCGGCGGCGAACAAGAAAGCGAACACCCTAATAGGTTATCCGCTTTTTTGCCCGGATTGGCGGGTTCTTAGACGGCCAGCGACGAAGGATGGGGTTCCGAACTGCCGGGTTCCACGATTCGCAATCGCCAAGAGATATGAGCACCGATATTGGGCGCGTGGGCGTCCGCTGGTAACTCGACGGTCAGCAGGTTGTTTTTAGCCCAGTTAAACAGATTTGGGAAGTCCTCGAAGTCTTCTGCGCTCGAAACGTAGACGACTAACGTCGTATGATCTGCCGCGGCGCGCACTTCGCGCACCTCTCCGCTCACGATGGCCCAATTGTCGATGACTTGCACGTGTCAACCCCCGCCTATAAGTACGGAGCCAACCCCATAGGCCGTTCATGTCCATCTTAAACCTGAACAAAAAAAGTGTCAATGATGACCAAGCGCGACAAAAGCGTTGAAATTTTGGCGAAGCTCAACTTGCCTATGGGCGTCGGAACCGTAGGGGCGGGGCAGGATGCCCGTACGTCGGTGGCCCGCCGGATTAGGAGTCGGTGGTCCAGGGTTGAATTTTCGATCCGTTCGAGCCGACGCGCCCCGCAGGAATCATTTCAAAGGAATGATGTTAGTGTGCGTGGGTGTGGCTGTCCAAAACCGATCTGGTTACGGAAACCGCACCCTCGGACATCGAGAACGCGGCCATCCCGATGAACATCGGGAACATCGGCGAATCCTTCGTCAACCATAGCAACGTCGCAAAGACGACGCCGACGAGCAGAAGACCGATCCGCTGGTAAGTCATCACTCGCCGCAACGCCAATTGCTCTCGGTCCGAGAGCTCGCGGCCCTGGAGCAGATCGCTCAGCGAAGGACGGTCGCGATCCAGCCAAGAAACGGACAGTCCGCCGAGAACGCCAACTGCCACTGCCATCCGAATTTGGATGCTGGTGAAGCCCGAAATGGCGACGACCACGACCAAAATCGCGAGCCTTATCCATCGCCGGTTTCCGTCCAAGCGCATCACAACCCCATTATACGAAAGGAAAACAAATCTGTTCGCCTACCCACAAATTCGCCAGAAAAAAGTCGAATTAGGTTCAAATTCATGTTCAACGAGGCGAGCGAAGTTCAAGATTCGAGGTCCAAACATGAAAAAAGGGTCCACAGCGCCGTGGACCCAATTTAACCCCCCGAGGATCAAACTGCGACAGCAGAATTGGGTTCTGTCGCGGTCGTGGGAATGCCTCGATACTCCGTGAACGCGGGCGAAGAGAGGTGATTCCGACTTGTTTCGACCGGCCAGACCTTCTCGGGGTAAGCCTTGGAGAGAACCTCGATATTGGTCGTCAGCGGCATATAGGGTTCTTCCTTGCCAATTCCGAGCAGGGCTCGGTCGCCGCGCAGCGTGTAGATCAGGTCTTCTGCCGTGATCGCCTTGCTGAGGTAGTCGCTCAGCATGTGCGATAGCATCGAAGCGAACATGTTGCGTCGGAAGGTGAAGTCTACGACCATGTCGGCGTTCTGCTTGGTGGGGTTGACGAAGATCTCGTAGCTGGGTCGAACGTATCGCTGATAGCGGTCGATGACCTGTTCGGTGGTCACGCTACGCTCTCGAGTATCTCGAAGGATGCGGCCAAGCAAACGCTCATCGGAGGCGACGTCGAGGAAGACGGCGAGGTCGCACATCGAGACGACTGGTTGGGCGAGGACGAAAAGACCTTCGACGATGATGATCGGCTTCGGCTTGGTTGGCTCCGTGGCCCAGATGCGGGTCATGTTGCGGAAGTCGTAGCCCGGTGCGAAGATGTTCTTACCTTCCTGCAAGAGGCGGATGTGCTTGATGAGAAGCTGGAAGTCAAGGTGCTGCGGGTGGTCGAAGTTGATCAGCGACGCGTCGGCGGTCGGGTCGTCGGTGCTCCAGAAGTATTGGTCCATGCTCAGCACGAGGACGTTTTCTTCTCCGACTCGCTCCATGATTTCGTAGGCCAGATGCGTCTTGCCGGATCCCGATCCACCAGCAATCCCGATCACTAACGGGCGGTTCGTGTGTTCGTTCGAGTGGTTGTTGTCAAGATGTCTCATTTTCCTTTTCTGGCTCTCTGGCCTTGATCAAATTTTTGTCGGAATTGGGTGGTCTAGCAAGTCGGACTTTAGCCTGTCATACCTTTGACCGACACGTTCAGCGAACCTTGCCGAGAAATCGTCGTTGATGCCGCTATGCTCGTTGCCTTGTCTTTGGGGTTCGTTGTCGTCGCTAAACCAATTGGCCTTTTTCTGAGTGCACCTGACCCGACTGCGATCGCCAATTCGACTGCGCGGGGGACCCTAATTCGGGTTCGATGGGACGAAATTGAATCTGAAAAGGGTCAATACTCGTTTGCCGCCGTCCGCCGTCAACTGGATCGCGTCAAGTCTGCCGACAAGGACTGGTCACTCGGAATCGTGGCCGGACAGCACGCACCGTCGTGGCTTTCAGACGACGCTTCGATCCCCGTTATCAAATTCGATTTCCGACGAACCACCACGGTCAAAGTCCCGGTTCAGTGGAATGCCGAGGTGCAAAAACGGCTAAAACTACTGGCCCAAGCGGCGGCAAAGGAATTTGGTGACGACGCAAAGCTGAAGCTCGTGTACGTGCCTCAAATGACGGCTAACGGAATTGAAGGACACTTCAATGGTTGTCCCAATCAGACGTTAGACGAAGCTGGATATACGGAGGACAAATGGGTGAGTGGGGTCGAGCAGACGGCGGCTGATTTTGCGGCTGCGTTCCCGACCAAGGCGCTAGCCGTCGAGGTTCACGAAGTCGAGCGGTCGGCAAAACCGGCTACGCGAATCATGAACGACCTGTGGAACGACAAGGCACTGGGGCATCGGGTTGGGGTCGCGATGTGGTGGTTGTCGGGTCGAACGTCGTATCAGGGCGATCTAGTCAAGGCGATCAAGGACTTTCCTGGCGATAAGTACGCTCAGGTCATTGCGCGGTCTAGCGACTCGTCACAGTTCGAGGACGGGAATTTTAAGTCGGTCTTTCGGCAAGCCCGCGAATTGGGGATTCGCTATATCGAGCCGTGGGAAGTTGAGTTTAAAGGATCGTCTTTCGACGACACCTTTAAGGATTTCAATTCGTGGGCGGATAAGACCTTTGGGAAGTCTTAGGGCCCAGGAAATCCGCTAAACTCAGCCAATCATGATGCAATCCTGGTTCCCGGATGCGAAGCTTGGCATTTTCATTCACTACGGCATCTATGCCGTCGAAGGCATCCCTGAATCGTGGTCGCTTTTCAGCGGTCAGGTGACCTCGGAGGTGTATTGGGGCCAGTTGAGCGGCTTCACAGCCAGCAAGTACGACCCGGAGCAGTGGGCCGATCTTTTTGCTAAAGCCGGGGCGAAGTATGCCGTTCTGACGACTAAGCATCACGACGGCGTGGCCCTGTGGGATACCAAGCAGGACGGGCGTAGCGTGGTGAAGGATACGCCCGCCGGTCGGGACCTCATCACGCCATACGCAGAGGCCTTACGCCGCCACGATCTCAAGGTCGGTTTCTATTTCAGCCACCTCGACTGGGCGCATCCCGACTACGCGTCGGTCCGCCAAAAGGGCTCGCATTATTCCGACTTCTCAAACAGGTTTGCTTTTCCCGAAGAGGGGAAGGAGGACCCGGCCAAATGGGAGCGGTTCCTGAAGTTCCATCGCGCCCAGATGGATGAACTCTGCACTGAATTCGGTCCGGTGGACCTCTTTTGGTTCGACGGTGATTGGGAGCGCGACCCGGAGCAATGGGACTTCGCCGAGCTCCGCGACCGAATCCACGCCAAGCAACCAACCGCGATTCTGAACTCCCGCCTGTTAGGCCTTGGCGACTACGCGACGCCCGAGCAAGGACAGCCGGTTACTGCGCCGGACGGCGTGTGGGAGTTCTGCATGACGGTCAACGACTCGTGGGGCTACCAGAAGCAGGATCACAACGACAAGTCAGTTAAACGTTTGGTGCGCATCTTTGCCGAGACGATCGGCTTGGGCGGAAATCTGTTGCTGGACGTCGGGCCGACGGAAGATGGCCAGATCACACCTGTCCAGACCGAGCGGTTGCTTGGACTCGGACGTTGGGTCCACAAGCATGCTGAGGCAATCTACGGCACGGTCGCGGGCTTGCCGGGTGGGCTCTTCTACGGAACCTCGACGCTTTCCAAAGATGGCAAAACCCTCTGTCTAATGCAGTTTGATGTTCCTCGCGAATTTGTGAATGTCCGCGGTGTGGCCAGCAATGTCAAATCGGTTTCCGTCGTCGGGACTGGTCAGAAACTCGAATTCAAGAAGGTGAAAATGGCGGATTGGATGGGCGTTCCATCCGATCTCGAAATTCAGATTCCCGACGACTTTGTTCCCGACGAGGACTGCACGGTGTACAAGGTCGAGCTTGAGGAGCCGATTAAGCTAAACCTGGGGAAGGGAAGGAGCTAGACGCCGGGTTCGATGGTCGAGATTCAGTCCAATTACCCCCGAGATTCCGACGTGGTCGTTACGATCGCCGACCTCGATAAGCTGGACCGGATCGCCCGAAACGGAATGGTCTTCGCTGGGGCGTTGGCGACGACCGACGTGATTCTCCACGTCAAACCGATGGTCAGCGGACCATGGGACATCCATTCTCAGCCGTATTTGTTCGTTGCCGGTGCGATGTTTGCGTCTGCCATCTACTTGCCCTTTTCGATCTACCGGTGGGTCCTGCATGCGCATCGTTACGTTTGCGTGTTGCGCAAAGTCGAGTCGCGATTCTCATCGGAGTTGGTGGCGGTCATGAGCGCCATCCCCATCGTCTTTTGCTTTATGCCGCTGAGCTACACCCTCGACTTCCTGGCGGTCCGGTCTAAGTCGGCCGAGACCAAAACGATGACCTGGAAGTCTCTGTTTTCGAAGTCTTTCCTCGCCAACGTATTTGCACTTTCGGTGATCGTGGGGTGCGTGCCCTTGGTGTACAGCTTCGTCATGCACGTCAATGACACCTCGGACCCGGCCATTAGTCTCCAGTTCGATCGGATCAGTACGGTTGGATTCGTCATTGCTCTTGTCGTAGGAATCGAGCTCGTTCGTCAGATTAATCGCAACTTGCGGGCTCTTGCGCGAAGTCAGAGCCTATCTGTGGTGTGAGACCGGAACAGGTTAAACTGGACTTCAGCCTAACGAGATTCAGAAACTCCCATGACCGCCTCTCTCTTTTGCTTCGCCGCACTCATGTCGTTCCAAACGCAATCTCCTAAGCTCGGTGACGCCGATTTTCCCAAGCCGACACCGAACCCGAGGCACGACACAAAGGTTGCAGCTGTTCGGAGCCACAACTACGACCTGATGATGATCGGCGACAGCATCACCCAGACGATGGGTGATGAGGGCGGCGAATGGGAGCCCTTGAAGCAGGTCTGGGCGACCCACTTTGCGCCTAGAAATGCAATCAATCTGGGCTATAGCGGCTACCGCACCGAGAATGTGCTGTGGAATCTCCAGAACGGTGAACTCGACTGTGACAAGTCGCCGAAGGTCGCGGTCCTGCTCATTGGAACCAATAACACGGACGACACCAACTATCCGACGGTCCACACCGCTGCTCAAATCTTTGCTGGAACCAAGGCCATTGTCGAGACCATTCGGACGAAGCATCCGACCACGAAAGTTCTCATCCTCCGCATCTTCCCCCGAGGTGGAGCCAATGAGGTCACCAACTACCACCGACGGTACAAGAACTCGGAGCAATGCGTGAAGACCTGCGACGAGGCGGGGCTGATGACCAAGAAGCTAGCCGACGGTAAGCACGTGTTTTGGCTCGACGTCAATTCGGTTTTCTTCCGCAAGGACGGGGCGATGAACACCGATCTGATTCCCGACTTGGTTCATCCCAATGCTGAGGGCGCGGAAGCCTGGGCAAACGCTTTGGAGCCGACTT
The DNA here is from genome assembly GCA_016125185.1 of Armatimonadota bacterium. Classification (NCBI taxonomy): domain Bacteria; kingdom Bacillati; phylum Armatimonadota; species Armatimonadota bacterium. Next base: position 181,482 of record WGMG01000002.1, on the reverse strand, counting down.
TGTCCAAGCTGATGGATGACAAGCCGATCAAGTCGCAGCACCAGTTGGCGTTCGAAAGCGCGCCAAAGCCGATCCAAATGCTGGCGGAAAAGAGGGTGATGATCCTCGGCGACAGCATCACACAAGATGGTCGCTACGTTGGGTTCTTGGAGTACATGTTGGAGAAGCAGTACCCGTGGCTGAATTTCAACCTTTTTAGCGTTGGGCTTGCGAGTGAGACGGCTTCCGGTTTGGCCGAAGCTAGCCATCCGTTTCCTCGTCCTGATATTCACGAGCGACTCGCGCGGGCACTCAAGGCCGTTCGGCCCGACGTGGTGTTTGCGTGTTACGGCATGAACGACGGCATTTACCAGCCATTCGACAAGGGGCGTTTTGAAGCCTTTCAGCATGGAATCACCTCGATGATCCAGGAATGTCAAAAGGCGGGCGCAAAGGTGATCTTGGTCACGCCGCCGTCGTTCGATATCGCTCAATTCGGTGAGAACGTTTCTCGCGATGGGGTGGACGCAGGTTCGTCTAAGCCATACGTCAAATACAACGACGTTCTGGCTCAGTTCGCCGCATGGGAAGTCAAGTCTCGACCCGCGGGCGCTGAGGTCATCGACCTATTTACACCGATGAACCGGCGGGCGACGTCCGCGAATCCGCTTGGTTACGACCTCCACAACTCTGGGGACGGCATTCATCCGACATCGGTGGGGCATCTGCTGATGGCCCGGTTCATTCTTCAAGGCTTGGGCATTGAGGTATCGACCGATTATCCGCCCGATGAATTGAGCGAGGTCGAAGCGGACCCACTTTACAAGCTCGTCGATCAGCACCGACACACTCGCTCGGACGGTTGGTTGCCCTTCATCGGTTATACGCGTGGAGAGTCTTTCAAGACCAACGACATTGTGTCGGTCGAGGACAAAGCCAGGGACCTGCAGTCGCAGGTGGACGCTTTGCGGCGAAAGGGATAGCGAAGCAGGGCCGCTGGCCGGAATCTGAGCCGCTAAATCTTCCATAATGAAGGAGATATGTCCACCCCGGACGAGTACGGATTCTCGACTGATTTAGCCCACTTCGCCGAAGATGAGAAGCACCACGGAGCGGTGATTCCTCCCATCTACCAGAACTCTCTTTTCGTGTTCGACACGATGGAGGAACTCCACACGGCCATCCAGAATCACCCGGGAAGCGCCCCGCACCACTACAGCCGGGTCAGCAATCCGACGATCGATATCCTCGAGCAGAAGCTCGCGCATTTTGAGGGTGGCGAGGCGTGTAAGGTCTTTGCCGCAGGCATGACGGGCGTATCCATGGCTATCCTATCCTGCGTCAAGCAAGGCTCGCACGTGGTGGCCGTCGACGGAATTTACGGTCCGACGAAGGCATTTCTGACGGACTATCTGCTTCAGTTCGGCGTGGAGTGTTCGATCGTCGATGGACGAGACACTCAGGCGATCATCGATGCGTGCAAGGACAACACAACGCTGATCTACCTGGAGACTCCGACCTCGAATACGTTCCGACTTCAGGATGTGCCCGCCATTTGCGCGTTCGCTCGGTCGAAGGGCATCACGACCATCGTCGATAGCACGTACAACACGCCCATCCACATGAAGCCGTTGGAGATGGGTGCCGATATCGTCGTCCACTCGCTCACCAAGTACTATGGCGGCCACAGCAACGCGATGGGCGGCGCGGTGATCGGAAGCAAGGCATACATTCAAAAGCTGATTAGGCGCGAAATCCTGATGATCGGGGCGCTATTGCCCCCGTTCCCGGCGTGGCTGTTCATTCAGGGCACGCGAACGCTGAAGCTCCGCATCAAACAGCATGAGGCGACGGCTAACCAGGTTGCGGCATGGCTGGAGCAACAACCGGAGGTCAAGGTGGTTCACCACATTTCTTTGCCATCGAACCCTCAATACGATTTGTATAAAGCCACGATGACGGGCTCGTCGGGCCTATTCTCTTTCGAGGCCAAGACGCGCGACAAGGCGAAGATCATGGACTTCTGCAATCGCCTGAAGCAGTTCGGACGCGGCATTTCGTGGGGCGCGTTTGAGAGCTTGGTTGTGGCGTCGCACGTGAAGCCGATCGATTACGCCGAGTCGGAGTGGTTCGTGCGGTTGTTCTGCGGATTGGAAGATCCTGAAGACCTCATCGCCGACATCGCCCAGGCCCTGCCAGCGTTGCGATAGAAATCTTATATTTGCTAGGCAATTTCTGCCCGCATATGAGAAACTAGCCGCGTGAAGCAATTATTTTTGGTCGGGCTTGCCCTTGGGGTGGCTGCGACCGCGTTCTCACAAGAAATCCAGCCTTGGGACAAGAAGGCCGAAAAAGCGAAGTTTCACTCCAAAAAGGTCGTCGGAATGCCTGCCAGTCAAACAGCGGCTTCCTACGCCAAGCGCCTCCAGATGGAAGTCGACTCGCCCTTCAGCGCGTTGCTTTGGCGCAATGTTGGGCCGGAGGTTCAGGGTGGACGCGTAGTGATGATCAACGCGCCGGAGAACAAGCCGAACCAAATCTATGTGGCGTTCGCCACCGGTGGCCTCTATCGAACTGAGGACGACGGTCAGTCTTGGACATCGGTTTGGGAAAACATGCCGTGCTTCGGCATTGGCGACTTCGCCGTGAGCAAAGACGGTCAGACGATCTATGTTGGCGGCGGCGAGGCAAATAACCAGCGCACCAGCTACGCGGGAACGGGCATGTATAAGTCCACCGACGCAGGCAAGACTTGGCAGTTTGTCGGTCTGCCGGAGAGTCACCACGTCGCGCGAATCATTATCGACCCGAAGGACGAGAACACGGTTTGGGCGGCGACGATGGGCCACCTCTATTCCGAAAATCCCGAGCGCGGACTGTACAAGACAACCGACGGCGGAAAGACGTGGACCCAGGTTCTGAAGAAGGACGATTGGACGGGTTGTACCGATATTCAGCTTGACCCCAAGAACAGCAAGATCGCCATCGCGGCGATGTACGAGCGCGACCGCCGGGCCTGGAACTTTTTGGAGTCGGGAGAGGGAAGCGGGATGTACCGCACCGAAGATGGCGGCAAGACCTGGACGCCCATCACGACTTTGCCGAGCGGCGAAAGGTGCGGGCGAACCGGCCTTGCTTGGTCGCGGTCGAACGCCAAGGTGGTTTATGCCTTCGTCGAGAACCCAGGCAAGGATGAGGAGTGGGAAGACGAGGACGAGCGTGCACCGGGCGATCGATTAACGCTCCGCCGTTTCGCCAAACTCGATGCCGATGTGTTTATGGACATCGACAAGGATGTCCTGAAGTCGTTTTGGAACACTTACGGACCGCGCGATTCCAAGCTGGAGGACGTGCTGAAGGGCCTGAAGGACAAGAAAATGACCATGGTGGACGTCCACATGCTCATCGAGAAACGAAACCCGAAGGCGTTTGATCCGGGCCAGAACAACGACGAAATCTACCGCTCCACCGATGGCGGAAAGACCTTCCAACGCATGCGAAAAGTTGGCGAGTTGGGCGGCTATTACTATGATCGAGTGTTCGTGAATCCGACCGACGAAAACGACCTGTGGCTAACAGGCGTGCCGCTCATCCGCTCGCGAGACGGCGGCAAAACGTGGACCCAGGGCACGAACGGACGAGTGCACGTGGACTACCACACGGTCTATTTCGATCCGCGATCAAAGGGCACGATCTGGGTTGGGAACGACGGTGGTGCGTACTTTACGCGTAATGACGGCGAAAGCTGGGACCACATCGAAAACCTGAGCGTTGGGCAATCGACGACATTGGCTGTCGATGATGCCTCACCGTACAACATCTACACCGGTTTGCAGGACAACGGTACGGAGATGGGTCCGAGCACCTACACACCGGGACGGTCGCGACCTGACCAGTGGCAGGCTATTGGCGGCGGCGACGGATCGGCGGTTGCGGTCGATCCACGCGGCGACCTCGTGTTCGTGGCGTCGCAGTTCGGCGCTCACCAAGCCCACAGTTTGAAGGGTGGTCAAAACTACTCGGCTCGCCCGCGAACCCCGCGAGGCGAAGAGGCCCGCGCGAACTGGGTTTCGCCGATCATCATCTCATCGTTCCATCCCGATATCGTGTACGTTGGCTTCAACAAGCTCTATCGGTCGTTCGACAGCGGACGGAATTACACGGCGATCTCGCCCGATCTGACGCGCGAAAAACCGGACGGCGACGTGCCGTACTCGACCCTGAAGGACATCAGCGAGAGCCCGATTCGGTTCGGACTGATTTACTGCGGAGCCGATGACGGTCGCGTGACAATGACGCCAGACGGCGGCTTTACGTGGAAGGATATTCCGACGCCAGAGCCGGACAAGTGGGTCTCACGCATCGTGGCGAGCCGATGGGACGAGGGCACGGTTTATTGCTCGCAGAGCGGCTATCGCGAAGACGACTGGTCGGCCTACCTTTGGAAATCGACGGACTTTGGCAAGACATGGACGTCGATCGTCGGCAACCTGCCGGCGGAGACGATCAACGTCGTCCGCGAGGACCCGAAGAACAAGGACATCCTGTACGTCGGCACCGACATGGGCGTGTTCATCACGTTCGATGGCGGCAAGACGTGGGAAGCCCTGCAGGGCGGCCTCAGCCACCTGCCGGTCCACGACATGGTGATCCAGGAGCGAGAAGACGACCTTGTGATTGCAACTCACGCTCGCGGATGCTACGTGCTGAACCTAAAGACGGTCCGGTCGATCACGCCCGACCTGCGCAAGGAAGACCTGAAGATTCTGTCGCTGAGCGACGGCATCCGAAGTTCCTCGTGGGGCTATGAGCGGCGACCCGAGTACAGCTCGGAAATGCCAAAGAGCCCGACGGCCAAGGTGAGCTTCTTTGCGGGTCAGGCGGGCAAGGCGAAGCTTGAAATCGTCGATAAGGACGGCAAGAGCGTGCTCTCGACGGACATGACGTGCGTTAAGGGCTTCAACTTTGGCGAGATTCCGCTTCGGCTTTCGGACGAGAAGTTTGACGACATCAAGCCGACCAAACCGAAGACCGGTGTGGACGCGGTGAAGGACCCCTTCGAGGCGAATCGTGCCAAGTATCTGGCGGCGGGCACCTATAAGGTCGTGATCACGCTGAACGGTAAGAAGGTCGAGAAGGAGTGGAAGCTAGAGTAGCAGTTCCCTCGGTCTAGGCCAAAGAAGGCGAAGGGCTTTGTCCTTCGCCTTCTTCTTTTGCGGCAAGGTAGCCGCGCAGCTTGGCGATGAGTTCGTCGCACTTGCCAAGGTACGCGTAGAACGAGATCGTTTTACCAGTCGAGAACTTGGCGATGTATTGTCGGGCTTTGCCCTTGCGGTCGAGTACTGAGTCGAGGGAAACGATATCTCGCATGTCTTGGTGCTCGATGACGTCGGTCCCGCGATAGCAGGTCAGGTAGGTGAACCGGACCTCAAACCGGCGACGCCCCGGATTCATCATTAATCCTACGATAGCGGTGAGGGTCACCACTACGATGGTCCCCAGCAGGTTGCAGACGTCGTTGTTGGGAAAAAAGATTTGGCGTACGACAAGGAATGCCGTATTGGCTCCCCAGAAAAACAGAAAGAATCGTGTGTTTGGTGTGTAATCGTATCGATCGGCGGGCTCCGACCACCAATGCGGATTGGGAGCCATCATGACGACGCCTCGAACTTCTTGCCTGTGCGTTCTTCGAGGAGGGCGACTAGGCGCCGACGGTTCTGAACATCTGTATCGAACTCGATTCGCTCGAGGTTGCGAAAGGAAATCTGCCATGTCCGGGTAAGTCGGCCAAAGTAGCTCTTGATCGAAAGGTCGGTGACTTCAGATAGAAGCTGGTCGATGGCTTTTCGATGCTTTCCTTCGCAATGAATGCGCTCGTCATCGATAGAGATAATGCCCCTCTTTCGCCGAAAATTAGTCGAAAATATAACGACAATGCAGACCGAGGTGCTTACGCCATTCGCGAAGAAGTTAAGAAGCGGAACTCGGTGCGAGGCTAACCCTCCCAGTCCTAGAATGATGAGGGCAGATACGAATATCGCGACGGTCGCAAAATAGGCGACGATGGACCTTTTTGATACACAGGCAAACCGTTCCATCGACAGACTCATTGTAAGCGATTTTGGCCTTGGTTTCTAGTCCAGTAACGCCATCGACGGCGAAGGATAGACCGATGTATCAATCTGGTGTAAGATGAACCTACCCGTGCACCGAGGCACCTGAATCATGATGACCCTGTTTGTGATGGCGCAACTCGCATCGACGATGCCGTTTCTCAGCCCCGTTTTTGGCGACCACATGGTCCTGCAGAGGGACAAAGTGAATGAACTCTGGGGGTGGACTCAGCCGAACGCCAGCGTGTCGCTGACCATCAATCCCGACAAGGGTGGCGTACGGACCGTGACCGCGATGGGAAAAGCGGATGCGAATGGCAAATGGACGCTCCGGTTCCGACCGCCCGTGACCGGCGGACCATACACGGTCAAGATTCAGGGCGGTCAGACCGTAGAACTGCACGACGTGCTCGTCGGCGACGTGTGGATTTGTTCGGGGCAGTCCAACATGGAGTTCGGAATCACTATGGCAAACAACGCCAAGGAGGAGATTCAGAACGCCAACCGACCCACGATTCGTCTTTACGCGGTGCCGAAGAGCCCTTCCAACACCCTTCGACCGTTCGTCGAGAGTCAGTGGCTAGCCTGCACGCCCGAGAACATCGTGAAGGGCGGATGGGGTGGCTTCACCGCCGTCGGATACTTCTTCGGCCGCAAGCTGAATGACGATCTGAAGGTTCCGATCGGGCTGATCCACACCAGTTGGGGCGGAACGCCAGCCGAGTCTTGGACGAGCGCGAAGGGGATTATCAAGGACTTCCAGAAGCAGGTGGACGCGGTGGAGGCGATGAACGAGCCGGGCGCACCGCACACTGCCGACCTCGTGGAGCAATGGGCCAAAGCAAGCGGGCCTGAGTACTCTGGCGCGGATGTGGACGACTCGGCATGGGATAGCGTCGATCTGCCCGCGCGGTTCGGACGCATCGGCCTAGCGAACTTCCGCGGTGCGGTTTGGTTCCGCAAGACGGTCGATTTGCCCGACCCTTTGCCAGATGGCGACGCGCAACTGACGACCGGTTCCAACGATGGCATCGACCTGAACTTTGTGAACGGAGTTCGCACCGACTTCGGCAGTTCGGTGCTCAACTGGCGCAACCACGCGGTTCCGCGTAGCGCTCTGCACCCGGGCAAGAATGTCATTTCGATCTGCTTTACGGGCATGAGCGGCGGGGCCGGATTTACGACCGGAGCCGACGCCTTCAACCTGAGGATCGGCGGTAAGTGGTTCCCGCTGGGCGGTCCCTGGAAGATGAAGAAAGCCTTCGAACTGAAGGACGTGGCTCCCGTGCCGCCGCTGGTGGAGAACAATCCCTACTGGCCGACGACGCTTTACAACGGAATGCTGTATCCGCTAATGCCGATGGCGATCAAGGGCGCGATTTGGTATCAGGGCGAGAGTAATGTCGGGCGAGCGGAGCAGTATTCGCGCCTGCTTCCAGCGATGATTACGGATTGGCGAAAGGGATTTGGCCAGGGCGATTTCCCGTTCTTCGTGGTTCAGTTGGCGAACTTTGGCGGTCGGAGCGCACAACCGCACGACGCCGGTTGGCCCGAGCTTCGCGAGGCTCAGACCAAGGCGGTCAACTCGGTGAAGAACGCGGGGCTGGCTGTGACGGTGGACATTGGCGAAGCCCGCGATATTCACCCCAAGAACAAGCAAGAGGTCGGGCGACGTCTCGCCCTTTCGGCCCTCAAAATCGCTTACGGCAAGAAGCTGGAGGACTCGGGACCGACCTTCGCCGAGGCAAATTCCAAGGGAGACGGGAAGCTGGTGGTGTGGTTCCACCATGCGAAGGGATTGGTGTTGCGACCAGGGGCGACCTCCGGTTTTGCCATTTGTGGCAAGGATGGCAAGTTCGTTTGGGCCGATGCGAAGGTGGTTGGTGAATCAGTGGTGCTGACTTCGCCTGAGGTTGCTAACCCGGTCGACGTTCGATATGCCTGGGACGACGACCCGGTCGCGACCCTGTACAACGGCGACGGCCTACCCGCCGTTCCGTTCCGAACGCGATAACTAAGATCGATCCTCCTTGTGTGTTGCGAGGAGGATCGATCACACCATCTAGGAATAGTTATTCCCAAAATCGTTCAATGTTCAAACATTTTGTGATAACCTGCCAAGAACCATGATGCGAACGATTGTGGGCACTGTCGCCACACTGATGATGGTCTCGATTTCGATGGCCCAACGCCCCAACCAAAAGCCCAGCGCCGACGACGTCGGTTTCGCGCACGGGACATTTCGCATCGAGACTCCGAGCCTGAGCCTCGAGTTCATCAAGGATTCGCAGACTCTGCTGTCGCTTCATCCAAAGAGCACGTCCGGCTTCGATTTTCTGCCCACCGACCGCCAGCAGTTCCGCAACGCCAACGGCTATTACCAATTTGGCGACCTCAATCTCCGTTTGCGCAAGGCAGGCGAAAGCGACTGGAAGAGCTATTCGACGGCGACCCATCGGGCTCCGGTGACGTTACTCAAAAGCACACCCCAGGCATCAACGGCGGACCTTAGAGCGACTTTTCCTGGTGACTTTCCCCTTCAAGTAAACCGGACATGGAGTGTCGATAACGGCCATCTCAAACTCACTTTTTCGATCAAGAATCCGACCAAGGACACGATCGAAGTTGGATCGCTCGGCATTCCGATGATCCTGAACAACATCATCAGCGATCGAAATTTGAAGGAAGCCCACGAGCGGTGCTCGTTCAGCGACCCGTACATCGGGCGCGACGCGGGTTATGTTCAGGTGACGAGGCTGAGCGGGGAAGGACCGGCGCTAGTGATCACACCGCAATCAGGGTCGCCGCTAGAGGCATATCACCTGCTGAACGAGCCGACGCGACCCAACCAAACGTTCGAAGGCATGTTCGAGTGGATGGTGCATAGCAAGGCATACGCGGACAATGAATGGAAGGAAGCTGAGCAGTGGAACCCGCCCACGGAGGCTTCGGTTGGCGCGGGGGAAACCAAGACCTATGGCTTGGAGTTCCTGGTGTCGCCCAGCATCCGGGGGATCGAGAAGACTTTGGCTGACAACCATAAGCCGGTCACGGTGGGAATTCCGGGCTACATTCTGCCGATCGACCAACACGGAAAGCTGTTCGTCAAGTACGACAAGGCGATCAAGAGCTTGGAAGTGGAACCAAAGGGGGCGATGCTGGTCTCCAAAGCAGGGAGCGCCAAGAACGGCTACAAGACTTTGAGTGTGAACGGAAAGGGGTGGGGAAGGGCCCGACTGACCATCACCTACACCGATGGGGTCCACCAGACCATCCACTACTACCTGACCAAACCGGCGCAGCAAGTGGTGAAGGACATGGGGCATTTCCTCAGCACCAAGCAGTACTTCACGGACATGGACGATCCGTTCCATCGCGCGCCGTCGTTCATCAGCTATGACCGCGACGCCGACAAGCAGGTCACGCAGGACAGCCGGGTTTGGATCGCTGGACTCGGCGACGAAGGCGGCTCGGGTTCGTTCGTGGCCGAGGCGATGAAGCTGTTTGGACAGCCGACTAAGGACGAGGTCGGGAAGTTCGAAGACTTTGTGGATGGCGTTTTGTGGGGCAACATCCAGTTCAAGGACGGCCCGAACAAGTATGGCGTTCGCAAGAGCGTGTTCTTTTACGAACCGGCGCTTGTGCCCGACTTCAAATACAATCCGAACTTCAATTGGACCAGTTGGACGAGCTGGAACAAGAAGGCATCGGAAGACATCGGCCGTGGCTACAACTATCCGCATACCGTCGCGTCGTATTGGGCGATGTACCGCGTGGCGCGCAACCATCCGGGGCTGGCCACCCATCACGACTGGCAGTGGTATCTGAATCAGGCGTACGAGACGACGATGTTCATGACGAGTAAGGACAAGGACGGCAATCCGCGCGTCTGGTATGTGGACCTTGGGCTCATGGAAGGCACAATCTTCATCGATTTGCTGAAGGACCTGAAGAACGAGGGTTGGGCTGATCAGGCCAAGCAGATGGAGGCACGGATGAAGGCGCGGGCCGACCACTGGATCGCGGAGGAGTACCCGTTTGGAAGTGAAATGGCGTGGGACTCGACCGGCCAAGAAGAGGTTTACGGTTGGTGCAAGTACTTCGGTCGCAACGACAAGGCGATGGTGTCGCTGAACTCGATCATCGGCTACATGCCGAGCCTTCCGCACTGGGGCTATAACGGCAACGCGCGTCGGTATTGGGACTTTCTGTACGGTGGCAAGCTCCCTCGGATCGAGCGGCAACTGCATCACTACGGGTCGGGCCTGAACGCGATTCCGATGCTGACCGAATATCGCGAGCATCCAGATGACTATCACCTGCTGTTTGCGGGCTACGGCGGGGCCATGGGCTCGCTTTCCAACATCAGCAAGGAAGGGTGTGCGTCGGTCGCGTTCCACTCATTCCCGTCGACGCTGAAGTGGGATGCCTATACCGGCGACTATGGGCCGAACTTCTTGGGGCACTCGCTGAATGCAGCGACCTATTTGATCGACCACCCCGACTTTGGCTGGCAGGCATTCGGCGGCAATGTTTCGGTGGCGGGAAGCAAAGTCAGCATCTTACCGCTCGATTGCTACCGGCGACAGTTCTACATTGCTCCGGCTGGTTTGTGGCTGACTTTGGACGCGGGTTCGTTTGTTTCGGTCGAGTACGACACGAAGACGAGGGCTGTGCGGGTGGCGGTTTCGGGCGATGCGAACACGCCAAACGCACGCCTGCGATTTGATCAACCAGCCAAGATGGCCGGAGTTGGGCATTATGCGATCGAAGGGTCTTATACGACTGACGCTGGCGCGACCACTATACCGATGGTGGCGGGCAGAACCCGCTGGATCGAACTGAAGCAGGGCGTTTAGCTCTGCTTCAAGTTGTCGAGCCTTCGCCATTTAGGGGTGAACGGCTCGGCAGATTCGTCGAACACGGTCGGCATTCCGCCACCAAAATCAAGAACTCCAAGCTCAGCAGCGAAGGCGTCGTATGGCGTGTCGTCGGCGAGCGAGATGGGGATAGAGAATCCATGACGCGCGAGAAGCGGGATCGACAGGGTCGAGTGCTGCTCGCGAATCCAGCGACCGCCATCCACCGCTTGGCCAGTCAGCAGATTGGTCCACTGGCCCGATGGGACGTAGTAGTCCACCATGCCATCGAACGAGAAGACTGGTGCGACCAGTATAGCTTCGCCAAGCATGTACTGCCGGTCGAGTGTATCGCATGCCGGATCGTCGGGGAATTCCAAGTGCATCGCCCGCATGACTGGTACGCCGGTTCGATGAGCCGTCACCGCCGCCGACCAAAGGTACGGCATCAAGCGATGCTTGAGGCGAGTGAAAAAGCGTAGCACATCGACCGCTTCTTCGTCGTAGAGCCACGGCACACGGTAGCTGGTGCTTCCGTGCAGGCGGGAGTGGGACGACAGCAGTCCAAAGGCGACCCATCGCTTGTAGAGGTCGGCGGGCGGAAGGCCTTCGAAGCCACCGATATCGTGGCTCCAGAACCCGAAACCGGACAGGCAGAGCGATAGTCCGCCGCGAAGGGATTCGGCCATTGCCTCGAAATCCGACCAGCAGTCGCCGCCCCAATGCACTGGGTACTTCTGACCGCCAACGGTTGCAGAGCGGGCAAAAAGCACGGCCTCGCCTTTGCCACGCTTGCGCTCCAGAAGTTCAAAGACGGCTTGGTTGTACTGCTGCGTGTACAGATTGTGCATCATCACGGGGTCGCTGCCATCATGGTAGGCGACGTCGGTCGGAATCCTTTCGCCGAAGTCGGTCTTGAGGGCATCGACACCTTGGTCGAGCAGGTCGGCGAGAAGCCCTTGGTACCAAGCCTTGGCGTCGGGATTGGTGAAATCGACGATCGCCATCCCGGGTTGCCACATGTCCCACTGCCAGACGTCGCCGTTTGGCTGCTTGAGGAAATAGCCTTTCTCTCGCCCTTCCTCAAAGAGGTCTGAGGCCTGGGCGATGTACGGATTGATCCACGCGCAGACCTTGAGTCCGCGGTCGTGGAGGCGCGCCAGCATGCCCTTGGGGTCGGGGAACACGTTGGGGTCCCATTCGAAATCGCACCACCGAAAGCCGCGCATCCAATAGCAATCGTAGTGGAAGACGGAGAGGGGGATGTCTCGATCGGCCATGCCCTGGATGAACTCGGTGACGGTCGCCTCATCATAGTCGGTGGTGAACGAGGTGGACAGCCAGAGGCCGAATGACCACGGCGGCGGGAGGGCTGGGCGTCCCGTCAATTGGGTGTACTTGTCCAGCACCTCTTTGGGCGTGGGACCGTCGATGACGAAGTACTCCAGCGACTCGCCGGGAACTGAGAACTGGACCCTTGAGGTGCGCTCGCTGGCGACCTCGAACGAGATGCGGCCTGTGTGGTTGACGAGCACGCCGTAACCCCGATTGGTGAGGTAGAAGGGGATGTTTTTGTATGCCTGGTTGCTACAGGTCCCGCCGTCTTCGTTCCAGATATCGACGACTTGGCCGTTCTTAACGAACGCCGTGAAACGCTCGCCAAGGCCGTAGACCAATTCACCGACGCCGAGCGTGAGCTTGTCGAGAATATAGGCTCCTTCGCCCGCGACTTCCATGTAGGCGGCACCTCGGTTCGGCGAAGTCGTAATGATTTTGCCACCCCGCAGGAACTCGATTTTGTAACTCTTCTTGCTGACTTTTGCAGTGAGCGAGCCGCTGGTGAGGGTTAGGAAATCCTCGTCTTCGCCAAGCTTGACCGGGCAGTCCGTCTGAGCGATTTCGAATGACGGACGCTTGGCATTGACACCCGCGTGGTGCACGAGTTTGACCGCGATGACGCCGGGCAGGGGGCTTGAGAGCGTGATTGTCAGATTCGCCCCTCCCAGGGTATCGCCGCGATGATTGATTTGGTGGCAGGGGACGATGGCGGTGACCGATCGGTCGTCGGACGACGCGTCGTACACCTGTGCCGCATAGTTGGGCGAGACGCCCGGGAGGTGCATCCAGTTGCCGTCGGTGAATTTCATTTCGGATCTCCGTACAATACGCCGCGCCCGTTGGTGCCTAGGTACACACGGCCAAACACCTTAGGATCGCCTTCGATGCAGTCTCCGGTGCCGAAGCCAGTTTTGGCGTCATTGATTCGCTGGAAGGTGTTGCATCCGTCGGTCGAGCGGTAGATTCCTTCTACTCCATCGAACTTGCCGATGACGTAGGCAGTGGGTGTCTTCGAACCTGGTGCAGGAGCGCCAAACGCGATCTGCTCGATGAACTGACCGGGCTGGTAAACGGAGCCCTCGGCCTTGACGAGATCACACCGGAGGACACCCTTATTCAGAGGAATCCAGACCACGCCCGCTTCATTCGGCGAGGGGTAGATGCGCCCCTGGTCGGACGGATACTTGTTGGCGACGGCCCGGAACGAGCGGCCCGCATCGGACGAAAACCACAGATTGCCGGTCCGACCGTCGTGAATGGTGAAGTAGTTGGCGTTGGTTCGATCAGCGACGACTCGCCCAGTTGTCCTTTCGCCGCTCGCGGCGTGCCAGGTCGCGCCTCCGTCGTCGCTCCATTGGGCGGTAAGGCCGTTGACTTGTTGGACAATTGTCTTGCCATCGGCGGAGATTGCGGCGGTACCAGAGTTTCGCATCCCGGTCGGCTTTCCTGCAAAGGGCTTCCAAGTCTTACCGCCATCGTGGGAGAACGCGCCCTGCCCCGCCCCGACACGGATGACCGCCAGGGGGTCCTTGCCTGCATAATCCACGTCGGTCGTGGTGTTCCAAAGTGGGTTCGCCCACATGCCGCCGGGGGGTGAGTGGTCGAGGTCGAAGTGGGTGAACCCGGCGATGTCGCCGAGGGCCGAGATCACGTGCGCCCCTTGCGGCGGGCTGGCAAGATCGAGAACCGCGGTTTCTTCCAATCCCTCAGCGCGGGGAACCCAGTTCACGGTCTTGCCTTTGTCGGCATCGGTGAGATTGTCTGTGCCCCAGATTGTCGCGCCGGTCACGTACCAGGCTCGGTTGGAATTGAAGGGGTCGATCTCGACGTCGCCGATCCAGTGTCCAAATTCTGGTTCAGGCCGGGCCCAGTTGAGGAACGGAGATTTCGATGAGTCTCGCTTGGAGTGTTGAGCTAGATTCATCCAGCTAATCCCACTGTTGGTCGAGCGAAAGACTGTGTCGTGCTTGCCCCAACGGTCGATGGTGCTCACCATCACTACGCCCGGGTTTTTGGCATCGAGGGTGATGCCGCCGTAGCCAAAGGTGTTGCCTGCTCCCGGTTCTTCGGGCGTGATGTTCATGAACTTGCCTTTGCTTGGCGAATACTTGTATACGGCGCCATCGGTCACGCCATTTGGACCAGCCGCGTTGCAGTAGGACAGGAAGAGATCGCCGTTCTTAGCCTGCTTGCAATGATGGGGCCAAAGCATTTTAGGTTGGCCAGGAACAGCGGTCCAAGAGGTTCCACCGTCATGGCTAACATAGAGGTTTTCGTCCAACCCGGTCGTTCCAGCGTAGAGGGTTTGGCAAGGCATGCCTTTCTTGGATGATGATGAGTCGAACTCAATCCAGCCGATTCCAATGCGGTTGGTTCGACCAGTGATCGGGAAACCCGAAATCGCCTTCCAGGTCGATCCGTAGTCGCTGCTTCGCAACAGGCCATTGTTGCGGGTGCCGAAGTAGAGGACACGGCCATCATTCGGGTCCACCTCCAGCCTCTCTCCGATCGACCGTCCGTCTTCGTTTCCTCCGTTTTTGAAGGGCAAATTGACCCGATCCCAAGTCTCACCCTGATTGCGCGAGCGCAGGATCGCCCCGTTTTGCCCCCATTCATTGGTGTACGTACCGGCCGCGATGTAAACCCGCTTCGGGTCGCTTGGGTCAATGGCAACCGATTCGGTACCGTACAGGTTCCAGTCCGACCGGGTGATGAAATCCTCGATCGGCACCCAGCGCTGGGTCTTCTCGTTCCACCGGTACGCACCGCCGATGTCGGTTCGGGCGTAGATCACATTCTTGGCGTAAGGGTGGGTGGTGATGCCGGTGACAAACCCTCCGCCGACGATTTCGACATTCTTCCACGTATACGGAATGCTCTTCGGCCCTGGGCCCAATAGCCCCATCAGAACGGCGGCGGCGACGATCATTCCCTAAGTTTGCCAGAAATTTGAAAAAAGCTACACAAAATTTGATACATCGTTGTAGTATGTTTGATACATCGTTGTAGCGACCCCTCCTTTGGCGGGAACCTCGCTGACTCAGAGTAGAGTGAGACTATGGCAGTGACATTGAAGACCGTGGCCGAACGGGCGGGGGTGACCCCGACCGTCGTTTCGCGTGTTTTGCACAACAAAGCTCTCTCGATCCGGGTTAGCGAGGCAACGGCTGAGCGGGTTCGACAGGCGGCAAAGGATCTGAACTACCGCGTGAATGCGGCGGCTCGGGGCTTGCGAGAGCGGCAAACGATGTCGATCGGCATCTTGCATGGGGTTGGATTCGGTCGTCCCCGCTTTGACTACGGAAGCCGGTACTTTGCTCAATTGATGGACGGCATCGTCGAGGGGGCATTCAACCACGGCTATAGCGTCACTCTTTGTCCGAAACTCCTCGGTGACGATCCGACCGATGCGCTAGCCGACGGTCGCTTCGATGGCCTCGTCTGGTACAGCACGTCGCCGAGCGAGGAGAATCACCAACTTCTGGAAAAGACGTCCTTGCCGTTGGTCCTTATCCACTCGACTGGCGAGGATTTTGGTGGGCGTTTTCCGACGGTCATTTGCGACAACTATCAGGGTATCGGCCTCGCGCTCGACCATTTGCAGTCGCTCGGTCATCGGCGAATCGGCTTCGCTATCGTTTCGGAGGACTCCTTTGGGGAGGGGAAGATTCGACATGACGCTTTCGTTGCCCAAATGCTGTCGCGAGACCTCCCGGTTTCCGAGCGAGACATCGTCGATGTCAACTGGGATGGGGCGGGCTTTGGTCGCTACCTGGACGACGGGATTCGCCACACGGCCTTTCTCGCCGTCAGTGATGGCGCGGCGGGCAGGATGATCGAAACTGCCCAGAGCCGCGGGCTGAATATTCCCAACGACCTTTCCATCGTCGGATTCGATTCCACTGCGTACTGCAACGAATTTCGACCCTCGATCACCTCGGTTGCCCAACCGCTTTTCAAGATCGGCGAGACCGCCATCGACCTACTGGTGAAGACGATCCAGCAGGAGACGGTCCCCGACAAGCACCTCGTCATCCCTTGTGGCTTCGACCTTCGCGAATCCACCACGTCCCCACCCTAATCTTAGAGAAATAATCATGAAACGTAGAGGTTTCACGCTCATCGAACTACTCGTCGTCATCGCTATCATCGCGATTCTTGCCGCTATTCTTTTCCCTGTCTTCGCCCAGGCCAAAGCCGCCGCTAAGAAGACTTCCGACCTTTCGAACCTGAAGCAACAGACGCTAGGCGTCATCATGTACGAATCCGACGTCGATGACGTCGTGCCGTTCGGACTCGACGCCAACTGGCAGGCCGCTTGGCCCCTTCTCGTTACACCGTACATCAAGAGCGGCGCCATGGGTGCACAGGATTACGGCAAGAGCGCTGGTCTGTTCCGAAGCCCGTTTGAGACCAACTCGGCTCCGGCCGCAGGCGTCGATCCGGTCGGTTGGGCCCTTGGCACGACCATTTCCTATGGTGCTAACGGCTACTTCGACTGCGATAATGGGTGCGTGCTCCACGGACTCTTTACCCCGATGGCGCAGGGATGGATTCTGCCCGACACCAAGAGCGCAACTGCGGTAACCAAGCCAGCCGAGACGATTATGCTCGCCAACAAGTACAACGGCGAAGCCGTCGCCTACGGAAGTATGGGCGTCTATTCGGCCTTCTACGGATCGGTCTTCATCGGCCCCGAGAACTGGTTTGACTGGGCCGCACCTGGCGAAATACCGAACGGCAACCCGAACGCAGGCTGGATCAACGGCGCGGTCGGCGCGGCTTACCCGCTTGGCTCGCGCGGTGCGGTTGGCCTGACCACTGCCAACACGTCCAACTTCACCTTCTCGGATGGCCACGCCAAGGCGATGAAGCCAGAGGCTACCAATCCCGATCCGATTGGCAAGCCTGACCTCAATATGTGGAACGCAGATCGATAAGTGAGTGTTTGGGAAGGGCTTCGGCCCTTCCCCCTCTTTTTTGAAAGATCATGAAGATACTCAGCCTGTTAATCGTTGTTTCGGCTTGTCTCGCGGGATGTGGGTCGGCCGACTCGTCCATGAATTCTGAAGAAACAAAAAACTTTGCTCCGCCCAAGGATGCGAAGCGGGATCCCAAGGCAACTCAGGGAATCGCCGATTTCAAGAAGCGCTTTGAGGAGAAGCACGGCGGCGCGACCAACATGCCCGCCAACGCCTCCAACGGGGCTTAAAGCTTTTCTGACCCAAATTATCGTGAACTTGCCCCCGTCTCTCGGGGGCTTTTTTGTCAGATCTTGGCTTGGTGGAGTGCTTCGGCCAGCTTCTTCGCGGTGTCGGGAATTGCCTTCGTCGTTCGGTAGGACGCTCCGAATTCCAATTGGATCGCCGCGATTCCATCCTTGCCGTAAGTCTGGACCGTGTATCCGCCGTCAAACTTGGGATTTTCCGGGTCGTGAGCGTTCTTCATGGTCGGGAAAATCTTGATTCCCGACGCCTCGAGTAAGCCGAGGAACGACGAGGGACCGAAGAGGTCATTGTCCGAAAGGCCAGCGATGGTCTTGAGGTTTTGGGTCCCACGGAAGACGGTGTCCTTGTCCGCACCCTGACCATGGATGTCGATCAACAGTCCGTGTCCAAACTTTGCCCGGACCGCGTCGACCGCCTTCTTGACAGCCTCATGATAGGCTTTGTACTGTTCGCGGGCGTCGTCGGACTCCGCGCCGGATTCGATGGGGCGATTGACGTCGACGTATTTGCGCGAAAATTGGGCGATGACCACCCAAGGCTTCTTGCCAAAGAGTCTTTCAACTTCCTTAGCCGTCGCCCTTGCAAGGTCATCGGTGCGTGTATCGGTGACGACGACGAACTGTTTGGCCCCGTTCCCAGTGCGAACTCCACCGGGAATTTCCGTGGTTCCGCCGTGCGGTGCGGCGAGGATGATGGCGAGATCGCCCTGCACCGTCTCAATCAGGCTGAGTGAGACGAGCAGGGCGATCATAGGGTTAGCCCTTGAGCTTGATGGTGATGATCTCGAACGGCTTGTACGAGAACTGGACCAGTCCGTCGTTGACGTCGAGGTCGGCGATCTCGTTCTCTTCGAGGTCGCACAAGACGGCTTCGCCTGGAGCGTTCACACAGAACAGCTCGGCTTGGCCTCGGCTGTTGTGGCACTCGTAGAGTCGGATGATCAGATCGTCCGAATCCTCGGCCTTCTTCACCGTTTCGATGACGATGTTTCGGTCGTCGCAGGTCACCAGCGGGTCGAGCTGAGTCGCAGGTCCTGCCGTTGGCTCGATCATCGCCGCGCGGAGCGGCGAGTTGTGCGCATAGGCGGCGTGGACGACGTCCGCATAGTTATACGGCCCGAAGTGCGGCAACAGGACGTAGCTGAACCGGTGCACGCCCATGTCGCACTCGGGATCCGGTGCCTTGGGAGCGCGCAGGAGCGACATTCGCATCACGTTTCCGTTGATGTCGTGGCCGTACTTGCCATCGTTGATGAGGGCAACACCGAGGTCGCCCTCGCTGAGATCGACCCACTTCTGGGCGCACACTTCGAATCGGGCCATGTCCCAACTCGTGTTGTAGTGCGTCGGTCGCTCGACATTGCCGAACTGGATTTCGTAGGTTGCACGGCTGGAGTTCACCTTCACCGGGAAGGCGACCTTCAGCATCTTATCCTCTTCGTGCCAGTCGATCTCGGTGTCGAAGCGGATACCTGGCGTGGGGCCGAGCGAAATGCGCTGGCGAATGGTAGATTGTCCGAACTTCTTGACGATTTCGATCGCGACTCGGACCGGACCCTTTTCAACCAACTCAACGCTTTCGCTCTTCAGCAGGTCTTGGGCGGTCTCGTAGGCATAAACGTCGACGTCCCATGCGCTCCAGAACAGCGGCTTGTCTTCCATCAGTTGGAACACGTTGGCCAGCTTGCCCGGCTCGACAAACTCGGTGCCGTCCTCCAGACTTTGAATCGAGGAGATGTTGCCGTTGACATCGAACCGAACCGAGAACTGATCGTTCTCGAGCTTTCGCGAAGAGCCTTTCAGGCGGTTCTTCAGCGGGGTGCCGGACTCCTTAAAGTCGCCGACGGCGACCGTACTGAGGGCATCCTGCGGGGTCTCGAAGATCAGCTTTCGTTCGCCGAACTCTTCGACAAGCTGAACCGGAAGGAATTCATCGCCGACCTTGAGGCCGACCGGAGTTTCCTCGTCGGTCCACGGAATCGACGCCTGGGTGGGAACGTTGCCGTTCTGGAACATCGCGATCGGCTTGCTGAACTCAGACGAGTCGAGCCTTTTGCTGATCGCCTTCAGCGAATCCTGGATGACTTCGTTGCCCATCTTTTCGACGGCTTCGTAGTCGACCTTGCTGTCCACGTAGACTTCGTGGACGGACGAACCGGGAATGATGTCGTGGAACTGGTTGAGGAGCACGAGCTTCCAGGCTTCTTCCAGCTTTTTCGACGGGTGCTTGCCACCGGCAAAGAAGGCGAGCCAGTCGGCATCGCGGAGCAGGAACTCGCAGTCGCGGTTCGACTTCTTGTTTGCGGCTTGGCTGGTGTAGGTGCCACGGTGAAGCTCCAGGTAGAGCTCGCCGACCCACGTCATGAGGTCTTTGCTCTTGGCTTTGGCATCCCGGAAGAAGTCGATGGCCCTCTTACCGAACATGACTTCGGGGTAGTTCGGCGCCATTCGTCCGCGCTGGATGAATTCTAGGTGTCGCTCGGTTGGGCCGCCCCCACCGTCGCCGTGACCGAACACGTACAGCGAATTCTCGGATCGAGCGTGATCCTTGTAGTTCTTAACCGACTTGATGACTTCCTTTGGCTCACACGACGCGTTATAGGTGTCGGCAGGAGGGAAGTGGGTCCAAACCTTGGTGCCATCGATGCCCTGCCAGTAGAAGGTGTGGTGCGGGAACTTGTTGAACTGGTTCCAGCTAATCTTCTGGGTGAGGAAGTAGCTGATGTTGAACTTTTCGAGAATCTGCGGAAGCGCCGCAGAGTAGCCAAAGACGTCCGGAAGCCACATGTCGTGGGTGGTGTAGCCAAGCTTCTCCTTGAAGTATCGCTTGCCATACAGGAATTGGCGAACCAATGACTCGGCGCCCGTCAGGTTACAGTCGGCTTCGACCCACATGGAGCCAACCGGCTCCCACTGGCCTCGGTCGATCGCCGCCTTCACGCGCTCGAACAGCTTCGGATAGTCTTTCTCCAGCCACTCGTACTGGCTGGCCTGCGAGTGGACGAAGATGTACTGAGGGTACTTCTCCATCAGCGAAAGCTGAGTCGCCGTCGTGTGGGCCATCTTCTGCTTGGTGATCGAGATCGGCCAAAGCCAAGCAGTATCGAGGTGGGCGTGACCTACAGGGTAGATGGTGTGTTTGTACTCGGAATTCAGACTTCCAAGGGCGTCCTTGATGATCTTTCGGCTTCGCGTAATGGAGTCCAGGCCATCCTTCGCGAAGAGGTTGATGACCTCGTTAAGGGCTTGGAGCAGAGTGTAGAACGACGGATCTTCCTTATCGACGCTCGAAAGCAGGTCATAGGCAAAATCGACGTCGAAATAGAGAGCCTTGACATCGTTGTTGACGATGACGAGATCGGCAAATTCGACCTTCTCGACCTTGGGTTCGCGCGGAAGCTCCTTGAGGTGAACGCGGCATTGCGGGTTCTTGGTATACGCCTCAATGACGTAGCTGACGTTTTCGCCACCCTTCACGGGGCCTTCGGTCGGAAGAGTGCCGCCGGTCAGAAATCCAAAGTCGGTGTGTTCGTAGTCGACGCCACGGAACGGGGAGTTGTCCTTCCAGAGAGTGCGTTCACTACCGATTTCGGCGTAGACGACGACTTCTTTGCCTTCCCACTCCTTCGGCACTTTGCCGGAGAGGCGGAACCAGAAGGTGGTGTAAGCCGGCCCGTACTCAAATCCCTTCTCGACCTCTTGCCAAGGTCCTTTCTCGGCTTCCTTCTGAGTCTTGCAGGGGTTGGAGTTGACTTCGATCTTCAAGCCATGCCGATCTCCGTAGATTCTGGGCTTGAGTTCGGTCTTCAGAAATAGACTAATTCGTCTTAAAGTAAGGTCAGAGTGTTTGAGCATTGGGGGTAAAAACCAGTAGTTTACTGAACTGGGGCCTAAAGTTTCTTGATAAAAGGAGTGACTATTAATATTGGGGCCGAACCCATATAAATGCTGGGTACCGTCATAGCAACGTTGTATGGCGAGAGCGATTTTCGCTCTCTGTCGCGTGTTGCCCGGCACACCCAGATACTCTCATGCCTGAGAAAGGCTTTTGGCGATGAGAGCGACGTGGACTGGGACGACGTCGTCGAGGCTCTGCGACGCAACAATTTCGTTCAGGAAGCCCTCTTCATTGCTACCAAGCACAACCGCGAAAGAGGAGCTGCCCTGATCCAGGAAGGCAAGGTGATCACCTTGGCCTGTGAATGCTACCCCCAACTGCTCATCGCGAACCTAGGCGTGAATGCACCTCCGATTTTCTGGATCAGCGACCCTCGATTGCGCGAGGAGACGCCCTGGATGAACCCGGACGGCTCCCAGCGGGTGTGCGTGTCCGGTGTTGGCTGCCGACAGCCGCTGGGAGTTGGGCTTGCGATTGCCACGAAGGTGGGCGAGTGGGTTGCGTCGCGCGGCTACTTCGCTGTCTCCGGCGGCGCGCAAGGATGCGACGAGGCCTTCGGAAATTCGGCCCTGAAGGCAGGTGGCCAAGTGGTTCATATCTTGCCTCATGGCCTCAACAAGCTTCCGCGAAACATTTTTGGCTATGCCATGTCCGTCTGCCCGCCCAATGAAGCGTTCAGCGCCGCGCGGGCCATGGAACGGAACGCGTTGATTTATGGCTTCGGGCATTCGACGGTCGTTTCATCGGCTCGCTTCCGCATGGGTGGATCGTGGCAAGGGGCGGTGGCGGCCCTGAAGGTCAATCGGCCCGTCATGGTTGCGGATTGGACTACGGTCGGTTTTGCTTCGACGGCCAAGGAGTACACCGAAGGCACCTACGGGTTGGCCCAGAGGGCCTTCAAGAACCTCGGCGCTTTTCCGCTCGTGCTCGATCTGGCGTCGTTCGCTCAGGATATCGACGCAAAGCTAGACGAGGGGCTAGATTGGTCCTTCTCTCGCATTGCTGGAGAGATGAACACCGGCCTTTTTGCTTCCTAGTTCAGTCTGCTACTGAATTCGATTGAGGACATCGGCCACGGCTTTGTACTCGTGCCCTTCCCAAACTGCTACGTCATCGTTGAATTGATCGATCGACGCATTGTAGTTGTGAACGAGTTGCTTGTAGTCCTTCATCGATGCGGGATCGAGAACGTACTTGTTCTTCACTAGCTTTGGCGGATGAGCCTCTAAGAAATCGAGAATTTTGGTGCGGCTGTCCGCCACCGTCTGATACTCCGTTCGAGCCTTGATTCTGAGGTTCTGGACCTCAAGATCGCCTTTGGATGAGAGTGAGTAGTTGTCACGCCACGTGTCCATGTACTGGGAGAAGATCAGACCTTCGGAGTCGAGGAAAACGACAATTCCTTCGTCGAACACGCGACAGTCGTGCCGAGACTTCGGCTGGGCTTCGATGGTGCCCGCCTTAAGCGTGATGAGCTTGTCTGGATTGACTTTGCCGACTTGCTTCTCCAAAGTTGCCTCTGCCTTGCACAGGTCGACAAAACAGTTCTTAAAGGAAATCGAGAGTGGCTGGGTCGCTTGGACCTTAAGGTTAATCCTGGGCAAGTCCTCATTCTTCACGCCCTTGAGCATCGCATCAATCTCCGACTTCGCTTTCGGAAGATTGGACTGGACCTTGTGCGGTGCCTTCACTAATGAGTTAATGGCCAGCCCCTTGATATACATGAAGCCAAAGGCTCCCAGGGCGATCATAAATGGCGAAGCATAGTACCAAGGCTTTGCACGGTTTTGGACTGGAGGCGCGTATGGCCGATAATGCGACATAGATATGTCGATTTTCGGAAGTTTTAGGCCGGAATCTTTACAATTTCTGGTTGCCGCAGCTTGGTGGCCACGACAACCAGATTAAGACAATTAGTCGCAGCGCCAGTAGTAGGTGTCGTCGTAGGCGGTGCCGCTTCCGGTGGCTTCGTTCGACTTGTGTCCGGCTGGGTCGACGATTTCATTGTCGAAAGCGCCGTAATTGGTCACCGACTTGGCGTGGGAATCGGCGAAGATCACGGAGCCGCCCACTGACGACCAGGTCTGGAAGTAGCCGCAGTCGTAGCCGTACTTGGTGCAAGTCGGATCATTCTCTTTCTTGAAGAACGGCATCATCTCGATGCGGATGGAGCGGGTGTTCGACGGGTCGGAGAATGACGTGTCTGTCACGGTCCAGTTCTCCGTTCGGGGAGCATCGTTCTGCATGCTAAAGCCGGCCACGACGGTGAAACTGCACTTGCCGAATCGGTACGAAGAGCCGTACGCTTGCCAATAGGTCGAGCTCGGTCGGCTGGTAAGACCGGGGTCAACGGCCAAATATGGGCCGCCGGAGTCGAGCGGGCTCTTAAAGATGTCTTTGCTCTTCACATAGGGTAGCAGTTGCATCTCCGTACCAAGGTGACCGGTCAACCATGGGGCCGGAGTGGTGTTGTAGGCGTGGAAGATCGGCAGCACGTCGTCGTTGTCGGTGCTGTACATCTTCTGAGAGAGGGCGATCTGCTTCGCATTGCTAAGGCACGCGGTGCGTTTCGCGGCTTCCTTGGCCTGGGCAAAGACGGGAAAGAGGATCGCGGCGAGAATCGCGATGATCGCGATGACCACGAGAAGTTCGATTAGCGTAAAGGCTCGTTTCATATTCGGTCCGTGCGAACTGCCGCAAAAAATGATAATCGCGGCAATTTCGGAACGGATCCGGTTCTGCTCACGCTATCCCTACGCTGGTACTAACCAGATCAGGTTCAAGGGTCGAGTGGTGTAATTCCACAATCTCAGCCAATTCAGGCTCCCCTCGCGGGCTGTTCGTACACTCTATTTTACGTCATTTCAGTCCGACTTCGTACGGAGCATCATCATGAGGCCCCACGAGTTGCGGACCGACGTGACGGTCAGAAGCATGATGGGCGTGAGGAGAAGGTACATCAGTGTTGCGATTTCAAACCGGATCAGCGAAAGCGCCAAAACGACCGCGTAGCTGGCGAACGCCATGTAATAGGAGCGGTGAAGGAAGGGCGTGGTCGGGTCCGACTTCTTCAGTCCTCGGTTGCGAAGGGTGATCGTCCAGAACAAGCCGATGACGCCGACGGCGGCCATAGGAATGATGAGCTGGGGCCGAACCCGCATCGGCACGAGCATCTGGAGCGAAAGGGTCAACAGCATCAGATAATTGCTGAATGTGAGCCGGGCGAGCCTTAGAAAGTGGGAATTCTCTTCGTCGTGGATTTGGTTGGCATGGAGGGAGAGGGAGACGAACAGCAGACCCATGAGAGTCGCAGTGGCACCGGCCAACGTGAAATAGAACGTCTGCCACTCTTTCAGTAGGTCACCAATGCTTTCCATGGACGACGAAATTGTACTGAAGACCGAGAATCCGGTCAACTCAACGCCGGGCTATCGAACCGCGATGCCTCAAAATCGACCGGAATCAGCCAACATATACGGTATCCCAGTAAAAACACTGGGGCAATCGATGTCGGTAACCGATCTAGTCAAGCTTGTCCGCGTGAAGCAGTACACGAAGAATGTCTTCGTGTTTGCCGCGTACATCTTCTATGTCGAAGGTTGGCAGACTCCTGGCGCGATCAAAGCCGTTCTGCTTGCGTTTGCTGCGATGTGCTGTGCGTCGTCGACGACCTACATCGCCAACGACATCTACGATATCGAGAAGGACCGCAACCATCCGGTCAAGAAGAATCGCCCTTTGCCCTCGGGACGGGTGCCGGTGCTGGTTGCTTTCACGATGGCCGTGGTCCTGCTCATCGCCTCCGTCGTTCTCGGCTTTCTTTCGAATATCCAGGTTGTGTACGGCTTGGCCGCCTACCTGCTGATCCAGGTGATGTACAACCTTTGGCTCCGCAACAAATCGGTCGCGGATGTGGCCTGCATATCACTGGGGTTCGTTATCCGCGTCGTGATCGGCGCGCTGGCAATTTCGGCCCACGTTTCGGGTTGGATTCTGCTTTGTACGGCGACGCTGGCGCTGATGCTGGGCTTTGGTAAACGCCGACACGAATACATTCTGATGGGTGACGACGCCCACACGTCGCGCAAAAGCCTGGCGGAATACACGCATCAGTCGTTGGATATGCTGGTCATGTTTTCGGCCACCTGCGCGGCCCTCACGTACAGCGTTTACTCGATCGAGAGCCCGACCGCGCGAAGCTACCCAGGCATCATCCTGACCACACCGTTCGTCATCTACGGGATTGCGCGGTACATCGTGATCGTTTTTGGGAGCGGTGAGAGCGGAGAGCCTGAGTCGATGGTTCTGCGCGACCCCCACCTTATCGTCACTTTCGTCGGTTTTGCCGCCGCCGCCGCGATCGGGCTTACCAATGTGCCCCTGCCTTTCCTCTATCGATGAAATATAAGACTGCCATCGTCATCGGCGCGTCCAGCGGAATCGGGCGCGAGATCGTCCGCATTCTCGCTCAGCAGGGAGTGAAGGTAGCCGCAGTTGCGCGCCGTCGTGCGTTGCTCGACGAACTGGCGAACGAATTTCCCAATCAGGTCTTGGCGTTCGAACACGATGTCTTGAACACGGGCGAAGTACCTGAGCTTTTCTTGGACATGACGAAGCAGTTGAATGGGCTCGACCTCTTCGTGTACTGCAGTGGCGTGATGCCGGAAATAAGTCCCACCGAATTCAATTTCGAGAAGGACAAATCGATGGCCGACGTCAATATGGTTGGAGCGATCGCTTGGTGCAACCAGGCCGCCGAACGATTTATGAACACGAAGCACGGGTACTTGGTCGGCATCGGGAGCGTGGCTGGCGACCGAGGGCGACAGCTTCAGCCGGTGTACAACGCGAGCAAGGCGTTCCTACACACGTATCTGGAAGCCCTGCGGAACCGGTTGTCGCGCTACGGCGTTGTCGTGAGTACGATCAAGCCGGGGCCAGTGGAGACCGATTTGGCAAAGCATATGACGATGAGCAAGATGCCGGTGCGAACCGCCGCCGAGATTTGCGTTTCGAAGTTTGACAAGAACGGCGAACACTATTTGAAGCTGTTCCACCGCCTCGCGTTTTACATCATCAAACGCATCCCCAGCCCGATCTTTCGCAAGCTGAAGATATGAGCTCCGCTGGCTTAACCCTCGATCACCTGGACCGGATCAGCGGATTCGGGCAGTCGGGGCATACGGACGCCTTTGTGTATCGACCCACCTCGGTCGACGAGGTTCGCGATGTGTTTGCGTTGGCGCGGACTTCTGGCCGCCAAGTGACCCTGCGCGGGTCGGGCCGAAGCTACGGCGATGCCAACGTCGGCACCGAAAAGTTGGTGATCGACATCACGCGGATGAACCGAATCCTCCATTGGGATAAGGAGACGGGCGTCATCGAATGTGAGGCAGGAACAACGATCGAGGGCTTATGGCGCTACTGCCTGGAAGACGGCTGGTGGCCTCCCGTGGTGACGGGAACCATGTATCCGACCCTGGCGGGTGCTTTGGCGATGAACGTCCACGGCAAAAACAACTTCTGCCAAGGAACGATTGGCGAGCATGTGCTTGAACTGGACGTTTTGTATCCAAACGGGACGCTGGCAACCTTGACACCCAGCGATGAGCGATTCTTTGAGGTGGTTTCATCGGCGGGTCTGTTAGGCGTAATCACACGCGTTCGATTGCAGATGCACCACGTTGCGAGCGGAAATCTGAAGGTCTACGCCGAGGCGGCGCACAACTGGGATGAGCAGTTCGAAATGTTTCAGCGGTTCGAGCACGAGGCGGACTACATGGTCTCGTGGGTGGATTGCTTTGGTCGAGGTAACGGCGCCGGAAGAGGGCAGTTTCACGCCGCTTGGTACGATAAATTCGATGATCCCAAGAGTCGCCGAGCCGACGCTCAAGACCTGCCGCCGCTGATCATGGGGTTCTTTCCGAAGGCGATGGTTTGGAAGATCCTGAAGATGCTCTGCAACCGAACGGGGATGCACCTCCTCAATTGGATGAAGTACGTTGCGGGAACCAAGCTGGGCAACAAGAAGACGCACGAACAGAGCCTGGTGGCGTTCTCATTCCTGCTCGACTACGTGCCGGATTGGCGTAAGGCATACGAGCCGGGCGGGTTCATCCAGTATCAGACTTTTGTGCCGAAGGGTTTTGCTCAGCGCGTTTTCGCCGAACAGGTTCGACTTCAGCAGGAGTACAAGCTGGAGTCATATTTGGGAGTGCTGAAGCGGCACCGAGAAGACAAGTTTCTGTTCTCCCACGCGGTGGACGGCTATTCGCTGGCCCTGGACTTCAAGGTAACAGAGCGCAATCGCGAGCGGCTTTGGGAACTAGCCCACAAAATGAATGACCTGACGCTTTCCTGCGGGGGGCGGTTCTATTTTGCGAAGGATTCGACGTTGCGGCCGTCGGATGTGGCGGCATATTTGGGCGAGAACCTAGATCGGTTCTTTGCGATCAAGGCCGAAGTCGATCCCGAGAATCTGCTGACGAGCGATTTGGCAGAGCGAGTTGGGTTGACGAAAAGTTCCTGTCCGTCCTTTGGATGACGGGAAAGTTTTGACTTGTTGGTTTGAATTGCAGATAGCACTATACGTGTATGGAATCTGTTACGAAAACTCCAGAAACGATGTCGGACGAAGCCGCCTCGATTGGCGACGGCAACTATGGGCAGGGTGAGGAGAACTCACAGGGATGTGGGGCCAAGGGCAAGATTCTTGGGGCTCTGCTGGCAGTAGGAGGAATCGCGGCCGCTGCCGCGGCTTACGCCAAGGTTATTCGACCTTGGCATTTGACATGGGGAGCCACGGACGAAGAAGCGAAAGAAGCCATGCCAGGTGACGAACTCATCAGCGGGGCTCGCAGTATTACGCATGCGATCACGGTGGAAGCATCCGCCGATACAATTTGGCCCTTCCTGACCGAGCTTGGAGAAAACCGAGGCGGTGTGTATCACCTCACCTGGCTTGAGAACATCATCGACGCCGATATCGCGACGGTGGAGTCGGGCGAGCCGCAATGGCAGGACCTCAATGTCGGAGATGTGGTGTCGATCCACGGCAACTACCCACCGGCACCGGTCGTCTCAATGGAAGCAAAGCGAAGCCTCGTACTGGGCATCGACCTCGGGACAGAAAAAGCGGCGACTTGGTCGATCCTCTTGCATCCCTATAAACTGGCGGGGCAAGAAAATGTCGAGCATACGCGACTGATCATTCGATTCCGTGAGCGAGAGAAGTCAGGCTTGGAAAAGGTAGTCGATGTCGTCGCTAACGAGCCGGTTCAGTTCGTGATTGAGCGAAAGATGCTACTGACGTTAAAGAAACTAGCGGAAGACGCCGAAAAGGCCTGAACCGTTAGCTAAAGAAGGCGGTCTCGACCGCGTGGTAACCTGCCGACATGCCGATGGTCGCAATGATGCTTCTCGGTTCGGCGCTGGTGTCACCTATGGTCGAGACCCCGACGATTACTCCGTTCGCGCATGGTAAGTCGTGCGCGTTCAGCATGGAATTCGACGACTCGATGGGTTCGCAAGTGCAAAACCTTCTGCCCCTCTTGGCTCAGTACAGATTCCCGGCGACCTTCTACGTCAACCCCGGCGAGGAGCGATATCGACAGCATCAGGAAGTTTGGGAGAAGAAGGTATTGGCCGCAGGACATGAGCTTGGCGACCATACGATGCACCATCGAGACACCGTTGGTCCTGAGCAGGGGGCGAGCGAAATCGGCGATGCCGCAAAGATCCTCCACAAGATCGTGGGGCATGACGCCCTGATGCCGTTTGCAATTCCCGGTGGCGTCAAATGGGAGATTCCCAAGGCTGACTTCGACCGGATTCTGGCTGAGAATCGGTTGTTTCTGCCCGGGCGCGAGGCGTTCTATCAGGATGGGCAGGGTGACATTACCAAGTGGGCAAAGATGGCTCTAGATTCGTCCTCGTGGCATCATTTGGGCTTTCATGGAGTGGGCGGTGAGTGGTTGAGCACGAGCGTCGCGAACATGAAGACGTTGCTCGAATTTCTCGATCAGCATCGGGACAAGATGTTGGTCGCGCCGACTGGTGTGGTTTGGAAATATCAGAGAGAGCGGGAGGCGTTCTTGGGCCTTGACGCGAAGGGCAAGCCGCGATTCGACCACGAAAAGCTCGTGCCTTTCGATGGTTACGATGTCCCACTCACGATGCACTATCCGGTTCCCGCTGGATGGAAGAAGGCGAAAGTGATCATTGACGGCGGGAGTCCGATGACTTTGGAAGTTACCGATGGGGCGGTGCACTTCGACTTTCTGCCCCGGGCCTCGTCAATTCGCGTGGAGCATGTCCAAAATTGAACCTAGGTACAGTCTAGGGTGATGGAAGGGCAGTACGACTCGACGTGGGTAGAGCGATACTTTGACGAGTTCGCCGACCAGGAATGGGATCGGCTGGCGCTGAATCCGATGCGGGAAATACAGTTCCTGGTCCATCGCCAACTGCTTTTGAACCACGTTGGAGGTGGGTCGGAGGTGCTGGAGGTCGGCGCTGGGCCAGGGAAGTTTACGCAGGAGCTGGTTCGGCACGGTTGCCAAGTAACGGTGGCCGATATTTCGTCGGTTCAGCTTGAGTTGAACCAGGCGAAGGCGAAAGAACTGGGTTTTGAGCACGGCGTAGCGGCGTGGGAAAAGCTCGATCTGTGCGACCTTTCCCAGTATGCCGACGAGTCGTTCGATGCGGTCGTGGCGTACGGCGGGCCGCTGAGCTACGTGCTGGATCGGCGAGATGTGGCGATTGCTGAATGTGTTCGGGTTTTGCGTCCGGGCGGAGTGCTGTTAGTGGACGTTATGAACCTTTTTGGCACGATCCGGCAGTATTTGGAAGGGGTTTTGGGATTTCCGTGGGTGGACAATGAGAACGTTCTTGCAACCGGAGATCTGACCAAGGCGAACTCGGAATTTGCGACTCACTATTGCCACTTGTTTCGGTCCGACGAGTTATGGTCGTTTTTGGAGGCCAACGGACTAGCCGTGGTGGACATGGCAGCGTCGAATAACCTGACTGCAGTGTACGGGGACCGGCTTGACGCGATCCGTGCCGACGAGCAGAAGTGGACCGAGTTGGTGGAGCTAGAGATGCGGGCGGTCTGCCTGGACAGCGGGACGCACCTCATCGGAGTGGCGCGGAAGCTGTTCGAAACGGCCAGTTTCGGCTGAGATTTCGTTGCTGGCGCTTCGATCTCTAGGAATTAGCGATTGCACGTGCTTGCGGAGTGCATCAGTCGTGGACCCAGCACCAACGCTTTTCCTCGTCGTCACCGTAGAACGCCACCAGCTTGTTGCCGTGGACATGGTAGTTCAGTCCAAATTGCTTGAATGACGCGTTGAGGTAGACGTCGCCATTCGCAGGAGTCCACTTGCCTTGATAGAGAACCTTATCGCCATCTCTCATCTCGAATGTGTTGTCCACTTTGAAATTCATCTTATAGCTGGCAATCGATTGGTCGAGAGTTGATTGGGACTGCCCGATGTGATAGAGCCCAGCAACCGACGGTTCTCGGCATCCGATCATAAGGAATGCCCCCAGCAACGTGAGTAGCAATGTCCGCATTGTACGTCCATGTTAGCCTGTTCTTCTCCTTTGGGTGCCAGGAATATCAGGGTTGATGATGAATTGGTTGGTGCCGCAAGACGTCTGACTGGATAAGCCATGGTAGCTATTGGAATTGGAATGATCCTCTCGGCTGCGCGTTTGCAGGGAGAGTATTTAGATCGAATCATTCATCAGGTGGACTATGACGGGGCAGACGTTCACGACGTTTTGAGCGCGGTCACCAAAGAGATTGGACTTAAGCAAGCCGTTGATCCTGATGTTCATGGCAATGTCACCCTTCACTTGAGGGACACGCCATCGGTCGCGATTATCCGCAAAATAACCGACCAGATCGGAGCTATTTGTTTCCTGCGAGATGGGAAGTTGGTCGTCGAGCATACGCCAAAATATGTCCCAAATCTGGAAGGTCAGACGGGCACATCAGACCTGACTCGAATCGATATTCGTGATGCGATTAAAAGCCTTTGTCGCGGCGCGAAGGTTGACTATTCCATTGATGCCTATATTAGCGGACCATCCAATATTGTGATTCCCGAAGGAAACACCGGGCAAGTGCTGGCTACCCTTGTTCACACCTATGGATATCAAGCGCAATGGAACCGCGGAACTGTTCTGGAGATCATTCCAGAAGCGTGTAAAGAACCCATTCAACTTGTGCTCAATGGGCTCTTTAGCCAACTGAACGCCAAGTACCAAATCGACGATTCTGCCGTGCCTTTCTTGGGCCACGCTATCGATGTTCATTCGCTAAAAGGCAAATTCGAGGTAACTCTGGCAAATGTCCTCAGTGAAGCCGGACTGACGTATCGATATGAAGGCGGAAGCTTCACGATCCTCAAGGATAGTAAATCCAAATTATCGTCTGAACAGCACCTGGTCTTGTCGGGACTGCCGTCGAAACAGCTTGCCTATTCAGCCATCAAATCCGAACAGCGATAGGCTTCCTCGACGAGGCGCATGGTGAGAATTGCCTGGTGAACCTCCGTCGAAGGCGCGTCACCGCCAGCTTGCCAATCCATCATGGCCGACATGGGGCCGCGGAAGGCGTGGGGAAACCAGCCGCCTTCGAGCGGGACTGGGGTCCAGTCGGAGTCGCCTTCCAGCCAGTATTCGAAGATGTCGGCGCCGCCCTTTGGGTAATTAAGATTGAGACCCATCTGGAACCAGGCGACGCCCTTGGTGCCTTCGAGTTTGAGGTAGGACTGCTGGTGTTTTGGCCCGGCTTTGTGCGCGTGGTAGGTGTTGATGGTGGCGCGGAGTTGGTCACCGTACTCGAAATACAGACAACTTCGGGTGGATTCGAGCTTGGGGGCGTCCGGGTGCTTGATGGCCCTCGCCCACACCTTGTGGGGTTCGCCTAGCAGGTCGCGAGTGAGGTCGGTGTAGTGGATGGAGTGGTAGACCATTTCCATTCGGGGAGCCAGTTCGAGGAAGGGCCAGCCGGCCCACGGCGTGTGGACGTTGACTTTGAACTCCAGATCGAGGAGTTCGCCAAGTGCACCTTGATCTAGAAGCGATTTGAGGGCGAGCGTGTAGGGAGCCCAGCGGAGTTGGAAGTTGACCGCGGCCCTGATGTTTTTTTCATCGCAGACGCGAAGGATTTCTTCGGCTTGGTTGAGGGTTTCGCCCATCGGCTTTTGGAGGAGCGCGTGGGAGTGGTCGGGGAGTTTGCGGAGGATATCGGCGTGAGCATCGGGTGGGACGGCGAGGTCGTAGATGGCGTCGCTGGGAGCCTCAGCGATGAGTTGGTCGAGGGATTCGGCGACGAAGGGAATGTCGAACTCTTGGGCAAGCTGGCGGGCGAGTTCGGGCTTCGTGTCGATGATGGAGACGGCCTCGAAGCCGCACATGCGGTAGGCCGGGAGGTGGGCGTTGCGCATGATTCCACCGGCGCCAACGCAGACGATAGGGAACTTTTGGCGAGGCTGAGTAGGGGATTGGTTTACCAATTTATCCGCTCCTTCGATGCGATGTGCGACTCACCCGGTTCGCTCCGCTCACCGACCTCTCTAGCCAGAGAGGTATCTCTGCTCGCATTGCGCTTGATTCCGTCCGTCCCAATGCAGACGATGGGGAACTTTTGGCGAGGCGGGGCGGAGGATTGGGTCAGAATCCGAGATTCCATGCGATGGCGGAGAGTTTACTTCGAGGCTAGGGGCGTTCGGCGGTTAGACCGGTTTGGGATTCGAGGTATTGGATAAATGGCTCCAGGTCTTGTGGCGTGGGGCGGACGTAGACCGCCTTGTGGTTCGCCAATGTTAGCCTCACTTCTCGCCGATCCTGATGCAGGATTGGAGTCATGATCGTGATTTTTTTGAGTTCGGCAAGGGAGGAAGTTTGATCCTCGTTTGGCAATTGGTAGGTCCCATCTTCAAACGAAATCTTCTGCTTCTTAGACAAATGTTTTGCCCAAATGAAGATACAGGTGAAACTGAGCGGCAACAGAATTGCGCCGACATTTCTGGCGGCAAAGTCATGACGGGACAGCCGACCTAGGGC
Source organism: Armatimonadota bacterium (assembly GCA_016125185.1). Classification (NCBI taxonomy): domain Bacteria; kingdom Bacillati; phylum Armatimonadota; species Armatimonadota bacterium. The sequence goes on along the minus strand of WGMG01000002.1, from coordinate 147,990 downwards.
TTCAGCCAGAGCGCGAACCGTGATAAGGCTAAACATGAAGATGAAGGCGAAGTAGCTCATCTCCGTTGAGTCTCGGAACGGCATCTGGAATGCTCTTGGATCGTCGGCAACGGGAGCATTCATGGCTCGGCTTTCATTGTACGCCGGGCTCGATGCATCGGTAGCGAATGGCTCTATTGAGTCGGCAAATCACTGGTCATTCCCAGCCCGCAAACGGGGGTGTCATGACCAGTGCCACCCATCTCGCCTTTCAACATCCTCACTATAGAGAGGGGGGAAATGATGATGAAAGGCTGGTTTCATCATCACAATTGGGGGGTCTATAGGAAGATGGAACGACTAGACGGTCGCCCTCCTATTTCTTCAGAATCGTTCTCGCTTCGCTCGCGGCCTTCTTTAGCGATTCCTCCACCGACATTTCGCCGTGGAGGGCCCGATGCACCGCCCGCGAGATCGCTTCGTTGATCTCGGGGTATTCGGGAATGGCGGGAAGAGTCCGCGTGTTGGCGTGGACGTCGGCGATGATGCCGTAGTACGGGTACTTCGCGCGGACTTCGGGATCGTTCCAGGTCGAGAGGCGAACGCCGTTGGCTCCGGCCATCGAGACCATTTTGTCGGTCGCAGGACCGGAAATGTGCTGGAGGAATTGGTAGGCGAGCTCCTTATTCTCCGAGCCGGAAGGGATCGTGAGGACCCAATAGATGTTGAGAGACACCGAGCCAGCCGAGCCCGCCGGGAGCTTGGTGCAAGCGTTCTTGCCGACGATCTTACTGTACTCGGGCATCTCGGCGACGGCGGCGAAACCGCACCAGTTCCACATCATGGCGGCGTTGCCTTGGGCGTAGTAGTCACCGCATTCGACACTGCCGAGGTTGAGGCATTCGGGCGAGGCGACCTTGTGCTTGTGGAAGAGATCGACGTAGAACTGTAAGGCTTCGACCCCGATTGGGCTATCGAAGATGGGGTTGCGGTCGGCGTCGAGGAGCCTGCCTCCTCGGCTCCAGAGGTGGATGAGGAAGTCGTAGACGTTGTTATGGCCGTCAGTGTAGGCCGCTTCGCAACAGCCCCACAGACCCTTGTCGGGCCGAGTGAAGAACATGGCGACTTCGAGGAATTCGTCCCACGTCTCGGGCACACGAAGGTCGCGGCCGTGTTGCTCGCGAAAGGCGTTCTGCTCGTTGGGATCGTTGAAGAGGTCGGTACGGTAGTGGAAGACCTGGGGGCCGTCGTGCCAAGGTAGGCCGTAGATGTAGCCGTGGCGTTGTTGAAGCCCCAGCATGGCGGGGTGCCATCCATTGGGCCAATCGACGGGCGGATTGGAGTCGATCATTTCGTCGAGGGCGGTGATGCTCTCGTTCTCCATGAGGATCGGCAACCAGTCGGTGCAACATAGGAAAAGATCGAATTCGTCGGATTCGGTGCCCATGTTGGCGACCATCTTTTCGTAGTGGTCGTGGATGGGTAGGAAGGTGCACTCGACTTCGACGTGGGGGTGAACCCGCTGAAAGTCGGCGATTTGGGCGCGGAAGGCGTTTTCGAAAGTCTCCTGCTGGCGGGAGATGAGTTTTAGCTTCATTGCGTTAGGGCTTTTTCAGTTCGGTGCCGTTGACGCTGCCCCATGGGCGACCAGCTGGCGGCTGCAACATTTCGAGAGTGATATCGTCAGGATCAAGGAAATAGACGGTGAAGCCTCCCTTATTGACTCCCTCTTCGATAGCGACGGGAGCGGGGGCCTTGAATCGGACTCCAGCGGCGGCGAGGCGTCGGTAGTCGGCGTGGATGTCGTCGGTGACGAACGCCAGGTGCGGGGCACCCGGTCGGTTCGTGCTGACGTCGGTTTTTTCGCCGCGAGGGTGGACGTACTCGACGAGTTCTAGGTGGTGATTCGAGGGGCCCACGAAGGCGTTGGGGATGCGGAGCATCGCGACTTTCAAGTTGGCGTCGGGGTAGCCGACGAGCTTGGATGTGTATTCGTTGTGTTGGACTTGCTGGTGATGGAGTTCCATGCCGAGCAGACCGCAGTAGAATTCGAGACTTTGCTCGAGGTTGGAGACGGTGAAGCTGGCGTGCCAAAGTCCGTTGAATGCCATGTTGTCGCATCAGTTTACAGGAGATCGGCAAGGAGTGAGCGGAGAACTAAAAATCGTAGTCTCGCTTATTGTGCGATATCTGGATTCCCCACCCTTCCGGGCAATTGACGATATGAATTTTAGTGCATCAGTTGACCGCCATCGACCAGATAGGTTTGGCCCGTGACGAAGGCGGATTCGTCCGAAGCAAGGAAAAGAGCGACGTTAGCGACCTCATCAGCCGTACCCATGCGGCGGAGGGGGAGGGAGTCGAGGACGGGACGAAGCGTTTCTTCCGGCGGAACGCCCCGGATTTCGCTTCGCTGTTTGGCGATCGACTGGGTGAGCGGGGTGTCGATAACGCCGGGTGCGATGGCATTAACCCGGATGCCGTGCGGGCCGAGGCTGGCGGCGGCAGAGCGGGTCATGCTGATAACGGCGGCCTTACTGGCGCCATAGTCGAGCTGCTCCAACTTGGGCATGAGACCGCTGTTGGAGGCCATGTTGATGATCGAACCAGGGCGCTGGCCCTCTTTGAGGTGCCATGCCAACTCCTGCATCAGCACAAAGCTTGCGGTCACGTTGATCTTGAATGTGCGCTCAAAGCCATCGACTTCGATGTCGAAAAAGGGCCGGGTCAGACAGATTCCGGCGCAGTTGACGAGGACATCGGGGATCGATGGGAGAGCGCGGATGAAGTCGGGAATCTCGGCAACGTTGGCGAGGTCGAGCGTGAAATCGGTCGCTCCTGGCGTGCGGTCAACACCCCAGGCGGTAGCGCCTTCCTGGGCGAAGAGGTCGAGAATAGCCGCACCAATGCCCTGGGCGGCACCGGTGACGAGGGCAGTTTTGCCGACGAGGCGATCAGCCATGGAAGACCCTTTCGATCGTGGTTCGGATCCGCTCGGGTGTCGGGAGGACGACCTCCTCAAGCGTTTTGGCGAAGGGAATCGGAGTATCGGCACCGCCACAGACGAGGACAGGCGCATCGAGTTCGTCGAATAGCTTTTCCTGAATTTGGGCGGCGAGATCGACACCAACGCCGCATCGCGTGTGCGATTCGTGGACAATCATGGCGCGGTGGGTTTTCTTGACGCTGGCGGCAATGGTCGGCCAATCGAGCGGGTTGAGGCTTCGGAGGTCGATGAGCTCGACCGACACGCTTTGCCCTTCCAGAGCCTGCTCGACGAGGGTGACTCCGTAAGAGTAGGTAAAGATCGTTAGGTCGGTGCCTTCGCGGAGGACTTTGGCTTCGCCAAGCGGGATGACGTGCTCGCCATCTGGCACCTCACCCTTCACGCCGAGAAGCTGTTTGTGCTCGATGAAGAGGACGGGATTGTCGTCGAGGATGCATGCGGCGAGAAGGCCCTTGGCGTCGGCAGGGTTCGATGGGCAGACGACTTTGATGCCGGGAACCTGGAGGAAGAGGGCTTCCAGCATCTGGCTGTGCTGGGCTGCCGCGCCTTTGTAGCCGCCGCCCTGGGTGATGATGGTCAGCGGAACCTTCACGCGTCCGCCGCTCATGTAATGCGTCTTGGCGATCTGGTTGTGAACCTGGTCCATTGCGACCAGCGAGAAGTCGATGAACATAAGTTCGGCGACCGGGCGTTTGCCAGCAAGCGCGGCACCGAGAGCCATACCGATGAAGCCGGATTCGGAGATCGGGGTGTCGACCACTCGCTTCGGGCCGTACGTGTCGAGGAGCCCTTCGGTTACGCGGAACATGCCTCCGTAGTGGGCAACGTCCTCGCCCATCAGGAAGACGTTGGGATCGCGGTCGAACTCCTGGCGAAGGCCGGAGTTGATAGCCTGAACAAAGGTCATTTCGCTCATGCGAACACCTCCGTGAGGGCATGGCTGAAGTGCGGATCGGGCTGCTTGAGAGCCCGCTGCATGGCGTCGGAAACGCGAAGCTCTTCCTCTTCCCGAATGGCAATTGCCGCCCCTCCGATCACCTTTTCCAGTTTGGCAATCGGGGACTTTTCGCGCCAAGCGGAGACCTCGTCGGCGGTTCGGTATTGGGTGCCTGGGTCGGCTTGGTAGTGGCCGATGGTGCGGTAAGTCATGGCCTCGATGAAGGTTGGACCGTCGCCTTTTCGGGCGTGGGCTACCGCCCGGCTCATGGTCTCATGCACGAGGAACGGATCGTTACCATCGCACTTGTCGGTGCGGATGCCGAAGCCCGCGACGCGAGCGCAAAGGTCGGTGTTGCCGTGACTGCGGTCCAGCGGGGTCATCTCGGCGTAAAGGTTGTTTTCGCACAGGAAGATGACGGGCAGTTTGTAGAGCGCGGCCATGTTGAAGCATTCGCTGACGTGGCCCTGGTTGAGAGTGCCGTCACCGAAGACGGTGAGGGCGACGCGGTCGGCTCCGTCGATCCACGATGCCATCGCGCCCCCGACGGCAGTTCCGACGCCGCCACCGACGATGCCGTTGGTGCCGAGGAGGCCGAATTCGGGGTCGAAGAGGTGCATCTTGCCGCCTTTGCCGTGGCACAGACCAGTGGCTTTGCCGAGGATTTCTTGGAGGACGAGGTCGAGGTCGAGCCCCTTGGCGAGGACGTAGCCGTGACCGCGGTAGGTGCAGGTGAGGTAGTCGTCCTGGCGGAGGGCGGCGCAGGCTCCAGCGGGGACGGCTTCTTGTCCCTGGCAAAGGTGGAGAGAGCCGCGAAGTTGACCGGATTGCGAGAGCTTGGTGAGTTCGGTTTCGACCGCGCGCAGACGCACCATCTGGCGGTAGAAGTCCTCGGCTTGTGGCATTAGGAAGATGTTACCGTGTGGGGCGCGGAGAACCGAGAACAGGGAACCCAGCAAGAGAGCCCGAGTGTAAAGAAATTCGTCCAACAAAATGGCGGCAAATCGGCAATAGAGGAGTATGGGGCCAAAGTTAGGCGGTGACGAGAAGAAGCGGTTAGCCGCGGCGCTGTGGGACGACCACGGTGCGGCGGTGTACCGATTTGCGCTTCGCTTGACCGGCAATCGCTCGATTGCAGAGGACTTGGTGGGAGAAACGATCCTTGCCGCTTTACAATCGGCGCGAAGAAAGCCGATCGAGGAGATGCATCGAAGCTACCTGTTTGGCATCACGCTCAACCGTTGGAGGCGACTCCGCCACATTCCGACGGAGCCGATCGACGACCTCGTTTCCAGCGAAGCGGTGGATATGGATTCGCTTCTCGACTTGGAACGAGCCTTTCGCGCCTTGCCCAAGTCTTTACAGGAGGCTTTTGTGCTGGTGAAGGCGGAGGGTTTCACGTCGAAAGAGGCAGCCGAGATTCTGCGTCTTCCGCAGGGCACGGTGCAGTCGAGAGTGCACGAGGCGGTGCATCGCCTGCGAGATCAGCTTGAAATCGAACCTTTGACCCCAACCAAACTTCACGAGGCAACGTTATGAATGAACCCACTTTTGATTTGGATGGATGGAGAGATTCATCCCCCGCACCTTACTTGGCGGGCGACCTTTTGGCTCGGGTCGAGCGAGACGCGAAACGACGGCGGGCGAAGCTCGTTGTCCTGAGCCTGGCTGGTTCTGGCCTTGGCGTTGCAGCGCTGAGCACCGTTTTCTTGTTTGGTTCGGCGCCGATGACGATGGCGCAGGTCATCGCCGCAGAGAAGAAAGCAGACTCGGTGACCATCGTGAACCACCGTATCATGGGTTCACCCGAAAAGCGCTCCTTTACGGTGACGACGAAGATCGCTAAGGGAGTTTGCGTTAACTTTTATACTCTCGATGACGAGAAAGGGCCAGCCCAGAACTTCTCGTACCGAGACGACAAGACGGTCATGGGTTACGTTGCGGCCATTCACGCGGGCTCGATCGATGTGCCGTCGACTCGGTACCAACTGCAATTCCGAATTCCCAGTCTGGATGACATCCTCAAGAGGTTCCCGCCACCTACGGTCGAACGGGACTTCGACTGGAAGGGCCGAAAGGTCACCCGATTCGTGTGCACAAAGGTCACAAGCAATACCGATCAGCGGGTTGAGTTGCTGGCCGACCCTCAAACCAACCTTCCCATTCGGTTGCTGGCAATGCGAGATCACGGATCGTGGGGCGACGAATACCTCTACGACTATTCCAAGCTTGATCCGGCGGACCTCAAGCCTGAGTTTCCGGCAGGAACGGAGGTTTTCGACAATCGCGAGGTCCGAAAGGCGATGATGACGGCCGTGGGGCAGGCGGGTCGAGGGATGCCGTTTATCGAGGTCTCCCCGACGGAGGTCGTTATTCCTATACCCGTGGCGGTTGCTCCGAAGAGCCGTTCAGTAAAGTTCGAACTCAATGTGAAGACTGGCAATGGCGCTACAAAGCATTTCAGCGCGACTTACACGCCTTACTTCGGAACGCTCAGAATTGACAAGCAATCGTTTGCTCCGTTTCGGTGGTCCGGGATGCAAGACGACTGGTCAAAGGTCTGGAAGGCAGGCGACAAGGTATCGGGCTCGGTCAAGTTTGGCGACAAGACGCTGAAGTTCGAAAAGGTGCCTTTGATTCGCTGTGCAGGGGCTGTCATTCTCAATGAACCATTTATGTTCACCGATGGCGGCTAAGGATCGACTTCGATGTCGGTAAACGAAGGGTCTGCTTCCAGCAGGCCCTTGACGTAAGTGAAGCATGGGTCTTCAACCGTCGTTTTGCCTCGGCCCAATAACTGCTCCTTGAATGTTCGCTTGCGCTCGATCACAAGATGCCAAACATCGGGCTCATCGGCTCCGCACATTCCCACAAAGCTGTACCGTTGGCCATCGAACGTTGCCGAGCAGAAGTTACCGTGGTCTTCTTCATCGATGTCGGAGACGTCGGTGAGCTTGCTTGCGTGGTCGCGAAGCCAAACCAAGATGGCCTCACCCCAAACAACGCCCGGGTTGTAGGAGTTTTCCTTCTCCTTCTTCACATCGAAGGTTGCGTTCCTAAAACGAATATCCGGTCCCACGGTGGATACCTTACCTAGAACGCCCAGACCGCTTTCAAGCTTAATCGGTTGGAAGTCCGCTGGGCGTTGGGATCACCGTAGATCAGATAGTATTCCGTTCCTCGGAATCCCGCGTGGCGGAAGCTGAAGTAGATGTTTTGGTCGTTGCCGTTCATGACGAACCGGCTGGACAGAAGATCCTGCGGCGATGCCTGATAGGCGAGGGTCGCGATGGTTTGGCGTGTAGTTCCGCCGAGCTCTTGGACGGACTTATCGATGCTAAGGTCGAGGTTGTTGACCACCCGGTAGCTTCCGCGCACAAAGTAGTACTTGCTGGGCATGTCGCCTTGGGTGCCCTGCAGGTAGTTCATCGAAAGCTTTTTGAATCGGTTGGACGTGTTGAAGGCGATACCGTAAACCCAATAGTCGTCGAGCGAACCGCTGTAAGTGTAGCGGACGCGAGCAAAGCCGACCCCCATGTCGTTTCGGAGTCCGACGTTGAACGACGTATCGAAGCCATTTTCTTGTAGGACGCCGGAATAGGTGCGGAATTGATCGGTGCTGAAGTTGTATTGGGTTTCCCGAATTGGACCCTTACGATATTGACGATTGCTCTCGCCGTAGATGTAGCCGCCCCGACGGTCGGTCCAGGGGATGTAGGCGAGGGAGGGGTTGAACTCCGGCGTGACCCATAGGTACCGGGCCATCAGGAAGTCGCCATTGCCTTGGTAGGAAATCGCGGCGGAACCGGCGGTGTCGGCCTTGGTTCCGTTATCCTTCTCCATTGCCGCTCCGACATCGAATCCGATCTTGCCGACCCGCTTGTTGTAGCCAAAGCCGAGCGACGAGTTGTCGTTGCCATCAGCATTGACGGTTCCAAAAAGGTTGATACCTTCGGTCGAGGAAAAGGTGCGCTTGACGTTGAATACGGCGGCCTTTTCGCCGTCGAATTTATTGGTGTAGAGGGCGCCGAATCCGAGGTTCGGGTTGGCTTGACCGTAGACCTTGGCTCCCATATCGAAGTCAGCGATGCGCCGGCTGTAGAACATCGAACCGTAGGTGAAGTTGTCCGTCAGGCGGAAGAAGCCGGAGCCTTCGTTGAAGAAAGGGCGCGACTCATCGAGGTTTCGTTCGGTTCGTACGAAGTCGATTCCGGGAACGACGTCCTGAATGTTCTTAAAGTCCGGCGCGAGGCTCATGACGCCGGTGACCGACTGGGTGAACGCGTAACGGGCGTCGAGACCGACTCGGTTCTGGAATTTGCCATTGGCTACCTCCGGCGCGCTGTAAGCGAGGTACTGAACGTGCGCGGTCGGCGGGGTAGGAGGTTCGACGCCCTCCCAGATGCCCTGCTGCTCGGGTAGAGGGTTGAGTCGGGCGTTGGCCCAGCTCTGCTCGATTTGGGATCGACCCTGTCCACGGATGAGGTTGAGGTCCATGTTGAACCGATCCTTGCGTGGGTAGTTGAGGATCGGCCACGGGATTTCCATTTCGCAGACCCAGCCGTCGGAGGTACGCGAGGTGGCAGCTTTCCAGTCGCCCCGCCATTCGCGCTTATCGGTGCGGCCACCTTTGAAGTTCTCGGACTTGGTGCCGCGAGCGTTCACAACGAACTCGCAAAGCTGGTTGAAGGTCCGATTCCCGAAAGGATTGATGTCGAACTCGACCCAGTCTTCGCCGTCAAATTTGGAATTTGGGATAATTTCGCGGGCAACGATCTTGTCCGGTTGGGAGTCGTGGCAGTAAAAGGCGATGTAGATACCCTTGCGGTCGTAGCCGATCCAGGCCTCGGTTTTGTCGGAAGGAGGCTTCGTGGTGGCTCGGTCGAGGAAAGTCGAAGTTTCGAAGGCTTCGTCCCATTCGCCCGGGTTCATTTTGCCGTCGATGGTCGGGGCTTTATCGAGGCGGTGGGCCTTTACGATGGGAACTTGCCCATCGGCCAAAGTGGATCCAGCAAGAGCAAGACCCGCAACCAAACCCCAAATACGAAAAACCTTCATCAACCCCTTTGTCGACCGCCGCGCCCTTTATGATGGCTCGTTTTCCCCTGGTCGCGGCAACGGGAGAAAGTACGGGGAATGGGTTTCGACAAGTTTCGACGCGGGGACTTTTTCCCAAATAAAGTGCGAATCTCGACTTCTTTGTCCAGTTGAATGTCGTAGAAGGTACCAGCAAGTGCCAAACTGAAATTAGGAAACCGTTATGCCGACTACATTGGAGCAACCGATTGAAACCCGTGGCTACGTGCACCCGGACAAGCTTGTCTCGACCGAATGGTTGGCCGAGAACCTCAACAACCCGAATTTGATCATCGTGGAGTCTAACGAGGACTCACTTCTTTACCCGTCGGGGCACATTCCCGGTGCGTATGAAGTGGATTGGACGCGAGACCTGAACGATCCGCTTATCCGCGACTATATCCAGAGCGAGGCGTTCTCCACGCTTATGTCTCGCATTGGTGCAACGCCCGATACGCTGATCGTGCTTTATGGCGATAAGAACAACTGGTGGGCTACCTATGCACTCTGGATTTTCGAACTTTTCGGCCACACGAACACCCGAATTCTGGATGGTGGACGCCTGAAATGGGTGAAGGAAGGTCGAGAGCTAACGCGAGAAGTGCCAGCCGAGAAGAGCACATCGTACCCGTCGAAGACGCGCGACGACAAGACTCAGCGGGCGTTCCGCGACCAGGTCTTGGCGCATCTGAAGACGGACGGCAAATTGATCGATGTTCGCTCGCCAGACGAGTTCAGCGGCGCGAAACTGCACATGCCGGATTATCCTAACGAGGGCGCCCTGCGCGGCGGTCACATTCCCGGCGCGAAGAGCGTGCCGTGGGCTAAGGCGATCAATCCCGAAGATGGCACGTTTAAGACATCGACCCAACTGAAGGAGATTTATCAGGACGGTGCGGGAACCGCCGAGGGCGATGACGTGATCGTGTATTGCCGAATCGGAGAGCGATCGAGCCACACCTGGTTCGTGCTGCGGTACCTGCTGGGCTACTCGACGGTGCGAAACTACGACGGTTCTTGGACCGAGTGGGGCAACCTGGTCGGCGTACCGGTCGAGAAGTAACTTACTGGGCTTCAGGCTGGAGAACGGAATTCCCCTCTGAAAGCGGAGGGGAATTCTTGTTTATGGTCCCTGACATAATAGGGAAGTGCCAATTCCCGCGAAGCTCCAGGAGCATTTGGACGACCTTGCCTTTTTCACCGACCGGCAGGATCGTATCGAGGCGTTGATCGCCTTGGCCGACGAGTATCGGCATCCCTCGGTGGAGCAAATGGTTCGGTCGGAGGAGAAGAAGGTTCCGGGGTGCGAATCCGAGGTTTACATCGAGGCAGTTCCGGTGGGATCGTCGGTCGAATTTCACTTCGCTGTCGACAATCCTCAGGGGATTTCGGCGATGGCAATGGCGGTGCTTCTCCAGTCGGCGTCGGGCGCGCCGAAGGCGGAGATTGGGGCGATCGATGAAGGGATCGTCTTTCAGGTCTTTGGGAACGAGCTATCGATGGGAAAGAATCTGGGGCTCACCAACATGGTGCGGATCGTCAAGCGCCTGGCGGCGTAAGTTAGATGAGGGTTTGAAGTCGGGAGTTAGGGGCAAATGTCCTTCTGCTTGCGACGATCAAAGAGGTTGAAAACCCAGAAGATTCCCAAGATCATCGCGAAATCTATCGACGCCGCAAGAAACCCTTCCTTTCGAGTCGTTTCTGGCAAGAACACGGCAAGCCCGGCGAATATCCATAGCTTACTTGGGCTCTCGAACTTGCCTTTTTCGATTTTCCAAATAAACAGCGCGGTTTGAGCCAGCACGAACAGGACTGGCCCTAGGAGAACAAGCCTAATAACCCTATCATGTCCTGGGGCCACACAGTTGTAGATCGTCTTGGTTACAGCGACGACGGCAACGAACAACATAACCCATTTCATGAATCGCTTGAATTTAGGGCCAAACATGAAAGCGATCAGCCATTTGGGCATCCATCGGGGGCGCAGGTCATCGGGGATGTCCATTAACTATTGGCTATTATAAGCCGTATCGGCTTTCATAAAACCTACTTGCTCTCACCCGTTCGCCCTAGTGCCTAGCTCACGGACTCCCTCACAAATGAGGGAGAATTGGTGCACCCTCCGTTTTTCGTGGCAACGACCGCATGTCGTCGTCGCGTTCCGCCAAACAATATTAGGTCGAAGCCAATAGATGGGAAAGGCTAAAAGGTGCCGGGCCTCGGCGAAGAATCCTGAAGGCACCCCACGGAGTAAACTATTGTCCGGTTCGACGCCGAGCCGATTCCTTGCAAAATGAATACAGTTGACGTTACGATTATCGGCGGTGGACCCTGTGGCCTGTTCGCGGCCTTTTACGCTGGGTTGCGCGGCATGTCGGTCCGAATTATCGATTCGCTTCCCGAATTGGGTGGGCAGCTAACCGCGTTGTATCCCGAAAAGTACGTCTACGATATGCCCGGTTTCCCGAAAGTGCTGGCCAAGGATTTGGCCAAGGCGATGATCGAGCAAGGGACGCAGTTCCACCCCAAGCTGGTGCTGGAGAACACGGCGGAGGAACTGATCGATGCAGGCGACCACTACATCATCAACACCGACAAGGGGCTCGAACTCTCGACCAAGACCATCATCATCTCGGCGGGACCGGGCGCATTCCAGCCCACCAAGATCGGGGCGCTTCGCGAGGACGACTTTATCGGCAAGGGCGTTCACTACGGCGTTCGGGACACCAGCGTTTTCACCAACCGCAAGCTCGCCATCGTTGGCGGCGGCGATAGCGCGTTCGACTGGGCGATGGCCCTCGAAGACATTGCGGAGTCGATCACGCTGATCCACCGTCGAGACGTCTTCAAGGCGCACGAGGACAGCGTCGTGAAGGTGACGACCAGCTCGGTCGATATGAAGCTTTTCTACGTCGTTAAAGAACTTCACGGCGACGATCACGTGAATGGTTTAACCATCGAGAACACCCAGACGAAAGAGACCGAATTCTTCGACTGTGACGAGGTGTGCGTCAATATCGGATTCAAGTCCAGCTTGGGGCCGCTCAAGGATTGGGGTCTGGAGATTGAAAAGAACCAGATCAAGGTGGACGATAAGTTCGAAACTAACCGACCGCGTATCTTCGCGGTTGGGGACGTGGCGAGCTACGGAAGCAAGCTGAAGCTGATCGCGACGGGCGTCGGCGAAGCGGCTACGGCGGTGTGCTTTGCGAAGACGTATCTGGACCCAACGGCGAAGCTATTCCCCGGCCACAGCAGCGACCGCGACGCTTAACATCAAGTACACTCTTTCGAGATTTCACTCGAAGGATCAACAGTTTGGCAAGCGCATATACCCCTGGACTCACCGTCAGCGGCGACATCGTCGTCCGCCGCACTCGACGCCTTCCCATTAAGGGCAACGTCCTCGTCAAAGTTGGCGATTCCGTCGAGCCAAAGACTGCCGTCGCCCAAGCGATGCTTCCAGGCGCGCTCCAAACCGTCAAGATTGCGGACCAACTCGGAGTTGAAGCCAAAGACGTTCCTGCCTTTTTGAAGATCAATGTCGGCGATCCGGTCGAAAAGGGCCAACTGGTGGCGGAAGGGAAGAAGCTGTTCGGTTTGTTCAAAGCGCCGACCGCGACTTGCGATTACACCGGGACGTTCGAGTCGTTCAGTGAGGTCACGGGCAATGCGCTGATCCGCGAACCTTCGATCCCGATCGAGATTGACGCCTATATCAAAGGCACCGTCCTGGACGTCATGCCGGACGAAGGCGCGATCGTCGAGACGCGATGCGCGATGATCCAAGGCATTTTCGGCGTTGGCGGCGAGCGACAAGGTGTCGTTCGGCTAGCTGTGACCGACCACGAAAAGGTTCTCGATGAAGGCGACATCAAGCCGGACGACAAGGGCAAGATTCTGGTTGGCGGCGCAGGTATGACGGCGGCGGCGATCAAGAAGGCGGCGTCGGTAGGCGCAGCGGGAATCATCGCTGGCGGCCTGAAGGACAGCGACCTTATCGAATTTCTGGGCTACGACATTGGCGTGGCGATCACCGGTACGGAAAAGATCGACCTGACTCTGATGGTCACGGAAGGCTTTGGTTTCTTGCCGATGGCTCAGCGCACTTTTGACCTGCTGAAGTCGATCAATGGACATGACGCGTCGATCAATGGTGCAACACAGATTCGCGCAGGCGTTATTCGACCCGAGCTGATCGTTCCTGAGCCCAAGCACGCGGGCGAGGCTCCGGCGGAGGCAAAGGCCCTGGCTTTGGAGATCGGATCGCAGATCAGAATCATTCGCGAACCATATTTCGGACTCATCGGATCGGTCACTCAGCTTCCGGCCGAGCTGGTGACGCTCGAATCTGGTACTCATGTCAGGGTGCTTCGGGCCAAATTAGGTTCGGGCGAAGAAGTCACGGTTCCGCGGGCAAATGTTGAAATCATCGCCGCAGGGTCCTAAGCTTTACCGTCCCTTAATAAAGAAATGTAAAAACGATTCTCGGTGTACTCGCCGAGGACAATATGGCAATTGCTGACCGACTCGATAAGGCTAGACAGGGAACGGAGACGATGACAATCCTGATCGTCGATGACGAAACCGCGATCATTGAGACACTGGAAAACAAGTTCCGGAAGGAAGGATTCACCACGTTTACGGCGGAGACCGCCGAAGATGCGATGCGCCTGTATAAGCGCGTGAAGCCAAACCTGGTCATCCTCGATATCATGTTGCCCAACCGAAGCGGCCACGATTTCTGCAAGGCCGTGCGGCGCGAACACCAAACGCCGATCATCTTCGTCTCGGCCCGCGCCTCGGAAGAGGATCGCATCAAGGGCTTGGAGATGGGCGCCGACGACTATGTCGTAAAGCCGTTCAATATGACCGAATTGGTGGCCCGCGTGCGGGCAATCCTGCGCCGATCCGGCGGCGAAGCGATTCAAGAAGTCGTCGAACGGGGCGACCTCCGAATTGATCCACGAACGCACGAAGCGACCCTGGACGGCAAACTGCTCACCCTTTCGCCGAAGGAGTTCGCCCTTCTGCTGTTTTTGGCCAAGAACGCCGGTCAGGTGTTCTCTCGTGAGGCGTTGCTAGACCGCATCTGGGGCAAGGACGCGTACGTGACGAGCCGAACGGTGGACGTGCATGTACGATGGCTCCGCATGCGATTGGCGACCTCGCAAGAGGCGGCGGATCGGATCGTAACGGTACGCGGCGTGGGTTATAAGTTCGTCGGCTAAAGAGCGCTTACTCGCTCCAGGTGAACACTCAAGCCTGTGGGCCCATCCTTATCGAACGGCGTCATTTCGCCATTCGTTAGGTTGAGACGATAGAGCTGAATCTTCCCGCTATCCTGTGGCCGGGCTGCAACTAGTAGTTCGGTGTCGTTAAGCGGAATGAAGGATCCTATTCCATAGCCTCCAACAATTCGAATGGGGACGCGCTGCTTTGTTCCCGGGTAATAGAGAGACAAGTCGCCATTTTGGAACAGGGCCAGCGCTTCTAGTTTTGGCATCCAGACGAACTTGACCACCTGGGACAAAATCGAATCCTTCGTCGGCTCTACCAATGTCGTCTCCGATTTCGTCCGAGTATCCATCACGACGAGGTTATTGTGGTTGCTCAAAAAAACGTAGCGCGACTCCCCATCGACAGCCAAAACCGGCACAAGGCTTTGTGAAGTCTCCAGGGTGGTATCGACAACCCCAAGCTTATTTATGTGGATGAGCGGATAACGGTTACCTCCCAAGGTTGCATTGGGACAACCCCATATACCACCCGCCGAATCGAGGCAGTAGGACGAAAACTCGTACTTGCTAATGGATCGCAGAAGCCACTCTATGTTGGCTCCGTCCTGTTCGATCACGCTCAAACCTCGGGTCGTGGCTAGCAATCGGTTGCCGAACCACTCCAAGGAAGTCCCACCTGATAGCTCCTTATAGCTATCATCGCCATTGTCTTTGACAATGGTCACATAAGTGCGCCCGTCAGCGTAAATCCACGAGACTGCCGTCTTTTTGTCGGGTGAGAGGTGGATCCCACCGCACTTTTTCGGCAATTCGATTGTTGATAGTCGTTGTCCCGCGGCTGAGTAGTATGTATAAGAAGTCGGCCAATCGAAGTCTCCCGCCTTTGAAGCTGCCGGGCTAAACGTCCGCATGACGAAGTCGGGTTTCAAGCTGAGGACTTGCTTCATCGCCTCGACCAGCGATGGAGTGTTTCCGGTTGGATATGCAGATGAGAAGACGCCGGATTCCGCGTGAGCGACGTTTGAACTGCATGGGTATAGCATCCTTAACCAACCTAATGGTGACTTTGCGGCAAGAGGCTTGGCTACGCCAGTTTTCACGTTGATTTTGTACAAGTAGGTATCGAACGAAAGCACATCTTTCGGACTCGCCCGAACTACGACTTCGTCATTGGTGATCGGAACCATGTCGCCAAAGGCGGCGACATTAAGTGTGAATTCAGCCCACACTCCGGTTTCTGGTTTGTATGTTTTCAAAACCTGTCGTCCACCGATGTCTCGATACAGCACGGCAAGGACAGCGGAATCTGGTACCCATTGGTAGTGGTAGTCGGTGGCGTCTTTGACCTTAAGGCTTTCGAGGATTGTCTTTTCCTCGTTAGCATCGGCATCGTAAACAATCACGTCGGTCGCCATGTGGCTCGAGAACAAGAAACTGAATCCAGATGCCGGTATCGAGTTGTGGTCGCCGCTGAAACTGTGGCGAAGGTCGATGGTTCCATCCTTCCCCATATGAATGAGCATCGAAGACTTCTTCTCGATCGCCCAAAAGGTCTCTTCCGAATCAGCCCACGCCTGACTTAATTCTTCGACATCAATTGGTGTTTCTCTCCACTCCCGTGATTTTCCGTCCAGTTTCAGGATCGAGCAATGGTGGAGGTCTTTTGCGCTGGTCAACAAGATTGAGTTGCCCATCCACGACGAGGTAACCGGATAGCTAAAGTGTTTGGAGGTGACTGAGTTTCCATCCGCGATCAACAGCGTTTCACCGTCGTTTTCTGCGAATGAAGTTTTCGCCAAGGTTTTTTCCCAGTTCAATTGGATCGATGAATACCTTGCCGACAAATGGAACGAAGCGATCTTGTTGCCTTCTTTGTCAAAATAATCATCTGGCCCCTTCTCGACCTTTGGTTTGCCTGTCTCCGCTGCGCTAAGATCGCCAGCGACTAAGAATGCAGGTTTGGCTCTAACGAGTTCGTTGAGAGTCGCAATGATGTCCGACTCCTGGCATGCGATGGTTAGCAGAAGCGAGAACAGCACGGCCTATTACACCTAACTAATTTCGGATTGTAACACCAAATTCTTATTTGGCTGATCTAGGAGTGAACGCGGATCGTGAAGATGGGCGGTGTCGGCTATAAGTTCGTCGGCTAGGACCGGAATTACAGCAACCGCAAGAGGTCACGCGCGTTGGCGACGGCGTGTTCGCTGACCTCGTCGCCCGCCAACATGCGAGCGATTTCCTGCACACGATCGTCTTCGCTCAGACGGATGATTTCGGTTTGCACGCGTCCTCCGGCCTCGGCTTTTTGGATTCGGAACTGCTCGTTGGCGCGGCTAGCGACCTGGGGCAGGTGTGAGATGGCGAGCACCTGATAGTGCTCGCTGAGCGCGCGAATCTTCTTGCCGACGGCAGCGGCAGCGGCACCACCCAGGCCAGTGTCGACTTCGTCGAAGATGAGAGTCGGAACCCCGGCGCGACCAGCCAATGCGCTCTTCATGGCCAGCATCACACGGCTGATTTCGCCACCCGAGGCGATCTTGGCCAACGGCTTTAGATCTTCACCCGCGTTGGCGCTGAACAAGAACTCGACAAAGTCGGTGCCGTCAGGCGATGGTTCACCGGGCCGAATTTGCACCGCGAACTGTGTTTTGGCCATCGAGAGATCGGTCAAGTGGTCTTGAACGTCGGCGACAAAGTCCTTCGAGCGCGAAGAGCGCAGTGCGGTCAACTCGGCGAACGACTCTTTGAGACGGGCCGACGAGGCGTCGAGGGCTTGTCGGAGGGCGTCTTCGCTAGCCTCGATGTCGGTAAGATCGTTTAGCTCGGCTTGGGCCGACTCCAGATAAGCCAGAATCTCGGCCTCGGTCTCGCCATACTTTCGCTTGAGGCGTTTGAGACCGTCTAGCCGCTCAATGGTTTCTTCCAGCGCTTCGGGATCGCTGTCGAGAGTATCCATGTAAGCCTGGAGCTTGTGGATGGCTTCCTGAACATCGACGAGAGCTTCCTGCAGTTCGGAGAGATCGAGCGACGGATCAAGGCGGGTGACCTCTTCGGCGTCCTTCAGGCCGGCGGCGAGGAGATCGCGAGCGTTAACCTCGCCTTCCGAGAGGGCTACTAGCGATCGCTGGGCGGCATCAGAAATCTTCTCGACGTTTCGCAGGCGGCCCAGGCGGGCATTGAGGTCCGCTTCTTCGCCCTCGACCGGCGAAAACGATTCGATTTCGTTGACCTGGAAGCGAAGCATGTCCAGCCGTTGTTCACGCTCCTGAATGCCTTTTTGAAGGGCCTCATATTTGCGTTTCGCTTCTTGCCAGGCGGAGTATCGTTCGGCCGTCTCGGCCTTTAGGTTAGTTACCGGGCCGCCGATCCAACTGTCCAAGTACTGCACGTGCGTTTCTTGGTCGAGCAGAGCCTGGTGCTGGTGCTGACCGTGCAGATCGACGATCGCCGCGCCAAGCTCGCGAAGTACGGAGAGCGGGACAGATTTGCCGTTAACCCGAGCCTGCGAGCGACCCTCGGCCATCACTTCGCGTTGGATGTAGACTTGACCCTCCTCAACATCGACACCGAGTTCTTCGGCGATAGCGAGGATTTCGGGACGGGTCGAGAGATCGACCACCAACTGAACCGAGGCCTTCGTCGCCCCGGTACGAACCAGTTCGGTGTCGGCGCGCTCACCGAGGCATAGTTCCAGGGCATCGATCAGAAGCGATTTACCCGCGCCGGTTTCGCCGGTGAGGGCCGTGAAGCCGTCACGAAAAGCGACCTTCGCCTCTTGGATGATGGCGAGGTTTTCGACGTGGAGTTCGACGATCATGCGGCCTCAAGCGACGGCTTTTTGCCGAAGCGAGCCTTGACCCGCTCCCACCAGCCGACGACTTCATCGCCCTCATAGTACGTGATGTACATGGAGATCATCAAGTAGCTGAAGAGGGGGATATTCATCGAATACTCGATGTAGCCGTGGAGGAGAATTCCACTCAGTAGAACCCACTTTCGCAGTGGCTTGAACCACACGAGGGTGGCCATCGCGAACTCGACGGCGAGAGTGCCGTAGGTCGTAACGTAGACCATCGGGAACTGATTGAAAAAGCCTGGGACAGGGAAGCGGTCGAATTCATGTAGGCGGGCCGGGTACCAGGTCGCCGCGCCTGACTTCCAGAGCACTCCGAACCATTTGGCCCAGGTGGTGGTGAAGTACAGCAGGCTACAGTTGTAAGCGATGAGCCGTTGAGGCCACATCGATATTTCAGGCGGCACCGGTGGGGCTTTGCCTGCCTTCACGGCGAAGTAGCGATCCAGTGAAAATGCTGCGCCGGATGGAGCGATGGCGAGGTACAGTGCGCACATCCGCATGACGGTGTCGCCGCCGTGCAGGATGGCCGAATTTCGATGGTGGAAGGTCACCACGCCAATGGCCAAAAGGATCGACGTAATGCGCGTGAAAAGACCCAGCGAGACCATGATCGCCAGGGTAATGACGATCACGTTGAAGGCAAGCAGAATCCGGTAATCGGTAATGCCGTAGAGCAGATCGACGCGCGTCAAGTTCAGCTTGCCGTTCTGCGTGAGGGCGACATTGTTGTCCAAAAAATACGCGGACAGCCAGGCCGGCGTGTATCCCTTTTCCGAGAACCAGTCTTGGAAGAAGAGGGAGATCATGCAGAAATTGATGGCGATGAGCCCAGCCATAATGGCGCGGAAGACGCCAAGCGCTACTGGGCTGCCCTGGCGGAACCAGTACGTGTAAGCAACCTTAATGGATTCCAAGTTTCCACCCCTTGTCGGCAAATAATTCGTGCTGGTCGACGGCGTACCAATAGAACTTCACGGCCGTGTACGGCGGCTCCTGCGGCTTAGGATCGTTATGGCGCATCACCGGCTGAAAGTGGCGGATTAGTGTCACTTCAACGGGAGGATTGTTTGTATCTTCCGCAGCTTGGTAGGCGATTGCCTGGGCAAAGGAGGGCCAAAGAAATGCCTTGTCGTCCTGGTTGACGCGCTCGTAATACTTTCGATGCCGCTCATAGACGAACTTTTGGGGAATCGTCAGGTCCTTAATGCGGGGGTAGTGGAACTCCTTCTTGGTTCCGTCTAGGTAGGTAATTTCGGCGCTACACCAGAGGTCCGTCTGGGCGGGATCGGGAGCGAACATATCCCAGTACTGCCAAAAGCCGGTGACGTACAGGTAGCCGTAAATCGGAGCCCAGTTCTTGACTTCCTTCTGGTTATATTTGAGGAGGATGTCGGTTCCACGAGCCGGGACTTCGTCGTCGAGGACCTTTTTGCTCGGTATTGGAAGGGCGTAGGTAGTTACCGCGATGATGTGATACACGACGAACGCGACCACCAAAGGGTGGACGCGCACGGTCGGTGCTTTAGGAGCTTCCGGTTCCTTAGGCGCTTCCTTCTTGGGGAAGGGTTGCTGAGGAACCGGCCTGTTTCCGTTAGGCTTTTTTCTAGGAGCGGTTTTCGCCACGGCTAAAGGATTTTACTGCTGAAGTTCGGCCAGTATGTCCTTTAGTTCTTCCTGCATGTCGGGATTTTGTGCCACAACAGCCTTGATTTGCTCGGTGATTTGGTTGGCTTCCTGCATATGCCCGGCCCGCTTGGCGGCGATGCCGAGATTAATAAACACGCCAAAGCTCTGCTGATTATTGGCGAAGGCGTACTGCATGAACTGCCACGCTTCCTCGTTTTTGCCTTGGCCATTGAGGGCCTCGCGAAGCTCGCCATAGGCCGGCTCGCAGCCTGGGAACACCTGCAAAAGCTGTTGGGCCGCCTTCTCGGCTTCCTCGTAGTCGCCGACTCGGTTGAGGGCAGAACTCAGGACCGCCCACATCTTCCAATAGTCGGCCAGCCAGTTGCGCATCGGCTTCAGGTCGCGGATGGCACCCTCGGCGTCGCCGTTGGCGAGCTTTTCTTGGGCAAGCTGAACACTCTCGACGCGCTTCGGCTGTTCGAGCTCGATCAGCCATGCCTGCATGTTGGCCTTCGTGTTGGGGTCCGGGTTGGACTTGAGAATCGTCTGAAGGACCTGGGGAACCTCAAAGGCGCGATCAGCGGCTTGGAGGGTCTGAGCGTACTCGACGAGGAGCGCGACGTCGTTCGGGGCCACGTCGATGCAGTCCTCGTAAAAGTCCATGGCGCGGTCAAGATCGTTGTTCTGCGCGAGGTAAGGCGCGTAGTACCGCTTTACCAGTGTGTTGTCGTCGACCGCCTCCAAACCGGCCTCAAAGGCGCGTTCGCCTTCTTCCTGCTTGCTGTTTTGAATCAGCGAGATGGCGTACTTAGCGTGGGCATTGGCGTTCTGGTTGTCTTGATCGATGATCGACTTCCAAAGGGCGGGGACCTCGTGGTTTCGACCGGTAGCATTGAGGACGCCAACCAGGTAATCCATGCTCGGCTTGTCCGGGCCTTCCAACTCGACGGCCTTCTTGAAGTTGCGCTCGGCGTTGACGAACATGTTCATCATCGCCTGAGCGTTGCCAAGACGGTTGAGGATGGCCGGATCTTCGGGGTTTAGCGCAGAGGCTTTCTCGAAGAGGTCAACGGCTTTGGGAATATCGTTCGCGGCTTGGTATAGCTCGGCAAGGGCGAAGAATGCGCCGAAATCTTCCGGCACCAGTTGCGTGGCTTTGGTGAGGCTGTCCTTGATGAGGTCGAATGTGCCGATCTGGTACGCGGTGCAGGCGCGACAGAGGCCAACGAGCACCTGGTAGGAACCTTCGAACTCGGTGTCGCCTTCGATGGCTTCAAGGAGCGTGTTGAGAGCGCCCTCGGGATTGAATTCCTGTGCCACGAGCCCGTTCGCCTGCTGGATATAGTTGAGGGCGTCGTAGCCTTCCAGGAACTTGAGGAAGACTTCGGGGTTGTCGGTGCCAAATTCGAGCTTTTCACCGGCCAGGATTTCGGGGAGACCGATTTTAGCCTTGTCGGCCAGTTTCTTGACCAACTTGGTCAGGACTTCGAAGGTTTCGGCCGGAGTGAAGCTTTGGACTAACTGCTCGCCATTCTCCAAGTCGTCCTTCGAGGTGTAGCGGGTGGTGACTTCGTAGCCGCCTTCGGTGGCTTTGATCATGCCATCCATCGAAAGCTCGACGCCGGACTGCTCGAAAAGGTCCTTGAGTTGACCCGGTTCGATCAGGCCGTCGGAAATATTGACAAAAGCGGTTCTGGCGACGCCATCCTGTTCGACCTGCGTTAGGAATGACACGGATTGAATGTCGGCGTCGGTGTTGCTTCTCAACTGATCGGCAACAAAGGCGGAAATTTGCCTACCAATCTGAGGTTTTGTACCTTCTCCAGCGTTTAACGGTAAGACAGCAACTTTTAGCACGTGCATAGTGTACTCGTGCGAGTAAAATCTTGCCCGTGAAAGCGATCGCAAAGACGCGACCGGAGCCTGGTGTTGAGATCGTCGAAGTTCCAGAGCCAGAAGTCCGATCCGGTCACGTTAAGATCAAGCTTGAAGCAGCGTCAGTTTGTGGAACGGACCTCCATATCTACAATTGGGACCCTTGGTCTGCCGGCCGAATCAAGCCGCCGCGGATCATCGGCCATGAATTTTGCGGCACCATCGTCGAAATCGGCGAGGGAGTAAGCGAGAGAGCAGTCGGCGACTTCGTCGCCAGTGAAAGCCACATCGTTTGTGGCCATTGTCTTCAATGCCGACGAGGGCAGGCGCACGTTTGCGTCAACACGAAGATTTTGGGAGTCGACGTAGACGGCGGATTCGCCACCTACGCCGTTATCCCATGGGAAAACGCACGGCCGACGCCGAAAACGGTGTCGCCGCTGATCGCGTCGTTCCAGGACGCGTTGGGCAACGCCGTGCACACGGCCCTTTCTGGGCCAGTCGAGGGTTGCGTGATCCTGATTACGGGCATGGGACCGATCGGCCAATTCGCGGTTTCCGTTTGCAAGGCGATGGGGGCGAAGGCGGTTTATGCCACCGAGATTAGCGAATATCGGGCGGATATCGCGCGGCAAGTCGGGGCGGATCGGGTGTTCAATCCGGTTCAAGAAGACGTGGTCTGCGAACTTGCCAAACTTCACCCCGAGGGCGTGGATGGCGTGCTGGAGATGTCCGGGCATCCGACCCAGCTATCGTTGGCGTGTCAAGTGGTCCGTCCGGGCGGACGAATTTCGCTGTTGGGGGTCTATGCCAACAACGACCAGACATTACCCATCAACGACTTGATCTTCAAGGGAATCGACGTCCACGCCATCGTGGGGCGACGCCTTTGGGAGACCTGGGATCAGATGTCGGATCTGCTGGGGAGTGGAAAGCTGAAGCTCGATCCGGTTGTGACGCATGTGATGCATTTCACGCAGTTCCAAGAAGCGATGGAACTGATGAAGGCGGGCAAGGCCGGCAAAGTCGTCTTCACCTTCGAATAAACGCGAAAAAAGGGGCTCCTTCGATTCGAGGGAGCCCCTTTTTGTCGGTGCTTGCCTTACTTCTGGGTTCGTCGTCGGCGAACGAGAGCCAAGGCGCCGAGCCCAAGAACCGCCATCGAAGCCGGTTCAGGAACGGTCCCGACGCTGCCGTAGGTGTGGTTATCGATGATCGGGCTCCAAGAATAGGCTGGAGAAGAAATCGAAACGCTCGTGATCAACTGCGTGCTCTGCCAACCGAGGAAGACCGTTTCTCCGGCGGTGCCGCTGAGCGAAAAGTTGACCGTGCCAAGCAGGTTCACTCCACTGTAGACCTTCATGGTGCCCGCGTAGCCATAGCCCGAGTAGGCCATGGCGTCAACGCCCATGGCTCCGACCGGCGTGTTGTAGACGATCTCTACGCCCCCTGAAGTGCCATTAGCTACCAGCGTCTTGGAATTCAGGCCAAAGTAATGGTCGCCATTCCACTGAAAATCATACTCACTGGAATCGACATAGAATGCGCCGGAGTGAACCAAGTTGGGCCCTTGACTGTCGTAAGTTGTTGTCGAATCCAAAACTGAATTGCCGAAAAGGGTCGTTGCGTCCTGGTCGGCGACGTTGAAGGTTTCAAAATCGTCGGTGGTCGAGGTGGACAGGATCGAGTTTAGGTCTCCTCTGGTCAAGATCTGCTGGGCGTTTGCCGCCGTTGCGATCCCGGTAAGAATGAATAGCGCAAAGTACTTTTTCATAAGCCTCCAAAAAAAATGGACTGTTAGCCAGCCCACAGATTCAATCTACCAAAGAAAGTATTCTTAGGCAAGGCGAGGAACCACGCCAGTCGTCCGTTGGTCTTAAGAATTGCTGTACATGTTAGGTGCATTTTGAACCTAGCTTGGTCAATCTCCCTTCTTTCCAGTTAAGAATTTCGAATACCGGTATTTATGCAGGGGCCCCTTCTTTAGGGGCTGCCCCTGAAATCTGTGCAATCGCGGACTCGATTTATCCGATAATAGGATTGAATCTCGATGAATGCCGTCGCCAGGCTCTACGACAGGTGCATTGCTATGCCATACAACTTGGCGCTAGCGAGCCTTGATGAGCAGGGGATCGACACCACCTTCCCTGCGCCTCTAACGGCGGCGCTCGATTGGCTCATTGGTGATCAAACCCTATGGCCCTATCGGAACCATCGGTGCCCCGTTGATGAGTTGGCTATGAGAACTAGTGGAGCCGACGCGGCTCCCATATGTAAGCTTGCCTCCGCTATCATCGGGCAAGCGATAATGGATAGCGCGACAAGGATCGACATCTATGCCAATGCTCCCGAACCGGAAAGGGTAGGACCCGAGAAACCACCGGAAATGATCGCGAAGGAGGAGGAGGAAGCATGGGATCGGGCGATGAACGCACAGAACCCCCAACGATCAGCGAACTTCGCCAAGTTTGCGCGCATTTTGGCCGAAGCCGCAGTCAAGCAGGGAGCTGTCGAGGTTCCTCGCGGGGATAGGCTCCAGGTGGTCTACACGATCGCCACGCTTCGAATGGAAGCGATGCGAATCCCATCCAATCTCAGTGAGCGGTTGGTTCGAATCTACCAATACGACTTTAATTACCAACGTTGTGCATCTTACGTGCGACCCATCAACCTACTGTACTGTGAGGTAAGGGGAAGAGGGGCATATGCCTCCATCGACCAGTACGATCCCGCCGACGACCATAAGGTTGGTATCGTCCTCGAGTACGAATCATGATGCAAATGTCTTCGATTCGAAACTGGCTTCGCGGTATTGCCGCTTCGCCGACAGAGGTAGCGGAAACGACTTCGCGGGAGCAGGACGCTGAGCGAGGTTTCTACAACATGATGCTGTCGACGGGGATCATCGAAAACATCTGCTTGAATGCAGTCGAAATGGGGTCTTCGGTTGCAATATTGAAACCAACCTCGCAAGACACGACTTCCTTGTTCTATGTCTCCGCAGGCGAAGAGCGAGAAGTTGGCCAACTGCCGTCCGAGCACGGAATTTCGGTCGCGGCCAAAATTCGCGTGCTTGGCAATGTTGACAACTTCACCAGCCTCGACGCTCCTCGAAACTGGTTCAAGCTGGAGTCTAAAGAGAAAATTCTGGACGTAAAAGTCGAGGCGTTTCAACTGAAACCCGAACTCTATGTGCGATTGGAGGTAACCGATGTCACACCTGCTTGACTGGTTTCTCGGAGCTGGCAAATATCGTCCCGAACCAAAATTCCAACGGATGGACGAGGATTCACAAAATCCAACGAAAAGTCCTCATGCGGCCCCCATCCTGAAGCTGAATCGCGCGATCCTTCTTCAAGCAATGGCCGACCAAGCCTCGCGGATCGATCTCTGGACAGGTATTCCGGAACTCGAATTGCACCGAGTGGAAACCCTTCAAGAGTACGAAGACCGAATTCGCAAAGGGGACGGGGCTGAAGGATCGATGGCTGAATTTCGCAAGGAGTTGCAATCGGCCGGCATAGCAACTGAAAATTCGGTAGACCGCCTAACCGCCGTGTATACGATATCCGGCTTTCGAGTGGTCGCGTTGACGATCCCGGCAAGCTTGATCAAGCCGATCGTGCGGGCCTACCCTTATGCCTTCAACTACGGCCGCTGCACCTCCGATGACGGACCCGAAAACCTGCTCTACCTTGAGGCCAAGGAGAGAACTGCCTACGCCTCGATCGACCACTACGACCCCACCGGCGACCACATGGTCGGGATCGTCCTCGACTACGAGTCGTGACGACAAAATTGCCGGGGAAAGAAACATTCCAAAGCCGGATTTCGTCTGCCTAAAACAGGTGAGGAATGAGCGGCAGAGGCCCGAGGTGGTTCGTATAAAGAATTTCTATAAAAAGTTCCCGAATCCTCTCAAAGTCCTTTCCCTTTTCCTCGAAAAATAGGTTACAATGCCCCAATTACACTTGGGAGAGTGTATTTCCTGCTGAGAGTTCAACATGGCTATGCCCCGTGTGTCAATGATTGAGTTTCTGATTCAGAAGGGCTTTCTGAAGAAGGAACAGGCCGATGAGGCCATTAAGGTTGCCAAACAGACCAACACGTCCGTCGATAAGGCGATAATCCAACTCGGATTTTGCGGCGAACGCGAGGTTTTACAGGCCAAGGCCCAAGAGGCCGGCCTCGGATTTGCGGATCTCGATCGCATGACGATCGAGTCGAGCGCGCTCAACGTCGTCCCCGAGCGCATCGTGAAGAATCACAACGCGATTCCGGTTCGAAAGGATGGTCAGACGCTTTGGATCGCGATGACGAATCCGAACAATTTGGCGGCCATCGACGATTTCCGCATTGCGTCGGGTTGCCGTGTGGTGCCCGTCCTTGCTGTGCCAGGCGCGATCGAAGATGCGATTCGAAAGAATTACGGAGGGGGCACGGTTGTTCAGGCCGCCGCCGACCCCACCCCAACTGCTTCGAAGGCTCCGGCTGCCGACTTCGCCCGAATCATGGCCGAAGCGGGCGTTAAGCAAGGTCGCGACGCCGAAATGACGGACGAGGGCCGAGAGGACGACGCCGCAGGCGCCGATGCGGCTCCGATCATCAAGTTGGCCAGCGCGCTTATTCAGCAGGCGATTGCCGATCGAGCTTCGGATATTCACATCGAGCCCGGCCCCCGATCGATCCGTGTCCGGTATCGAATCGACGGTGTCCTTATGGAGGCGATGACGGTTCCACGAAACCTCATGGCTCCACTCATCAGCCGCTACAAGATCATGGCGGACATGAACATCGCCGAGCGACGAATTCCGCAGGACGGCCGTATCGAGGTCAAGCACCAGAACAAGGAAATCGACCTTCGCGTTAGCTCGATCCCCACGCCGTTCGGCGAGAAGATCGTTATGCGAATTCTCGATAAGACTTCGGTTATGATCGGTCTCGAGAAAATCGGCTTTACGGAAGAGAACCAGATCAAGATCGAAGAGTTGGTCAGCCAGCCGAACGGTATGTTCCTTTGCACCGGTCCTACGGGTTCGGGCAAGACCACGACGCAGTATTCGGTTCTCAACAAGCTCAACACGGTTACGGTCAACATCATCACGGCTGAAGACCCGATTGAGTACCAGCTCAACGGTATCGCTCAGGTCCAGATGAACCGAAAGGCGGGTCTGACGTTCGCGACCGCGCTTCGCGCTTATCTGCGACAAGACCCGGACATCATCATGGTCGGTGAAATGCGTGACCTTGAAACGGCAGAAATCGCGATTGAAGCATCGCTGACGGGCCACTTGGTTCTTTCGACGCTTCACACGAACGACGCTCCGTCGGCTACGCTTCGTATGATCGACATGGGCGTTGAGCCCTACTTGATCTCGGCAACGGTTATCGGCGTTCTCGCCCAGCGACTTGGCCGACGTATCGACACTGAGCACAAGGAGCGATACGAAGTGCCGCAGATCGACCTTCGCCGCTTTGGCTTCAACGTGACCGATCCGGACGAATTGGTGACCCTGTACCGAGGCATTCCGGCCGAAAGCAACCGAATGACCGGTTACAAGGGCCGAACTGGTTTCCATGAATTAATGATCATGAACGCGGAAATCGCGGAACTTGTTGTCCGCCGCGCCCCTCTAAACGATATTAAGGAGGCGGCAAAAGCAGGCGGTATGAAGGAGCTTCGCGAGGACGGCCTTTACAAGGTGTTGCAAGGTGTTACGACACCAGAAGAGGTCATGCGTGTTGTCTTTACCGCAGGTTTCTAGTATTTTGTAAGAAAGAGAGTATATGCAGAACGATCCTACGCGACAGAATCCGGGCGGAGCCCCTCCGCCTCAGCCGCCAATGGGCGGCGCGCCGCCCCCTCAAGCACCGCCGATGGGCGGGGCGCCTCGTCCGCAACCCGGTGCCGCTCAGATGGTGGGCGCCGGAAATCCCGACGCTTGGAAAGAGCGCTTGGAGACGATCAGCGGAATCCCCAATGACGAAAAGCCGCTAGGACCGCGCAAGACGGTCGACGACCTCCACATCGACGAGTTGTTGAACATCGTCGTCGATATGAACTGCTCGGACCTGCATATCGCGGCACAGTCGCCGCCCGTGGTGCGCCACGACGGTAAGATCAAGCGCCTCAACTACGAGACTTTCATCCCGGAAAACATCCAGCGAATGCTGTATGAAATCATTTCCGACGATCAGATTCAACGGTTTGAAACGACGTTTGAGTTGGACTTCTCGTACTCTCTGCCGATTCCGTTCCATCAGCGAGTTCCGGGCGGACCGTTGGCGCGAGCCCGATTCCGCGTCAACATGTACCGCGAGCGCGGTGCTTGTGCGGCAGCGTTCCGACTGATCTCGTCCAAGATTCCGACAGTTGAGGAACTGAAGCTTCCTCTGATGCTGAAGTCGCTTTGCGAAAAGCCTCGTGGTTTGATTCTGGTTACCGGCCCGACCGGTTCTGGAAAATCGACGTCTCTGGCGGCGATGATCAACCACATCAACATGAACTTCGCGCACCACATTATTACGATCGAAGACCCGATCGAATATCTGCACGAACACAAGTTGAGCGTCATCCAGCAACGCGAACTCGGAATGGACACGAAGAGCTTCTCGAACGCACTTCGCGCAAGCCTTCGTGAAGACCCGGATATCCTGCTCGTTGGTGAAATGCGTGACGTGGAAACGATTTCGCTCGCGATTACCGCAGCGGAAACGGGACACCTCGTCTTCGCAACCCTGCACACCAACAACGCGGCAGAAAGCGTTGACCGAATGATCGACGTCTTCCCTCCGGGGCAGCAGGAACAGATTCGTGTTCAGCTTTCGAACAACCTCGTGGCGATCATTTCCCAACAGCTTCTGGCTCACGCCAGCGGCAAGGGACGTGTGCCTGCCAACGAGATCATGGTCGCTTCGCCCGCTATCCGCAACCTCATCCGCGAAGCGAAGTCGCACCAGATTACATCGATGATCCAAACGTCGGCGAACATGGGAATGTTCACGATGGATCAATGCCTTCGAGACCTCTACCTCAAGGGTTGGGTCACGCTCGAAGACATCATGTCGCGTTGTACGAACGTCGAAGAACTCAAAAAGATGCTTGCCACCGCTGGTGGCGGCGGCCCGACTGCCGGACAAGGTCCAGGAAACCAACAAATCAGACGATAATAGGAGAAAGAAATGCCTATCTTCAGCTACACATTTAAGGATGCCGTCGGCGCGATCCAGAAGGGTACCGCCGATGCCGAAAGCGAAGAGCTCCTGAGGAAGCGCTTTGAAGAGCAGGGCTTCACCATCACCGAGATCACCATGATCAAGGCGAAAAGCCCGAAGACAAAGAGCCCCGGTAAGGTTAAGCTCACCGACCTTTCGGTCTGGTGTCGCCAGTTTTCGACGATGGTCGACGCGGGCGTTTCGCTCGTCCGCTGTCTCGACGTTCTGGGTAATCAGACGCAGAACAAGAAGCTGAAGAAGATCATCGGCGACCTTGGTACCCGCGTCGAAGCGGGCGAATCGCTCAGCCGAGCGATGCAGCGACACCCCAAGGCATTTAGCTCGCTCTTCATCGGTCTTATCAAAGCTGGTGAAGTCGGCGGTGTCTTGGAAGAATCTCTCCAGCGACTCAGCCACTTCCTTGAAAAGGACGTGGAACTTCGCCGAAAGGTCAAGTCGGCGCTCACGTATCCGGTCCTCGTTGCCGTCATGGCGTCGGGCATCACGCTTTTCCTCGTCTATTGGTTCGTTCCGCAATGGGCGGCGATTCTGGTCGACCTCGGTCTGAAGGCCGACGACCTTCCCGCGCCGACCAAGTTCCTGATCGACATCTCGAACGTGTTGGTCTATAAGGGCTGGATCGTCGTTGTCTCGCTGGTCATCCTGATCATTGCGCACCGACTGTTCGTCTCGACAAGGTTTGGACGACGCGTCATGGACCGCGTCAAGCTGAAAGTTCCGGTCTTCGGCAAGCTGCACCACAAAATCTGTATGGCGCGCTTCAGCCGAACGATGGGTACGCTTCTGACCTCGGGTGTTCCGATCCTGCAGGCGATGGAGACCGTCGCCGGTACCGTCGGTAACACGATCATGTCGGATGCGATCCTCGAAGCTCGAGCCCGAATCCGTGAAGGAGACCGAATCGGCGACCCGCTCGAAGAATCGAAGCTGTTCCCGCCGATGGTCGTTCACATGATCGGTGTCGGTGAAGAATCCGGTTCGCTGGACTTCATGCTCCAGAAAATCGCCGACTTCTACGAGAACGAAGTCGAAGCGGCACTCGCCTCGCTGACGGCGGCTCTGGAGCCGATCATGATCGTCAGTCTGGGCTTTGTCGTTGGCTTCATCGTCATCTCGATGTTCCTTCCGCTGGTGAAGGTTATTGCCTCGCTCTCGTCGGGCGGCGGCGACGACTCATAGGGAAAGGACTCGGAGTTCGCCCGGAAAAGGGTACGATGCCCGTTGCAAGTTGCAACGGGCATCTTTGTTAGGGAAGACATATGTTTCCAGATTGGACATGGATCATGGGGCTGATGATCGGCGCGGCGATCGGGAGTTTCCTCAACGTCGTCATCTACCGAATGCCTCGCCTGCTGTCGCTCGGAAATCCCAAGCACAGCTTTTGCCCCTCGTGCAAGCACCAACTAGGCCCGGCCGACCTCATTCCGCTTTTTAGCTGGCTACTGTCGGGCGGTAAGTGCCGGCACTGCGGCCAAAAGGTTCCGTCGCGCTACTTCTGGGTCGAGCTGATTAATGGAAGTCTCTGGGCGGGCATCTGGTATCGCTATTTCTGCGCAGAGCCGACCGGCAAAGAGTGGGTCCTGGCGATCTTCTTCATGCTGGCGACCGCGGCGCTGGTTGCAATCATCTTCATCGACGGCGAGCACTTCATCATCCCCGACGAGATCAACGCGTTCCTGTTGCTCCTTGGGATCGGATTCGCCATCTACTCCCACGATTGGAAGCTGTGCCTCTACGGCTACCTAATGGGCTGGGGCATCATCTTCGGCATCGCCTTTCTTGGCCGCATCGGTTTTGGTAAGGACGCGATGGGGCATGGCGACATTAAAATGATGCGAGGGGTCGGGGCTCTACTCGGTCCGATCCTGACTGTCTTCGATGTCGGCATTGCGGTGATCACGGGTCTGATCTTTGGCCTGTTGTTCATTGCGATCGAAATGGCGAAGGAGCGAAAGGCAGGGGGATCGGGCGATGCCGAAGGCGAAAAGGCGGAAGGGGAAGAAGAGGATTATCAGCCGGAACCGATCAAAGACCTTTTCATCTTGGGCATGTCGTATCTGCTGTGCTTCGACATTGTCGCCATCTGGTTCCCACAGCTCTATGTAAAGATGGGCTATCCGATGGAAGATGTGAGTGTCGAGGACGACGATTGGAAGCCTACGTTGACGACAATCCCCTTCGGTCCCTACTTGGCAATCGGCGCAATAGTTTGTATGCTATTACGGACCGAACTTTCACAATATGCCGATGGCGTACTCAGGGGCTTAAATGGGTCCTGATTCCGCGACTTTGCCAGGGTGTTGGAGTCATAATCGATGATTGGGATAGTAGGCCAAACGGCCCAATCGTGAGACATTCACGAAACGACGGAACAGGATCGACGACGCCTAAGTCGAATCTGGTAGGGAAGAGGGTATGGGAACGGTAGAAATGAAGAAACGCGCATTTACAATGATCGAGCTATTAACGGTGATTGCGATCATCGCTTTGCTGTCTGCGATCATATTTCCAGTTTTCGCTCGGGTCAAGCTCAATGCCTATAAGAGCGCTGACATGTCTTCGATGAACTCGATTCGGTCGGCACTCCAGTTGTATCGAGACGACCAAGGGGGATATCCGCCGCACCTGCTTGGCTATATCAGTCCCTACGAGTACCAAAACGGCGTCACCGTTGTCCCTGCCAACCTCGTTCGTGGTCCGATGTATCCCAAGCGGATCACCTCGATCGACACCCTGAAGGGTGGCATCAATCGTAGCGCGTACGACTTGATGGTTCCCGGAATCTGGCCGCAGGCCGACACTCGAACGGTCGGTAGCGCACCGATTCTCGATCTGAACGGTGACGGCGTGATCGATACAAATGACGATATCCTAAGCGCCAGGCAACAATATTCGACTGACTATACTGGCGCGCCTCAATACTATTTGCAGAATCCGGGGACGGCTCCTAACGAAACGACGGACCCGTCCGATGTAAGCGCGGGCCGATTCTATGCCGTTAGCGGTTACGACGTAGGTCCGACCAAACTGAGCTCGGACGGCAACTCCTACTACGAGATGCACTACACGCTTTTCTGGACGACTTTTGGTTTGGGTATAGGCAGTGCGCTGGATGATCCGCGCCAGCTTGGATACAGCAACCCGCCCGACACGACGGTGGTGACGTGGGATACGTTCTACCGCGACTACAACTCCAATTTCTTGACGCCTGGTGGAAGCAAAGACATCGTTCTCTTCCTCGGTGGCAGCGCTCGACCGCTCGATTCTAAGCAAATGTCCGAACGAGCATGGCGAATGATGCCCTAGGGCTGGAGAAAGAACTATGATCTCTCCATCGCGAAAACTTAGCCGTATCGGCGGGACGACCCTCGTTGAGGTCTTGGTCGTCATCGTTGTATTCCTGGTTGGGATTCTTGCCATCGCCCAAATCTTTCCGGGCGGCATTCGAATCCTGAACCGTGCCAGGGACAACTCGGTGGCGGTCGGTCTTGGCCGATCGGCTCTCGAATCCTTGAAGGCGAGGCCGGACCTGGTCCCGGAGGCCATTCTACCGATCCAGTTCCAACTGATCTCGGGTGTCTACACCCCAGTCGTAGATTCCAATATTTCGAATACCGAGTACAGCCCGATCACGACCGGTATTGACTCGACGGGAATCGTGCAGGGAACCGACCGAGCTTGGCAGCTTCAGTCCGGGCCTAACGTCTTCCGGCGTGTGATCGGTGAGACTCACCGTCTTTCCGCCCCTGAATGGCTGACACCTGGCACGCCGACCGCAAACGACTACTTCGGTTGCCTTGCCATGCTGGAGCTGGGGCCACCCGACTTTACGAACGGCGCTCCGCTTCCTGGTCAACTTCTGATCTACGGACGCGACATGTACCGACGGGCGGTTCATGAGACGACGGACTATGAAGGTTTGCGCGACTATGAATTCGCCGTCGGCAACGAAGACACGAATCTTGTTGAAATCGCCTTCCCGGCGTCGGCGACCGTATCGGGCAACTTCCGAGTTTCGCTGACGGCAACGATCAACAGCGGCGGCAATGTCTTTACTCGGACTCTGACGTCGCAAATCGTGACGATCGGTACGTCTACGACGGGCTACGTTGTGGTACCGGTGGCGTCGATCCCGGGTGTGCTAGGCGGCGGCGAGAATCTTGTCAACGTCGAAGTTAATTCAATCAAGATCGCTCGGCTTTACCGCGAAATTACTACGGCGTCGGCTTGGGATCCCAACGAAATCTTCACCTACAAGGTGATTAACCCACTGATTGGTGAGGTGTTGTTTAACCCTGGCCTCTACAATAAATACGAAGAACGAGCAGGCGCGACGCGGCAGCCTTATGTCGCGCGCATCGACTACGACGTCCGCGACTGGCGAATCCTTCACGAAGATTTTCGCGTGAGCTCCAGCAGTCCGGCGGGCCTGCCGAAAGTTCTGAAGCTGGCGGTTCCGTCCATTCGAACCAACTCGGTCAACGGCCCAGACGGTAAGTCGGCCCCCGATCACGATTCGATCGCGGTACCGCCGCCCACGCCGAACCAAGGCATGGAAGACATCTGCTTCGTCAATAACACGCAGGTGCCAGGCGCTAACACAAAGGATGCCGACAACGTTCTGATCATCGATGTAGAGACGGGCGGGCAATTGCTTGAGTCGTACAACGGCAGCCCGACGATGAAGATCGACAAGACGAACGGCTACGTGACGTTGTTCGATATCGATAATGACGACACGAACGGCCTGACCCAGGCAGTCGCGACGGCGGGCGGAACTGTGATGACGAACGTCACTGGTCGTGTACTCCGAATTTTTTACATGGGCCGAGAAGAGTGGGCGGTGCAGATTGCGCGTAACCCGTCGCATTATGACTTCACCTACAATATTCCCGGCGCGGCTCAGTATTACGTTGGCGGATCGTCAGCCTTGGGTGGACTTCCGACTCGTATCTACTTCCCGCCGATGGATGTGAACCGCAAGGTTTCGATCGGCAAAGTTCGATACTACAACGGCGCGACAGCCGAAACGCTTGAGGGGGCGGAATTCATGATCAAGTACCGATCGGGAGACGGCATGGCTCAGCCCTTGCCTTCGATCGACCTGAACGACCGTGTGGCGGCGACCAACATCGCGCAGGATACAAGCAGTCCTGAGTCGATGGCCTATGCGGTCACTGACGTAAAGGGCGTCTCGGTTCTGGCTAAAGTCTTCTACAACATCAACTCCTTCGCTTTGGGTACCGATCCGGTTGTGAACTTGAACACCGGTTTTGGCAACTGGGCGAAAGAGTGGAGTGTCACGACGAAAGAAACCTACCTTCACCGAGGGGATGCAATCCAATGAGAAACCGGCGACAGTACGCTTTCACCCTGATCGAGTTGATCACCGTCATGGCGATCACGGCGATCCTGATGACCATCATCACGATCCCGATGGTTCAGACCTTCAATGCGACGCGAACGGCTCAGGCGTACTCCGACGCGCAAGATAAGGCTCGAATTCTCACCGAAGAGTTGTCCAAGGAAATCGGCGAAGCAGTTGCCGTACGCGATGTGGAAGGGGTCAAGGGCCGAGTTAGTATCGTGGCTCCGATTCCGACCAAGGGCATCGACGACACCGGCGCGGTAGTCACCACTCCGGGCGGCTATGTCAAGATCGGCATGAACTACACCAAGCTCGATCTGGTTCTGCCCCAAAAGGTTGGTCAGCGTGGTCCTGGCGGCGGCTTCATCGATCCTGTCACGGGCAAAGAAGACCCGACGCTTCAGTCGGCCAAGGGGCAAGTCCAGCTTCCTCTCGCGGCGGGAACGACGATCAAGCGCTATTGGATTGGATTGCGCGATCCGTTCAAGAATTACAACAACCCTTACGACGGGCTTCTGATGACCCGCGGCGGCGGACGAGACAACCTTTTCGTTCTCTATTCGGCCGAGGTTCAGCCGGTTGTCATGACCGAGGTGCCTCCGGGAAGCGGAAACTTCATCCCTCAGGTCAATGCTAAGTTCTTCGACGCGACCGACGCAACGAACCGAACCCCGAACCTGGATGATCCCGACTTCTTCCTCGCCACCAATGCAGCAGTTGGCACGCCGGTCAATAACGACTCGAAGGCGATGCGCATTCAGAACTGGCTGAAGGTCGCTAAGGTCGAAACGGAAATGACCCGCTACGACCTGATCCAACCGCAGATCGACAAGGCACAACGGCTCGTAAAGATGACGAATGCGGCGGGCGTATGGTCGCCCCGCATCACTCCTCTAGTGCTCTTCCGTCCGTCGCACGTGGAAGGCGATGGCGTGGATGGTGAAGCTGCGGCAGCGCTGGGTAGCGAATCGGAGAGCGCCGATCAGATCGGCTCCGAGGTCTACGCCGGACAGTTCTCGATGTGGAGCAACGTGGTGGTCCGGTCCTATGGTTCCAACTGGAACAACGGCGGTGGAACCGCTTACCAGGTTGGCCGGACGGACAACGCTAATTTTGCAACGTTCTACGTCGATCCTAATACGTCGGGAATTCCCGATACCACGGCAGGTAGCGGTATCGAGACCTTCGATATCACCGCCTACACAACGGCCTATAAGAGCCACGGATATGATCCGAATAGCCGATACCCGTTCACTGCCGGCCTGAACGCCGCCAACATGGTGAGCGGCTGGCTGAGCTCGGCGAATGCAGACGTATACGCGAAGTTCATGCCGTTCTTCACGAACAACCTTACCGGACGGCTCATCGGCAGCTTCAATAACTGGGAAGTGGGTGATGTCACCAAGGACCCGAACGCCTCGGCGAACCTCTTTAGCCCGCTTGACTTGAACAGCCTGAACCTTCCTCAGGTGCCGGCACAGAGCACGGTCTCGAGCGGATGGGTGAATACAGATACGGGATTGACGCCTTCGACAGATACTGGTCTAGCGACCGGAGTCTTCTCGGACTCCCCGTATTGGGACAACACATTCGGTCGGTTCAATATCAACCGAGTCTTTGACAAGATTTGGGATGACGCTAAGTATGGTCGAAACGGTGTGCCTTCTCAGTTAGGTGAGACGGGTGGCGCCCATCGATTCATCGACCTGCGCACGATTCCGCAGGGCGACGGCTCGATGAGTCCGCTGGCGATGTTCCCGCGAGCCATCATTGTTCCGGGAAGCGAAGAAATCTATGGTCCCGACCAGAATCCTGGCCCGAACAATGGCTTCGAAGTTCGATACCACCGCGTCAACCACGAGCCGGGTCCGAACGAGTACCGCATCAACTATGCAAACATCGCTGAACCGACGCCGGCAGGTTATGCTGCCCTCGGCTTCCCGACTCCGCCGGCCGTGTACGACCGAACGAGCTTGGTTAGCGCGATCTTCCAACCTCGGTTCAAGGTGGGCTACGTGCAACTCTGCTCTGCGCCAGAAGTCCCAATTCCGGCGACTATGAGAATTCCTGGAACAACCAACGACGTTCCCGGTCGAATACGTGTAGCGTACAAATTCCAATTCACGGCGCCCGACGACGTGGTTCGAGTTGAGTACGACACAAGGCAGTTGATGCAGGTCATCATGACGATTCGCAACTATCCGCAATCCGATGTGCCGTTCCCGCAGACTGTCACGATGAAGGCCACTGCCAACGTCCGCAACTTTATAAGGTAATCCCCGATGAAGAGAAGAAACTACCGTCCACGAATGCAGCATGGTCAGACGCTGATCATCGCGCTCTTGGTTCTGTTCGTCCTCTTGATTCTTGGCGCGGCCTTCGCGTCGATCTTGAGCCGAACGATTCGCGGCGCCTCGAATGCGAAAGCTCGTGGTGTAAACAGCGACTTCGCCGAGTCGGGAGTCCGATATGCTCAGTCCCAACTCGTCAATTCGGACCTCGGTGCCGACTGGCGTGGGCAGGCGACGCCGCTGACTCAGCTCGTTCCAGACACCACTCGCGACCCAGACGCTTACTACCTGCGTCCTCCCGCGACGGCTGGCGGTGTTCCTCTGAACTTCCCGGGAACCACTCGAATCGATAACGGAGGCCCGGACGGCCTTGGCCCATTCTTCCGAATCGACTACAAAGGTGGTCGAGCATTGGTGCGCGTGACCTACGCTCCGGGCGACCAAAGCATCTTCTCTAGCACCGGTGTTGGGACATTTTATGATCCCGGTTTGGCTCGAAATTACTTGAAGATCGAATCAATCGGTCGACAAGGCGAGGTGAACGCCAAGGACCCGACGACCGTGGCAGCCAATGCGACAGTTCAATTCCAGAACTTTGCCGACCAAGCGGGGTTTGACGCAGCCTACGCCAAGATGAAGGACTACGACGGCAAGGAAACATCTAGTCGTAAGCTCCTGGCCCTCGCTCAAATCGGCCTGATCGACTACGCCCGGTTCGAAACCAACAAGTATAAGAGCACTCACCCAATCGAGATGGGCTTTGCTACGGACAGTGGCGCGATGTATCGAGAGACTCCGGGTGCCGATGGTACACCGGTTGATGCCCCTCGCCAGGTTGGCGATACGCAGGATGCCTATAACCTTTCTCCGACGGGCGCGGGCGCGGCAATCATGGGACTGCCGAGTGGTGGTTCGATGCGCGTGAATGGCGACCTTCGAGTTTATGGTCCGATGATCGCTGACCTGAACCAGACGATGGGCGACGGAATCGAGGCTTCGGGCGCGATTCAGTCGGCTTCGGGTGGAACCCTCACGGTCAATAAGTCGTGGTGGGATCGAACGACGAACTCCTGGCAGGTGACGTCGGCTAACATGGTCCTCGACAGCTACAATCCGGCCTTTTCGACGTTTGGCGGCGTGTTCCGCGACGGTTTGTCGGATGCAGACGGCTCGAACGATGTTCGAGGCGTTGGCTACCTGACGCCGGCTTCGATGCTCTCAAGCGCGGATGTGGCCGAAAGCGCCAACACCAATCGCTACCTGAAGCTGACAAAGGATTCGGGCATTCTCGGTCCGTCGGGCAACACCGGTCTCTTTGGCCACGGCGAAGGCCCGTACGTCGATAACTCCAGCGACTACCAGGTTCCTGACGACGAACAAGGCCGCCGCATCGCCGGTGGGACTTCCTCTCTCGTCCAGGACTGGCTCAGCTCGTTCGGCGACGCTTCGTCGAGCTCGAACTTCCGAACCGGATGGCACGGACCGTTCTATATTCCGGTCGGCGCGTTCCTGCTCCTCACCAAAGACGGCTTCGTTATTCAACGCAACGCCCACCCCGACCAGGAGCCAGAAGAGCGAACCTGGAAGCGGGCGGACGGTACGGATAGTGGTTTGACCTCGATGCGATACCGAGTGGGTTATGGCAACGATGGTCGAATCCACATTATCAACACCCTCACGCAGGGCATGTCGGCCTCGATCAATGATGCGCTGACGCC
Source organism: Armatimonadota bacterium (assembly GCA_016125185.1). Taxonomy (NCBI): domain Bacteria; kingdom Bacillati; phylum Armatimonadota; species Armatimonadota bacterium. Next base: position 109,778 of record WGMG01000002.1, on the reverse strand, counting down.
GAGCGACTTCAGTCTCGGGCCGGTATTCAACGGTGTTGTGTACTTCGAAGGGAACGTCCGCGTTCGTGGTGTGATTCCCACCGACGTTCAGATGACCGTCGTATCGAACAAGACGGTTTACATCGAGGGCAGCATCCTGAAGGGTGTTCAGGCGAACGATGTCACCGCCGCTTATCCGGCTGTCATCACGAACAACCGCTTGACCCGTCCGAGCCGATCGGCCCTGATGCTGATGGCGAAGGATTACGTTACGCTGAACCCGACCATGTTCGTTGGCCCGTCGTCTGAGACAAATGCTCAGGTCGAACAGGGTGGCATTGGCATCAACGGCTACAGTCCGGATCATCTCAGTTCGCCCGATGGTGAAACCAATCTTCAGGTTGACTTCCCGCTGAGCGACCGCGATCCGGCTAACTCCAATAACACGCTGCCTTACCAGAACTGGCTCCCGGCTCCGCTTTCCTACAAGGAATTCAATCCGGCCAATCCGGCTGATGCAAATGGTACGGGTGTGACGGAGAGCACGAACCTCCTGCTGACCCAGGCGCTGGAGTATTCCAACCCGGGACCCTCGAACTCCTTCTTCAACATCAAGGTGAACCGTGGCAGCCAATTGTTCGGGGGCAACGATCAGTATCAGTTTGAAGTCCTCAATTCGGTCACCAACTCGGCCAAGCTGATTTGGGCGGCCATCAACAACCCAGCACCGCCTCCTGCTTTCGGAGATATTTACGGATTGGGCACCGAGGTCTTCCAACAGTCGCCGAAGTTTGAGTCGGTCGCATTTCCGCTCGTTGACCCGACGGCGGCAACCGCGAGCATCGTCAACAACCGGTTCTTGAACACGTTTAACACGAACAACTACGAAATGTTGATTCAAGGTTCGAACAGCGTTTCGCTTGGCCTGACCCAGTTCGGTACGCAGGCGAGCGGCAACTACCTGTTGGCCCGAGCCGCAGCCGTTCCGCTCGATGTTAAGATCGAGGCCTCAATCTTTGCAGAGGAAGGTTCGTTCTTCGTGATTCCGGGCGACTGGTACAACATGGACCCGAACGATCGCCGAGACACTTTCGAGAATGAGGTCGCCAAATTGATGTCCGGTGGCGCATCGCTGGTCGATGCAAGAAACCAGGCTGCGAAAGATCGACTTGAGAACTACGGCAATATGCCGAATGCACCGTTCTACGGCGAACCGATCGATGTTCGAATCGACATCGTGGGTTCCATCGCCGAGAACCTGCCGCCACCAATCTCAGTTCAAAACGAATGGCTGAAGAAGTGGGGATGGATTCCCACCAAGCAGGCGGGCACCTTCGACGGTTCTACGGGCAATCCGCACTACATTCCTTACAGCCACGTATCGGCTTGGACCAAGGCGAACCCTGCGGCCCGACCCTACACCTCGAACCTGACGATCTCCTACGATCCGACCCTCGCAACTGGTCGAGTAGGTGGCGTGTTTGGTTTCGATTCCACGGTGACGGCGGCCAATCCGGCGAATCCGAATGCGATGATTCGCACGAGCACTGTGAACGGAGTCACTTACCAGTTGCCGCCAATGCCGCGGCTCCCGGTCAGCCCGACTCTGGCCTACTTTGGAGAATCTAAGTAAATGAAGAGACTACTTACAGTCGTCAGCCTAGCGGTCGCGGCGGTTTCCGCCTACGCACAGCAGGCATACGCGAGCCGGAATGTTGACATTCGGGCCGCGTATCTGCATTTGAACGGCGACCATCAGCCGACTGGAGTGGGGCAAAGCTTAACGGGCCCATTCGTCTGGTTCAATTTGGATTCCAACACGTCGGTTAAGCCGGCCGGCTGGAATATCTACAATCCGCTGGCTCCGGGCTGGTTGGATGCAAGCGAAACGGCATTTTTCGCGGCGCGATATAACAACACTCCGGCAGCAGGAAGCGCCGTCAACAAGCGAACCGTACGCTATTGGTGGGTAAACGTCGCAAACATGACGGACGACGACTTTGCCAAGCTGGATGTTGCTCTTTTGCAGGTCACGACTCCGAATTTGGCCGTCAGCCCTTCGGATCGTGAGAAACTGCGACGATTCGTGGACAAGGGCGGTGTGCTGTGGATCGACTACACCTATGGTTGGCTCGACCAAACTCAGGGCGGGCCCATTTCCTTCCAGGTTTACGATCCGCCCCAAGACAGACTGATTGTTCAGGCAGACTTTAACAGCCGATTGGTGCGATATCCGTTCCGTCTTGCGTCATCCGAGGTCGGCATGCTCACGGTGGGGCCGCTTTTCCTGAACCAGCCAATCAATAACATAAGCATGGCGCCAAGCGATCCGGCAAGTGAAGGAGCCGGCGCAGTCGCACCGCTTATGTTGGACATTGTCGGCAATACGAGTTCCTACAGTCGACTTCAACCTGTCACAAGAGCCGGGCAGAATGTACCGCCCACTACTTCTGTCGCCAACATCGGCGACGGCTATGTCGTGGTGACTACTCGCGGTGTTAGCGAAGCGCTCAATCGAGTGGGATCCAATTTGAACCGCGAATACTTCGCCGCCGACCCAGGTGGACAAACGGCAGGGAAGTCAGTGGCTGGCCAGTACGCCACAGCCGCCGCCAAGTTCGCCGTCAACGCTATTTCGCTTGCGAATCAATCGCGTCAGGCTGGTGCTGGATCGCGCCGCAACTATAGTAGCTTCATCGATGAGGGCGCTCCGCTCCTTCAGTCGTGGGCCGCTCCCTACGCAACCCCCTCTTCGTCTGCGACCTACACGGCCCCAGTCGAGGACTATCGACCGCCGGTTATCTATAAGGGAATGTCCTTCTCGGTAGCCGACGACCGAGTCTTTTGTCACGACGTCAACCCGCGGTCCGATGTGGATCGAGACGGCAATCCTGACGATGGATTCCAAGATGCGAACCTCGGAAATGAGGATGACCTAATTTTTGCGACCTCTCCGGTTGCAAGTGGAATTTCGAGCGCGGTGTGCGCCGAGATCCCGAACCCTGCGACTGGCGTGCCGACCGACCAGCTTCTTGTAACAACCGGTGACGGACGACTGTTGGTTTATCCGATCTTTGATCCGGTGACACGCCGCTGTCCGGCAACCGAAGCTCTTACGCCGGTTGCAGCCTTGACTCCAGGTCTGGGCGGTACGGCTGGTCTGGCTCCAGGCGAAGTGCCGAAGGCGCCGACTGTTCACGAAGGTATCGCCTATGTGGTGGATACCGTTTCGACGGCGGGAACCTACATCGGTCGCGTTTGGCAGGTCGACCTGCGCACGCTTCAACTCGTGCGATCGACCTCGGCAAGCTCGAACCCGTTCGTCTTTGGCGGCACCGGCAACGCGATTCAGCGAATCTCTAGTTCGCCGACGGTTGGTTACATTCCGATTTTGGATAACTCCGGTGGTCTGGATAAGGTCATGTACCTCCCGCTCACGCCGCAAGCGTCGCCGAATCTGGCGAATGCAGGAATCATGAGTGTGTGGCTTGGGGCCAAGGGCGAGCATCCTCGTCTGGTCAGCGAAGCTGGCGGAGTGGTGACGATCACGACCCGTGCCTCAGATCAAGGCGGTCTTCCGGTTTACATCGGTAACACCGGCGATCCGCTTTCAGTTCATGTTTCGCTCGTCCGAACGGACGGAACAGTCTACACCGCTGCGCAAATGGCGGCCGTCTTCTCCGGCGCGATATCGCAGAGTCAAGGAACGCTTTCGCTAACCTTGGCACCGGCCGCAACCTGGCCGCCTGCCGATCTCGATCCCGAGAATCCGGTCCGAGTCGATTACACGATCGACTGGGGTGCTGCATTCCCGACCACGATCGGTTCGGTGGAACGAGGACGACTGCAGTTCCCGACTCCCGCGACCGCGCAACGGCATATCGTTGACGGCGTCGCGCTTTCGCCGAACGGCACGATTTACGCAACGTGTAGCACGCAGAATCTTTCTCCGGGAAGCTCTGGTACCAACGATTATCTTGGTTCCTTCTTTGCGCTTCGCGAAGAAGGACGCGGCATCTTCCGAATGGTGTACCGCTGGGATCTCTACCCGCAGCATACGTTTAGCTATAGCGGTGGTACGCAAACGGTTCCGCCCGTCCTGCCCGATAACGATCCGGTTCAATACCTGACTTTTGGCGCCTTGAGCCTGAGCCAGTATCTCGGTGGCAACTTCATTAAGGCTAGCTTCCAGGGTGCTCCGGTTGTTCGCGATGGCAACGTCTTCGTCACGGTCAGCGGCAGCAAGTTCACTCCGGCCGGTCTGACAGTTCCTGCGTCGGCCCTTCTGTGTTTCAAGGACGACACCAGTTCTCGCGAGATCAAGATTGGTCGAAGTGTGAGCTCGAACGCGGCGATCGTCCAACCCGATTTTGCTCGTTCATCCGACCCGACGTTGCCGAACACGTTCAGCGTTCTGCCGCCCGCATCCTTCCGTATTGAGCAGGAAGCAGGTGATGTCGGCTCCACCATTCGAATCGATAACATGATGACGGCTCAGCGTGGCCAGATCATCGATAGTATCAATACGAGTCAGCCCATCATTCTTCGTGAATCGGGTCGACCAGATACGATCATTGACCCCGCCCAACTTGGCGACCGATGGAACCCGCTGAAATGGTACGTCATCCTCCACGGCATGACCGTGCGCAGCAGTGCCTACGCAAGTGGTAACACGGTGTTTGTCAGTGGTTCCTCGATTCTGCCTCAGGCTTTGGAATTTACCGGATCGGTTCCTGGACCGGATGGCTACGTAACGGCTCTCCGAACAGACTTTGATCCGAGCGTGGCGCAGAAGACCAGCCAGACGCACTTCCCGTACGATGCGAATCCGTCCAACTTCGTGCCTGCTCAGATCGTTGCCGATGACAGCCGTCCGTACATGCGACAGGTCATCTCTCTGGACTACCTGCGCGCAGCATCGGGCTGGACTACCACGGAGAACGACTTTACAAACATGTATCCGAACCAGTTGTATGTTTGGCCGCAAGTCCCCAAGAATTCGGCTGAGAACGGACGCACTTCGTTTGACGACTTCAAGATTCGTGTCAACCAATGCACTCTTCGGTCCAGCACCGGCGCTCACGACGCTAGCTACGGCGTGGTTGGCGGCGATGGCGCAGTTTTGGCCTGGAACGATCAGAACGTATTCTGCTTCCGACGCTCCGATATGTGGGTGGCGGATGAAGGACGAATTGCGGCGTTCGACCCAAGTGGCAACGTCATCTATGACAGTTCGCTCCAAACGCTGACCGGGCTCACCGCTGGCGACACTGGAGGGGCCGATCTGACGAAGTTCGACCGCCCGACCCGTGTGTACACAGTTGGCGACAGCAACGACCTCTTGGTGGTGGACAGCAATCAGAATCGTGTCCTCAGGATGAACCCGAACGGCAGCGTAAGCCGAAATATCTCAGAGTTCCAACTGGATGCAAACTTCGTTCCGAGCGGTTACGCAAGCGGCGAATCGCTGAAGCTCGCAAATCCGAGAGATGCGGCAACATTCGTATCTGAAGTTTCCGCTGCCAACAACCCGTTTGCTGTAACTTGGCCAGAGTATTGGGTGCATTACCTGATCGCCGACCAAGGTAACGACCGATTGATCGAAATCGTCGATCGTTATCAAGAAGATCCGGCAACGGGCGATATCGTCAAGCCGCTTGCGGCGGGCGTGTTGCTCTGGCACTCCCCGACGGCAATTTCTGGCAAAGGATTCGCCTATAACTCGCTGTCGAGAATCCAAGTGGGTACCGGTCACTTCGTCGTGGTCGCTGGCGTGGGCGGAAAAGCTCCGTCGCGCATCGACTCGGGTGAACCGAACACCGGAAGCTCGGTGATCGGCGACACGAATCCTGACGATCAGCGCACCTCGAACACTGGAAACGGCGGCGTGGTGATGTTCGATGACACTCTTCCGGGTGGCTACCGAGTCTTTAGCCAGTTCGCTACTCCGGCAGTGGATCACAGTCGAGTCTGGGACTTCAACACCGGCAACTGGTCGACGAGCACGACGGCCGACATCGCTCCGCGCGTCCACGTCATGAACAATCTGCAGTCGGTGACGGCTTCGCTGGTTCCGGCCGCGACTCTCGGAGGCACACCGCAGATGACGATCATGATTACGGACGGAACCGGCGTCTATGAGGTTGTCACGGACCCCACGAACCCAACCGTTCTCACGACTCGGTGGATGTTGCCCAACTGGGCCTTCCAATCGATGCGACGAACCGGCGGAGTACCGACTAGCGATAATCCGCTCCGATTCTTCGCCACGTACGCGCGACGGCTCGACACGGACAATGTCGTCGTAGTGAACGGATACTCTGGCAAGACCCTGTACTACGGCAACAACTACACCGGTGAAGTACTTCAACTCGACGGACGACTGGACCCGGTGAGCGGCCTTCAGGGCGCCGCCTACGTCAGCCAAGGCTTCTCGACCAACATCGTGAACCTTGGATTCAACACCCGCAGCATCAAGCTTCGCTACGGTCCCATCGAAGGAACCCGAGGTTTGAGACTGCCCGTCTTCGCAGATCGACGCTAATGAGCAGCTTGAGGCAAAGCATGCATAGGATGAAATTAATTGTAAGCGCAATCGCACTCGGAGTCGCGACGCTGGCCCTGGGTCAGTCGACCACCGACCACCCGAATTTGAAGAGCAACAATGGCAGAACCGGTGTCAATGGTGATGTCATTAACTCCGATCCTGGACGTTTGACGACGGCTAACGGACTGACGGCGTCTTCTTTGCGCTGGTACCTTCCGTTCGTCTCGAATACGCCGGTTGAATCGCTTCGCCTGAACGAAATCAACCCGATGAAGACGATCATCGACAACACCGATGCCGGTGCAACCATCAACTTGGATGAGTTCGGCAACGATGTTGGTCCATACGATCCGCTGCCGAACGGTGCCGTTGCCTCCACGGGTACCTGGTTCGCGCCGACGACGGATGAAGCCGCACAAGCCACCTATGTTCCGGTCATCCGCCGCAACGCAAATGCGGCGAATGCCGCGCCTTTCCAGGGTCGAAACCCCAACCTTCGATGGCCAGCCCATCTTTGGGCGGCAACCACGTCTTCGCTCGGCGGGGTCGGTGGCGACCCTCGACAGGCGATTGTGCCCGCTAACCTCAGCACGTTCTCCTGGGTTTTCTCTCCGAGGATTTCAACTCTTGTCGCTGGCAACTATGTCGTCACCAACGACGCCACGCCGAAGGGATATGCCCTTTACGTGTGGATTCCTGCCGGCCTGGTATCGCCCGGCGGCGTTTCTCGTCCTCGTCCGCGATACATGTCCTATGAAGTCACGTACGGCATCGGCCAGAAGTATGTCGACGTAGTTGACACCGAAGCGTCTGGCTTTGGTTGGGTACGCCTCGGTAATGGTGGACACCCGACCAACCAGCTCTTCCAATACGCTGGTCTGGACGGACTTGGAAATCCGTATCCAATCACGATCAAGCTTTACAACACCATCGTCCGAAACAGCCTCGATCAGTTGACGGAGACGGTGGATGCGACTCACCCCGACAATCGGTTCTCCGTATTAGCGGATGCAGCCCTGTTCTCGGCCGAGACGGATAGCTATGTCGCGACTCCAACTTCCGCTGGCTTTGGCACGACGGACATTCGAGTCATCGGTGCGCGAAACGAAGTCCAGATCGACCCCAACAGCATTCCGTCGGTGACTTCCACAGACTGGACAGCCAAACCGCTGAGCATTGGTAACGGAGTTGTTCGTAGCTATGACTACAACACCGGCACCGAGCGATGGCGCTACAGCCCACTTGAGGAAGGAACCAACACAACGTCGTTTGAAGACACCAACGTGCGGTTCATCGCTTCCCCAGGATTCACCTCAGCGGCCGATAACGCGAATGCGCGTGGCGGCGAGTATTTGAAGGGAACCGTCGATACGGTAGCTGTATCGCAGAACGTGACGGTCGATCCGCAGACCGATCTCGCCGAAGGTTCTTACGATGTTTACATGTACGTCGGCGGCGATGTGGCGGGCGTCAACTACGCTCAGTCCGCTCAATATGAAATCTTTGAGGGCGGCGTCTCGGCGGGGCAGTTCACACTCGACATGAGCAAGGGTGGCTGGGTCCGCCTTGGTAATCGTCGTTATGTACACTCGGTCGCGAATCCGCTGACCGTCATGATGACGAACCATAGTGCCAACGCTACGGACGCGGGTAAGAGCATCTACGTCGACCAATTCCGCTTTGTGGGAGCCGTCGGTACGCAGATCACTTCGACGCCCGTCGAAGCCGAGGCCTATGTCCGACAGACTCCTGGCGTCGATCCGGTTTTGACGAAGGTGGTCATCGTCGCCGATGAGCGCGGTTACCTCCACTGCCTGGACGCAACCGGCAATGCCGATGGAACGACGACCTGTTACTGGACATACCCCAGCTCCACGGACGCAGCCAATGATCCGAACCTTCAGCCGGGCCAGGATCCGACTGACCCGAACGCGGGCGGCGTGTATCAGAAGTTTGATGGCGAATCCGACACGCTCGAAGCGACGATGCCAACGGACTTCGACCTCAGCACTGCCGTCGTCCAACGCCTTACGGTGACGACGCCCGGTGGACCAATTGACCGTGACTTCCTCATCATCGGAAGCAAGAATGGCCGTATCTACAGCATCGCGATGGAGGGACGTGGCGACTTTTCGGCTACGAACCACACGCCCGGAACAACCTTCCGCTCGTGGACCTATCCCGAGACATTCCCAGCGGCCAGTCCGCAACCGACGCTGCTCGGATCGATCGCATCGGTCGTCTCAGGCACAACAACCGGTGGACAGAACGTCATCTACGTAGCAACCGAACAGGGACGAATCTACTGTCTGGATGCAACGGGTGACTTCAACTATTCAAATGGCAAAGAACTGAAGACGAGCGTCGTATGGCAGTACCCGCCACAGACGTCCGATACGCTTCCGGCGATCTCGGGTGCACCGGTCCTCGACCAGGTGAACCACCGGCTCTTCTTCGGTACGCATTATGTGGACGGCAATCCGTCCCGGTTCATGGCGCTCAACGCCGATACCGGAGCGACCCTGTGGGCGACGACGAATAATTCGATCAACGACGCAATTGGTACTCCGCCAACCCAGCTTGACTGGTTCAGCGGTGCCTGTTACGTTTCGGCGGCTGAGTTGAACACCAATCCCACGGCGGCAGCTCAGGTTATGCCGGACACCGTCTTCGCGATGAACGAGAACGGAAACGTTTACGCCATCAACGCGGGTACGGGTGATGTGCTTTGGCGAACCAACGAACTCCAGTCGGGTGGCCTAGGTTCGATCGTTTACACGAGGATCATTACCTACGACACCACGGGTGCCCCGGCCGAATTCCCGGTCATCATGGTCCCAACCGACAGCGGACGCTTTGCTGCCCTCTTTGCCCGACTGGGTGAAGAGACGCGATTCGGAAACCGCCTGGCGTGGGGCTACGAAATGGATGCCTCCATCCAGGCGACGATGACGGTTTCGAACAAGTGGCTCTTTGGCGCGACTACCAACGGTTACCTCTTGGCTTGGTCTGACCTTGCCAACGCAGGTTCGACGCTGACCGGCCCTGGACCAGGTAACGAAACTGCCGCCGACAACGACCCGGCATACGATGAGTATCGCAACTGCGAAGTCGCGTTCCTCAGCCGAGCTGGATTCGTTGCGTTGCGTCAGAATCTTTCGGGTGCCATTACCGGAACCGAGCCGTATGCAAACGTGATTGATACGGCCCTGCCTTACACGAAGCCGTACGGCCGACTGAAGGCACCGTATAAGAGTACGCACGGAGCTGCGTTCGAATGGGGTGAGACGATCTACCTGATCGCCTACAACTTCCCATACAAGACGCAGGATACGTCGGGTAACGATGTTGCTCCGCCGGTGGTCGAGGCCACGGTTACGACCGAGGGTCGAGCCAGCCGACCGATCGCTGCCGAAGCGCGGCTGTTCTCCGACAAGACTTCCGCCGACTCAGACGGTGGATACGCCATTTTCCAAATCCCGCTGACAGCGGGTGGCGGAACGGCGCAGACTCCGGGCCCTGGTTCGATCCGCGTTCAGCTTCGAACGAGTGCGGTGAATAATAACAACACCCAGCAGTCGATCACGCTGAATCCGGCGCTGACGAACCTCGACTACCAAGTCGCTAATCCGATTGGCATTTCGGTGGAGAACACCTTTACGACATCGGGCACCTCGACCGAGCAGCTTGGCTACACCAATGATCCAACGCGAGAGGATGCTCTGGCCAATGGTTCGCCGAACCTGACGGTTACCGGTGTCGGCTTGGTCAACGGACTGCTCTTCGGCAAGTCGGTCGGTACCACCGCACACGGCTCGGCCAAGAAGACGAACGTTTATGTGTTCGACCGTAGCTTGGTGACCCTCCTTCGTGGCGAGGGCCGAGGCATCGACTTGGTGAAGGTCGATCGTAAGGACCTCCGATGGCAGGGCGGCACGGCCTCGATCTACAAGCCGTTCGCGTTAGTGCCAGGACTCGGCGCTCTCCTCGGTAACTTCGAGGACTTGCCGGTCAACTTCCCGAACAACTCGCTTGACTATCCGGACATCGCTCGCGAAGACGTTCAGGTTCGTAAAGAGCCAAACGGCAACGTGGAGAACCCGGTCTTCAACCCGGTTTCCCTGAAGGGTCCTCTCACCGCATCCGGTATTGGATTTGTGGATGAATCCAACGCGTCTACCCGTGTGATCGTGCCGACGACCTTCGAATTCGAAGTCGACGTGCCGAAGTATCAACCGGCGAACGCAGGCAACATCTCGATCCCGAATCAGAATGGTACGTTCTGGCAGGCGGGCTACGCAGGTCGGTTCACGGTCTACGTGGACAGCGACCAGAGTGGTTCGTTTGGCGGTTCCTCGAGAGAAGCCTATCGAACCTTTAACCTCGGCGCGGCTGTCTCGCCTGACGAGAAGATCACGATCGGCACGCCAAATGTCGATCTAGGCTCGCTGTCTGCGGGTGCTGGATACGATACTCGGCTAACCTACTCGCCAACCTTCCCGTATCGCACGCTCTCGCCAACGACGTTCTTCAGCCCCTACCAGGCCGAGTACTCGAACATGTTCAAGCCGTTCTCTGCCTATAACGATGGCAACGTGAACCTGTGGAATGTCCGACTCGCCAAGGGGACGTACGACGTGACCGGCGGCCTCTACTGGCCGTGGGAAGTCAAGTCGGGCGGCAACAACGACGACATCTGGCTCGATTCTGCGGCGGACGTCCAATCCAATATCGATGGTCGGTTCTCGCCGGTCCTCGGTGGCGGTGTGAACACGATCTTCGCCGCAAAGCCTCGTGTTGGTGATTCAAGCGGAAAGCAGATCTTTGTCAACCCGTCTTCGAGAATCAACTCGAACCTGCCGGGCTCGGGCTTCCCGCTCGTTCCGAACAATGCGAACTCACCGACCATTGTCTCCGTCACGCCTCCGCTGGGTACGCCGATTGGCAAGTACTCGCAGCTGATGCGACTGGTCGAAGATACGCAAGGTACCGGACCTGCGATCGGTGCGAACGACGAAAGTCTTTCGCTTGGATACACGGCCTCGGGTACGGTGGTCCCCTACGAGTCGTTCAGCGACCCGACCTTCATTCTGTCCTTCACCGTGAAGGAGACGCAGATGACAGGTGGTACGAGCGACTACACCGACGCGATTGTCGATAACGGAAACGCCGTCGATGCCGCGCACACATCGCAGTGGGCCGATATGCAGCCGTCCGGTCTCCGCCTGACAAGCGGTAGCCTGATGGTGGCGTTCGCCTCGAACCGACCTTCGTTCTATCCGGCCGCCGGAAACACGACGCCGAATAGCCGCAATACCCACATCTTTGTTGGGCTGGTGGCTGGCGGTCAGTTGGGTGCAAACGACTCGCGTGGCCAAGACTCGCAGATTCGGGACCTCAACAAGTTCGTTCCCGACGATCCGGCTAACCGACGTTGGATGCAGGCTCTTGCGATGTTGCCAACAGTGGCTGACACGACCATCTTCGGCAATACGCTGACGAGCGGTGTCGCTTCTCAGACAAACATCGGCGGAACGCTGACCAGCGACGTCAGCTATGGTAACCCGGTCTTCTCCACGAACGGTGATAAGGACCTTGCGGGACTCTCGCAAGCTCGAACCTACGTGGTGTACACCGGTAAGGCCAAGCGACAGACCGACTCGGGTGTCGTTGACGATTCGCGCATCATCGTCACTCGCATCAACACAAGCGGTCCTCCAGGACAAACCTATGTCCTCGATGCCGATCCGTTCTCGCTGAAGGGGCGACCGACGATGGTGCAGAACGGCAACAACGTCACGATCTTCTACCCAGCGTTCAGCAACGGTGTGTGGTCGATCTATGCGACGTCGTTCAACGAGAGCACTGGATTCACCGTCCCGCAGATGCTGCAGTTCGGAACAGGCTTCGAGACGGTATCCAGCCCGTCGGTCGTTCTCCGCAATGCAGTCCTGAATGGAACGGCGACGACCGAATACGACCTGACCTTCACGGGTCGCCTGCGAAACAGCAACGTCGACGAAGTCTTCATGGCTCGCCTCGATCCGAACCTGAACTACCGAACCTTCGGTACGACGGCAACGAACGGCGCGCTGGTCGAGACTGGAGTCTACGATGCTCGCTATGGCGCTTACCGCGTCCGTGGCGCGGCTTGGAGCGGCGACTTCGACATCACCGTCAACGGCTCCTCGATCATCACGTCGACGCCGGTTGAAGATCGTCAGACTGGAATCCAGGCTGCGACCACGATCTTTGGTGGAAGAGTTGTTGTGGACCCGATGCTGGGAACCGTCAAGCTCACCGGTGCGACCCTACCGAAGTCGGCTCAGCTCCAAGTGACCTACACGCCAACGTTCCTCCGACTCTCGGATACGAGTGTTGCGGGCTACAACAGCACCTCGGCGCTGTTCGACCGACGACTGGAAAGCTCCAACACGGCGGCCAGCTATGCCTTCTGGAAGACGCCATCTGGTAATGACGAGCCGGCAACGAGCGCGAATACCTTCGCGGATCGGCTGGTGGTCTCGGCTGTGCGAAGCGCAACCTCCGCTGCGGCGTCGGCCCAAGTCTCGCGACCGGCCATGTCGACTCTCCGCCTTGGAATCCGGGTCGGACGCTCGATCTTGGTCAACGCAGACGGCAGTCTCGCCGAAAGCGTGACGGTAACCGGTAACACTGGCTCCTACCAGATCGATCCAGCCGCAGGGCGCATCTACTTCACTCGCTACGACGAGGATAAGGTACTGCGTATCCAGTTGGGTGGCGGTGGCTCGGCGGCGGCTGTGGACATTTCGCGACCGGTTACGTTCATTGGAGAATCGGCGGAGAACTTCATCACCATGGACGCTCCTCTGAACGAAAGCAATCTGTTCTTGTTCCTCGATCCGGTGGGTACAACCACCAACCGACGAGGCATGATTTGGATGCTTTGGTCGAGCACTCGAAACGGCGCTCCGTCCATCTTCATGCAAACGATGGCCCGCAAGATCGTCCCAGTCTTGCCACCGAACTAGTCTCAGACTGAAAAAAGCCCGAAAGCCCTAGCATTTCGCTAGGGCTTTCTTGTTGCGGTGGTGTACAATTTTCGCGGCAGTAAAGTTGCTACGAATTGTTTCATTTTCAAGTTGACAGAAGTCAGCGGAGAATGATAACATGAGTCGCCTCTGCAGCGGCAGGTATCTCATCAATGGCTAGTAAGCTCAGTAGTGTTCTCGGGATCGACATCGGGAGCCAAAGCATTAAGGTGTGTGAAGTTAAGGCTTCCGGCGGCAGCGCTACAGTGACTGCCGTTGGCGTCGTTCCGACTCCCGAAGGCGCGGTAGATTACAGTGGTGTCTACAACAGCGAAGCGGTCGGAAATGCCCTTAAGCAGATCATCTCTCAAGTTGGCGCCTCCTCTTCGTCGGCGGTGGTTACCATTGCCGGTCAGCATTCCGTCCTAGTGCGGGTGATCGACGTTCCTCGTATGGACCCGGACAAGGAACTGAAGTCGCATATGGAATGGGAGATCAACAAGAACATTCCGTTCGCAGAAACGACGATCATGTCGGATTACAAGGTGCTTCCCAGTGCCGATCCGAACTCGGCCAACATGGAGGTCGTCATGGCGATGGCTCCCCAGTCGGCGATCGATACGATTTTGGACTGCATCAAGCGGTCCGGCAAGAAGCCGGTCGCAATCGATGTCGAGCCGCTCGGCATTGCGCGATCGGTAGCTGCTAGCTATCCCGAGTTCGCCAATGAGAGTGGTGTCGTAGTGGTCGATATTGGCCATTCTACGACCTGCATCAACGTTTACGAGCGAAACAACCTGGTTCTGCCGCGACCGGTGCCAGGCGGCGGAGAAATGGTCACCAAGGCCATAGCGGACGCTATGCAGACCGGCGTACAGGAAGCCGAGACGTATAAGTGCACCAGTTTCTCTGTTCCGGACTCCGCGACGTCAGGCGGTGGAGGGATGGATCCTTTCTCCGTAGGGGGTGCAACGCAAGCGTTTGATGCCGGATTTGGTGGTACTTACCAAGCTGGTGCTCCGATGGCCGACACCGGCGCTACAACGGGCATGCCGGCTCAGCCTGACTTGGACATCGACCCGGTGACTGGGCTGCCTGTAACGGGGGCTTCACCAGCCTATACAAACGATCCTTTTGCGGTGGCGGATACGCCATCAGCGCCTAACCCGAACGAGACGGTTGCAATGTCGTCCGCTCCGGTTGTGCAGCAGCCAGCGGGCGATCACGTTTTTTCTGCGGTTCAGGGCATTCTTGACGATTTAGTTGCAGAATTACGACGATCTATAGACTATTATAATGGTCGGGGAGGAACGGTTTCGAGAATCGTACTTTGTGGAGGGGGCTCCAAGCTGAAAGGTCTGTCTGGATTCATTCAGCGCTCACTCAACGTACAGTGCGAAGTCTACGATCCGTTGAAGAATCTTGGATTGGCCCCGAAGAAGGTCGGAATTGACTACATTAACGAGTACCGTGAGCAACTCGCAGTGGCAGTCGGCAACGGTCTGCACATCATGTTCGATTGAGGGAATGTATTGAAACTAAATCTTCTACCTAAGATCGTCGATACAACGGGTCGCGCCAAGCGGGCATTCTTTGGCGGCCTTCTCGTTTTTGTCATCTCGTGCGTTGCCTTCTTCTTGATGGTCAGCATTTCAAGCGCTCGGGTTGCAAAAGCGAAGGCATCTGTCGAAGAAGCTCAACCGCTTTACCAAAATGCGGTTAAGGTTGCAAACGACGCCGATGCGATCATGACTCAGCCTGCTGTCAAGCAGCTGGTGGTGAACGCCGCGCTTGCTAAGGCAATGATCAAGGCTAACAACCTTTATCCTGACCTCTACGATTTCGTGAAGCCGTACATCCCGCGCTTCTTCCGCATTACCAGTCTGGCGGCGACTCCGATCGACGATAAGACTTGCTCGGTGAATATGACCGGTGCCGTCAAGGACGCTCAGGAGTACGCCGACCTTCAGTTGGCTCTTCTGCGAATCCCTGGCGCGTCTGGAGTTTCGCGAGCGGGGTATCAGAAGGAAGACATGGTTGTTCCCTCGCTGGAGGCTATCGATAACACTGGTCGGCCACGACTGGAAAGCAAAGGTGCAATCCCCGACGATCCGCTCGATCGCCTGACCTACTTCGAAAACAATGTCGACACCACGGGCACCGGCTTCCTCAACAGTGGTGGCTTCGGTGATACCGAAGTTGGAACCGTGAAGACGGTTCGACCTGGCGAGTCGCTGATTACAGTTTCTGTGATTATTCCGCGTGACATTCAGGTGCCGGACCCGCGTCAAACGATTCAGGGTCTTGCTGGTACTGGTACAAGCACTGCCCCAACTGGAGCACCGGGAATCCCGACTTCGGCCCCGAGTGGAGGGTCGTCGGCTCCTAAAGGACAAGGAGACTAAATGTTTAGAGCGCTCTACCCACGAACGATTTGGCTGATCTTTCTCTCGTTCTCGGCAATCATTCTCTGTTTGGGACTGTTCTGGTACTGGCTCCCGAATCAGGAGGAAGCAAAGTTTAACGTCACACAGGCAAATAGCCTGTACGACGAAGCGAACAAGCTAAAGCAGGCTGTCACCAAAAAGAACAAGGCTATTCAGGCCGTAAAGGATGCGGAAGCTGCTTGGCTTCCAACCGTAGTCAGCCGAACGCCTTCTGAACAGACCGGCAGTGGTGGCATCAATGTTAATGTGAACCCTTACCAACTTCTGCTGGACACTAAGAAGTTCCGCAACGACGTGCAGCGAGCTGTGAACAAGCAGCTTATCTACGGCGGCGTGAAGGTAATTGCTGGTCCTCGTGTCCCGGGTGTCGATGATAACGACGCTCCGAACCAAGTGATGGCGAGCTACTATAACTATCCGGCTATTCCGTTCCCAGTCGTGATCTACGATCTCGGTCAGGTGCAGATTCAAGGCACCTACGAGCAGATCATGAAGAACGTTCGGGCTTGGGCTGGTTTCCCGCACTACCTTGCGGTCACGCACAATCTTCAAATCAACGGTACGGCGCCGCTCTTGTCGGCTACGTACGATCTCTCAGTCGTCGGCTATATCCGATACGATGGAATCTTCGGCCCAGTGCCGGACCTTGGCGGGGCGTCTTCGTCGAGTGGTTCCGGTGGCTTCGGTGCTGGAAAGGCTGGCTTTGCTGCCGGTCTCGGTGCCGCCGGTGGTCGCGGTGGTCCTTCGTTCGGTCCTAGCGGAGGCCCTGGTGGCGCTCCGAGAGGTGGGCCTTCTAATGGCCCTACAGCTTCAGGAATGTCGGGAAGGTAATGAAAAAGAATTCCACAACTCTCTTGATCCTTGGTTCAATCGTCGTTGGCGTCGGAATGGTCGGTTGTGCCGACCCGAATGCTGACCTGGTGACTACAACGCCGAGCGGTGGCAAGATGTCGAAAGACTATGTGCCGATGGCTGCGGCTGGCATCAGTAAGGACATCTCCAAGTCGCAGGATCCCAAGCGATTGGCTACCCTGGTCTCTTCGACGGTTCGCTTCGGTCATCGAACGAATCCCTTTGCTCTCGACGCGGGCGAGGTTGCCTTTGACCAGGCTCAAGCCGCCGAAAAGATCGTCATTGATGGCGGTTCCTTTGGTCAGATGTATCAGTTGCCCGAAGATAAGTTGCCGGAAGGTGCTGGCGTCCCTGTGGAGCCGCAGCCGTACCGACGTCTCTCGGGAATCCTGATCGGCGACTCGGTGCTTGCAATTTTGGAAGAGGAAGGCAAGTCGACCATCATTCGACCGGGCATGCGCATTCCGGATACCGAATGGCGAGTGGTTTCGATCGACCGAGACAAGGCTATCCTTCGACGCGATGGAAACACGCTGCCCAAGGAAGTTGAAGTCCGTCTCGAAGTTGGTCTGCCAGGTGCAAACGGTGTGCCGACCGGACCGGGTCCGTCCCAAGGTGGATTCCCCGGGCCTGGCGGTGGCCGCCCTGGTGGTGGAAAGAAAGGCGGAGGCGTTTCGGCAGGAGCCGACTAGTCCGCTTTTTTCAAAAGCTTCGTAACATTGAGGAAAAGAAACGATTTAATTAGAGGAACGTCCAAATTTTGAGGTCAAAGAACATGAAAATCAAAAACATGATGATGGTAATCGCGCTTGCGATGACAACTGCTTGCATGGCTCCGCTGGCACACGCCCAGGGAGACATTCTTGATCACGAAATCAAGTCTGCTGAATATCAGAACGCTGATCTTCGCGAAGTCCTGAAAACCATCTTTAAGGAAGTGAATGCGAGTTACAGCATTCCGCCGGACATTCAGGGTTCGATTACGCTCAGCATGAAGAACGCGAAGTTTGAACTCGTTCTTCAGAACGTTCTGGGACAGGTCGATGCGACGTACCGATACGAGGGTGGCGTGTTCGTCATCGTGAAGCGAGAATCGACGAATCCGGTACCGACTACGCCGGACGAGAATCTTCCCAACTCGAAAGACAAGGGCAAGATCATTCGAAAGATTTACATCCGATCGGCCGATCCGGCTCTGATCGCGATGCTTCTCTCCAGCAGCAGCCAACAGTACAACGGCAGCCCGGAACCGACGAGCATCTCCCGAATGGGAAGCAGTAGCGGTTTCGGTGGCGGCGGCTTCGGCAGCGGCTCCGGCGGATTTGGAAGCGGCTCCGGCGGCTTCGGCGGTGGCTCTGGCTTCGGTGGCGGCGGCTTTGGCGGCGGCTCCGGTGGCTTCGGCGGCGGCGGCTTCGGCGGCGGCGGCTTTGGTGGCGGCGGCTTCGGCGGCGGCGGTGGCGGCCGTGGAGGATTCGGCGGCTAGTCCGTCGGTCTTCCGATAACTTTAGCGAGGTGATTGTAGGAGTTCAAATGCAAAACATTAAGATGAAGATGGTGGCAATGGCGATGGGCGCAGTTCTGGCTGCATCCTTCGCCTTTGCCCAGGACAAAGATACACGGCTCAATGTGAATCTCAAGGATGCGGATCTCGTGACCGCAACCAAGATGGTCACGGAGAGGACTGGCCTTCAGTTCATTTTCAAGTCGACTAAGTCGTTCAATAAGGTCACCCTTCAACTGAAGGATCAGACCGCCGACGATGTCATTCGGTACATCTGCGACGCAGCGGGTGCCTATGTGACGCGAGACGATAATGGCGTCTACGTGATCACGGACGAGGCTCCCAAGGTCCCGGTTCCAGAAATTACCAACGTCGCCAAGCCAGCGGCCAAGATCTTCCGTAAGATCAAGCTGCTGCACGCTGGTGCCGATGAAGTCTTCGCCCAAGTGGTGCTCAACCGCGTTCTCGACCCGCTGACCAAGCATGCCGAGATGTATCGAGCGCTCAACATGGCCAAGATGATGGTTTCGGGTAGCACCGACTACAATAGCGCGGGACGCTCGACGAGCCAAGTTCTCAACAACTTGAGCACGGTCAACAGCTATCAGCCTTCGTCGACCATTCCCCAGACCAATCAAGAGGTTTCCGGTAATTCGGTCGCCCTTCCCGGAACGGAAAGCGGAAACCAGCGCGGCGGCTTCGGCGGCGGCAACCAGGGTGGCGGTTTCGGCAACCCCGGCGGCGGTCAGGGCGGCGGCAACGGTGGTAACGGCTTTGGCGGTGGTCAGGGCAACGGTGGCACCAACGCTCAGCTCCAGCCTGGTCAAGGTCTTGTTCCGGATACGATCGATCACATTTCGTACGATCCGACGGACAACAGCCTGATCGTTCGAGGTTCGAGCGAAGAAGATATCAACAACTTGCAGAACATCATCGCGCAGTTCGATGTTCGCCCCCGACAGGTGCAGATCAAGGTCGAGTTCATCACGACGACCGAGAACCTGGACCAATCGCTCGGCTACAACATCAACTACACGCGAGGAACGGTCGTCGCCGGTATGTCCGGTTCCGACTTCCTGCGAGCTTCGGACCCGGTCTTCCTCACCTATGCGACGGGCGACGCGGTTCTGCGACTCCGAACGCGCCTTTCCGAAGGTACCGGTCGAGTTGTGACGGCTCCGATTCTGCGAACGATGAACAACACGCCGGCTACGGTTGCAGCGTACACGCTCGACTGGATCCTGACCTCGACCACGGTTGCGACGAACGGCGGCTTCTTGACCACCGTTAACCCGCAGCAACAGGTTCTTGGTACGCAGTTGACGATCACCCCGCGAATCAACGCTGACGATACGATCACGATGGGTCTTACCCCGAACGTTTCGACTCCGGTCGGCACGCGATCGGTCAACTCGTCCAGCGGCACGTCGTTCGATCTTCCGATCAACAGCATCCAGTTCGCTCAGTGCGTCGTCAACGTGAAGAACCGAGACACGATCGTCATCGGCGGTCTCAACTCGGAAAGCACGAACACGACCGTGAACCGAGTTCCGGTTCTCAGCGATCTGCCGATCGTCGGTCAGTTCTTCCGCAAGGTTGTCAAGGGACGATCTGCTAACGAACTGCTGATCTTCGTGACTCCGGTCATCATCGAGGACGACGACACGTCGATCACTCCGTAACCAAACAAACTCCTACAATCACACTGTCGGGTAGCGTTTCCAACGCTACCCGCTTTCATTTCAAACCATGCAAGCTTGGATACTGATCGGAATGATGGGGGCAGGGAAGTCCACGATTGGTAAGCTCCTGGCCCAAGAAACCGGTCGGAGATTCATCGACACCGACCATCTGATCGAGAAGCGTGTCGGGCGCCCCATTGCTCAGTTCTTCAAGCTATATGGTGAAGAAGCGTTTCGCGATCACGAAACGGCCGTTATCGAGTCTCTTGAACCTGCTTCGATCGTGGTGGCTACCGGCGGAGGAGCAATTTTGCGAGACGCAAATTTCAATCACCTTCGCAAAATCGGAAAGGTCATCTACCTAAAGTCGGAACCCGCAGAACTGATCGAACGCCTACAGATGAGCAAGAAAAAGCGACCTTTGCTCCACACCGACGATTGGGAGCAACGCATAGTCGATCTGCTGGAATCCCGAAAAGATCGGTACGAAAGTGCAGACTTCGTTATCGAAGTCGACCAAACTGATCAAAATAGTATTGTCGAAGAAATCGTTCGGCTCATGAGCGACCAAGAATGATCGTCAAGCACGCTACCGGGGAATACGAAATTCGCTTTCAGCGCGTCGAGCTACCCGAAGGCGTCGTGATCACGGACCGAAACGTGGCCGAGGCCCACCCCGATCTTCTCAAATCAAGAGAGGTCATCGTGTTAGAGCCGGGTGAGCAGTCAAAATCCCTCGATGTCTACGGCCAAATGTGCCGCGATCTTATCGGTCGAAAAGTCACCCGCAAATCAACGCTCGTCGCCTTGGGAGGCGGAGTGCTGGGCGATCTGGTTGGGTTCGTCGCCGCAACCTACATGCGCGGTATTCGCTACGTTCAAATTCCGACTACCTTGCTCGCGCAAGTCGATAGCTCCGTCGGAGGCAAAACCGGAATCGACTTGCCCGAAGGCAAGAATCTTGTCGGCGCTTTCTATCCTCCGTCATTAGTGCAGATCGACACCGTCCTGTTGAATACCCTGCCTGAACGTCAGTTCCGTTGCGGCATGGCCGAGGTCATCAAGTACGGGTTCATCCAGAGTCCGTCTCTCACCGACAGCCTGGAAGGAAATGCGCTTCAGCCGGGAGACTTTCGTCTGCAAAGCGTGGTTGAAGAGTGCATAGGGATCAAAGCGCGAATGGTGCAGGAAGATGAGTTCGAAACGCTCGGAATCCGGGCTCAACTTAACTTCGGACACACGGTCGGGCACGCCCTTGAGCAAATGACGAATTACGAAAAGTACACCCATGGCGAGGCAATTTCGGTCGGAATGGTCGTCGAAACTAAGATCGCCGAAAAGCTCGGAATGGCACAAAATGGTCTGACGGAACGCGTTGCCAACTTACTTTTTAAGCACGGTTTGCCTGTCGACGCGGTAGAGTTGAAAGAAATCGATCAGGTGGTTTCGGTCATGAGAAAAGACAAGAAATCATTGCAAGGTGAACTTTCGATGAGTCTCGTGCGCGAGGTGGGGGACTGCGTGTTGGCTTCCAACGTCGAAGAAGGCGTCGTCCGGGAGGTGCTCGGTGAATTTGGCCAAAGTTAGGGTCCTTTTCGGCGTTCTTGTCGCAGCCTTCCTATTCCTTTGCTACGCGGCTTACCTCTTTGCCTACTCTCAGGGCCGACAGGTTCAGTTCGCAGCGCAAATGGACCAACCACCCATCCAAATCTTGTCTCTGCTTTTGCTAGTTGGCATCGTCGCGCTAGCGGCCATAAAGACCGACAGCGAGGAAGGTAGCCCGTGATCGGTCAGACCCTGGCGGTCAAGTACGAAATCCTGGCCCAAGTGTCCGATGGCCCCATTTTCGTGATGTTCGCAGCCAGGGACCGCCTCAGTGGTCGTAACCTCGGTATCCGGCAGGTGAAAATGCCCTTCAATGCCGAGGCAGACTTCATTAACACGCTTGTTGAACTCCTTCCTAACCTCCAGATTTCCCATCCAAACGTCGAATCACTTTACGAAATTGTCGAAGATTCGGGCCAACACTACCTGATCTCCGAGCTCCCAAAGGGCTCGCTTCTCACCGAGCGAATAAAGCGATTCGCTCCCTTTACGGTGCCCGTCTCCCTGGCAACCGTTATCGGAGTCGTCGAGGCGCTCGACGCCATCCACACCCGCGGTATCGCCCACGGCGACGTAGGACCGCACAATATCATCGCCATGCACGATGGCAGCGCCAAACTCCAGTTGGCCGGCGTATGGAAGGCGTACTCGTCCAGTAGAACGGCCGGCGTGGCCGTCCTTAGCCAAATGGCGCCTTATCTCGCGCCCGAGGTCTGCACTGGCCAAAAGCCCAGCCCGCAATCCGATCTCTATAGCGTGGGCGTTGTCCTTTTCGAGCTGCTGACCGGACGAGTGCCGCACCTTGGCGAAACGCCGACGGCAACGACGGTTAGGCACCTCACTAGTCCGGTGCCGAGCCTCCGCGGCATCAACGCCTCGGTCCCCGCCGCCGTCGAACAGGTCGTAAACAAGCTTCTCGCGAAGGATCCTGAGTCGCGTTACCAATCAGCCCGAGACCTGCTATCAGAACTTCGCACCATCCTCGATCAACTTCGATTTGGTCGAGTGCCGACGGCCAAGTCGCCGGAAGTCGGACAACCCGTGGTGGTCGAGCCTGCCCAACCGATCCGAACACCGTCGAAGAAAGCAGAGCTGGCCCCAAAGCGCACCGACGACGAAGCCGTGAAAGAACGAAAAAAACAACGGAAAGAGCGGGATGTACCCGTCTGGGTCCAGGCCATCCTCGCCGTCTTCGTCCTCTCTGCCGTTGGCGCGGTAGTAGCCTTCTTCGCCTATATAGCCCAAAAGCCCCGCGAAGTGAAGGTGCCAAATCTCAAAGGCGTTCTCACCAAGACCGCGATGGATCAGGTCAAGCAGCTAAAGCTCAACCTGCGGGTCGCGGGTAAAGAGTCGAACGAGAGAATGGAAATCGGTAAGATTTTGCGAACCAGTCCGGCGGCAGGCGAGACGATCCGCGAAGGAGGCACGATTACGGTTATCGAAAGCTCTGGTACCCGACTCGTCAAGGTGCCGGACCTGAAAGGCATGACTGCCGACGAAGCTCGGATCGCCCTTGAAGCTGAAAACCTCCGGCTCGATGGCAAGCCGTCACGCATTGTCGACTACGACGATGCAGAAGGATCGATCGTCAAGCAAGTTCCCGACCCCGGCGAGACCGTGGTCCGAACCAGCAAAGTTCAAATTTGGATTGCCGCCACCAACGAAGCCCCTACCGGCAGTCTGCCGGGCGAAAACGGAGAACCAACCGACAACCCCGCCCATAGCTTCTCGTTGGACTACAAGATCAAGGACGTTAAATGGTCGGTGACGGTTCGAGTAGAATTCGAGGACCGCAATGGCATCAAGACCGTCCTTGAGCGTGACTGCGAGCCTGGCGAGCACATCACAGCCCGCCAAATCGGCTACGGCGACAAGGCGACGTTCCGCATCTTCTACGATGGGGAACTGAAAGACACTATCGAAGTCCAGCCAGGAGTAAAGAGCAGCAATTGACGTACCATCTCGCGCCCTCCATCTTATCGTTCGATATCACGACGCTCTCAAGTCAGGTTCCCCGCCTGATGGCCGCTGGCGCCCACATTGTTCACCTCGACGTCATGGATGGGCAGTTCGTGCCACCAATCACCTTCGGCGATGTCATCGCGGCAAATCTACGCAATCACACCGACGCTCCGATGGAGGCACACTTGATGACCTTGACGCCCGAGAGGCATTTCGACGCTTTCATCAAGGCAGGGTGCCGACGAATCATCTTCCACGCCGAGGCCACGCCGCATGCCCACCGCCTAATCCAGGACCTCAAGTCCAGGGGCATTGAAGCGGGAATCGCCATCAACCCCGGTACGCCGGTCGAAGCTCTATCGGCGGTTATCGAAGATATCGACATGGCTCTGGTGATGACGGTTAACCCCGGCTGGGGCGGTCAAAAGTTCATCGACACAACCCTTGAAAAGATTCGGACGATCCGTCGGTGGTGGCCAGACGTCGATATCCAAGTCGATGGTGGGATCGATCCTGAAACCCTCCCGGTGGTCATCGGGGCCGGGGCCAACGTCTTTGTCGTCGGAAGTTACCTGTTGCGGGCACCGTCACTCGAGGAGGGAGTGCAATCGATCTTAAGCGGATTCCCCTCAAATTCCTGACGAGTCTGTTCGTGGTCGTCGGCATCGCCGTTGCCTTTGGTTGGCCCTGGATCATCGGTCGTCGTCCGTCCTCCGAAGCCACCTATGAGGTGAAGCTCGAGTTCCTGAAGCGTGGAGTCGCCCTGGTCGGCGTATCCGTGCTCTGTTTTGCTTTGGCGGTCATCGGGGCGCTGTTGATTGTGCGACAAGCCCGCGAGGAATATAACGACGCGCGCACCGAGAATCTCAAGGAATTGATCGAGGGCACGCAGGAAGACATCAGGAAGAAGCAGGATGTCGAATCCTGAAGCCTTCATGCGGGAGGCCATTGAGCTCTCCCGGCTCGGCTACCCCTTTTTCGCTCATGTAGGTTGCGTCGTCGTGAAGCATGGCGAAGTGGTGGGGCGGGGCTTCCACGACTACACGGGCGGCCCTCATGCCGAGGTCGTCGCCTTGCGCGACGCAAAAGACAAAGCCAAGGGGGCAACCGCCTACGTCACGCTTGAGCCGTGCAACCATCACGGCAAGACGCCGCCCTGCACCGACGCCCTTTTGGAATATGGCATCGCGAAAGTGGTTATCGCCGTGCGCGACCCAAACCCACGGGCCGCGGGCGGGCTCGAAAAGCTCAAGCAGCATAGCGTTGAAGTCGTCCAAGGCGTTTGCACTCGCGAGGCCGCCGAAGCGAATCGCCAGTTCCTGTTCGCCTTCACCCAGGGACGTCCGATGGTGACCGTCAAGGCCGGAATGACGCTGGACGGCAAAGTCGCACTCCCCTCCGGTGAGAGTCAGTGGATCACGAGCGAAGAGTCCCGGCGCGACGCGATGGAGCTGAGGGCAAAGATCGGGGCCGTGCTTGTTGGTCGAAAAACGGCCGAACTAGACCGGGCCAGGCTCAACGTTCGCGGAATCGATCTCCAAAATCAGCCGCTTCGCGTAGTGCTCGATCCTCGAAAGGTTCTCGACCCCGAACTTCCCGTCTTTGACGATTCGGCTCCAACCCTACACCTAACCGACTTCGACGGTCCTCTCGACGTCCTCGAAAGAATCCGTCAGGAAGGCCGAACTGGCGTACTGATAGAGGGCGGTCCGACCACCACCGCATCGTTCTTGAAGGCTGGCCTCGTGGATGAACTTGTCCTCTATGTCGCACCGAAGGTCTTTGGCGAGGGGATGGCTTGGTGTGGGGCTTTTGGTTTATCAGAACTTGCTTCGGCGCCCGAGTTCGAACTTATCGAAGTCCTGCCAGTCGGCCAAGACATCAAAATCCGTTACCGATCACGGAACCTTGGGACATTCCTGGCGTCCTACAACCTGTAGGTCGCGAGATCTATAACTGACAGCACTGAATAAGTGGGCCATTAAGCGATGGCCTAATCTCCCTCCCCAAACGCCCCGCGCCATTTCCCCCAAAGGCCGGGGCAATTCCTTTCTTAGAGAGTCAGAAACCAGCGGTGAAGGCGAAAGTCGTCGGTCAGTTCTGGATGGAAGCTGGTCCCGATGATCTTTCCCTGACGCACCCCGACAACCTGGCGGCGATACTCGCACAACACATCGGCGCTCGGTCCCACTCGCGTCACGACTGGAGCGCGGATGAAGACTCCGGTCACCGGCTCATCCAAACCTCTTACTTCGACCTCGTCCTCAAAACTGTGGATTTGGGCTCCGAAGGCGTTGCGGCGGACGGTGATATCCAAGAGCCCCAGCGTGTACTGTTGGCGATCTTCGATGTCCGTCGCCAGCATGATCATGCCCATGCAGGTTCCCCAAAGCGGCATCCCTTCCTTGCCTGCTCGCTTTAGCGCATCGCCCATGCCATACCGCTCCATCAGGAGCCCAACTGTGGTGCTTTCGCCGCCAGGGAGGATGGCACGGTCAACTTTGGCCAGCTCCTCAGGGGTGCGAATTTCTCGGATTTCGAGGCCATTGACGCCGGTTTGACGAAGGGCTTCGGAATGCTTCTCGAAGTCGCCCTGAATTGCGATAACGCCAACGCGCATGGAAGTATATAGGGTACCAGGAAGGACTATAGCGGTGAGAGCGGGGCACCCGATACGAACCAGCGATGGAGATTTGACCGAAGTGCCCGCTCGCACTACACTGTACAGCAAAAACGTTTTATCTAACAAGGCGGGAAGGGTCTTTTGTCTTATTAGATTCTCATTAGAGGTACCCCGGATGGGCTACACAAACGGTGGCAAACATGATAATTTTGTCTGGTATGAAGGGGTGGATACTTTTAGTGGGGGCTGGTACGTTCGCGACCGGCATCTTCATGAGCGGATGCGCTGGCACGCTTTCTAGCTCAACGGCAAGCAAAGAAGATCTAGGCAAAGCTTTGTTCTTCGATACAAGTCTCTCTAGTCCTGGTGGTCAGTCGTGCGGCACATGTCACGACCCGGGCAGTTTCTTTACCGATCCGAGGGGAACGGTCACTGCGCAGGGCGTTCTTCCCGGCGTCTTTGGTAAGCGCCAGGTGCCGACGGCAATGTACATGTCGTTCTCGCCAAAGTTTGGATTTAGCGCGGAGGAAGGCGACTACATCGGCGGCCAGTTCTGGGATGGGCGTGCGGCCACGCTTGAGGAGCAGGCCAAAGGGCCGTTCCTGAACCCGGCGGAAATGCACAACGGCTCAAAGCAGGAAGTCATCGACAAGATTCGCACGGGCCCGCTGGCGGAGCAGTTCCGCAAGGTGTACGGTAGCGACGTGTTCTCCGACACCGAGAAGGCGTACGACGACTTGGCCGACGCGATCGCGGCGTTCGAACGAACGGATGTCTTCCATCCGTTCAGCTCCAAGTACGACCAATATCTGAAGGGCAAGGTCCAACTGACCGACGCCGAGATGCGTGGGCTGCACGTCTTCGAAGAGCCGAACAAGGGCAACTGCGCGGCATGCCATCCGAACCGGCCTGGCCCGCACGGCGAGCCGCCGCTCTTTACCGACTTCTCGTATGACAACATCGGCCTGCCCAAGAACACGAACAATCCGTTTTACAGCCAGCCGTCGTGGAACAACCCTGACGGCAACAGCTTCGTGGACCTCGGCCTGTCGGATACCACAAGCCGACCCGGTGACCACGGACGGTTCAAGGTCCCAACGCTGCGCAATATCGCGATGACCGGTCCGTACTTCCACGATGGCGTCTTTACCACGCTGGAAGACGTGGTTCGCTTCTACAACCAGCGCGACCTCGGCGGATTTGGTCCTCCCGAGTGCGACGAGGGCGTCAATGACGAAGAGCTTGGAGACCTCCACTTGACGGCTCAAGAGCAGACCGATTTGGTGGCTTTCCTCAAAACTCTCACCGACGGCTATCAGCCATAAATCAAAAAAGCCCGTCCGATTCGGACGGGCTTTTTCACGCTGGGTTAACCCTTCTTCTTCTTGGTCGACTCTTTTGGAGCCGGAACGCTGGGTGAGTCCTTGAACTTGGCCGGGTCCTTCAGGAACTGCGGCTTGCACGCAGCACAGCAGAAGAAGTATCGGCGGCCCTTATAGTCCGCGTACATCTTGGTCTTCAACGCCTTGGCGATATTGACCTTGTCGCCCTTCATGACGGCGCAAGTGATTTCCGTCGGGTCCTTCTTGACAGGTTTCTGGGCGAACGCCGGAACCAACAGGCTGGCGGCGGCGAGGGCCAGGAGAATCTTTTTCATCGGTGTTTCCAGTATATTCGTATTGCTCGATCCTCGGTCATGAAGCTTCGATTTCTGCATACGAACGATTTCCACGGCAAATTAGACGAGGAGGTCGCGGCCAAGCTGACGTCCCTCCGGGACGAAGCGGATTTCTATTTCGACTCGGGCGACGCCATCAAGGCCGGAAACCTGGCAATCCCGCTAGATGCCGACCCAGTATGGGGCGCTTTCGCGTCCCTGCGATGCACCGCTTCCGTGCTCGGCAACCGAGAAACCCATCCCCTCCGCTCGGCGTTCGAGAAGAAGATCGAAGGGCACACGCATCCCGTCCTCGCTGGCAACATGGGGTTCAAAGG
Organism: Armatimonadota bacterium; assembly: GCA_016125185.1. Taxonomy (NCBI): domain Bacteria; kingdom Bacillati; phylum Armatimonadota; species Armatimonadota bacterium. Next base: position 81,572 of record WGMG01000002.1, on the reverse strand, counting down.
CGGGAAAGAAGTGCTCCCTCGAACCCTCCGCCTCGAAAAGGATGGCTTCAAGATTGGTGTGATCAGCACGATGGTGGCAATGGCAACCGACAAGATGAAGACGTCCGGCGCCTGGTTCTGCCGCTGGACCAATCCCATCGAAACAGCCATCAAGTTGGCTCAGGAAGTCCGACCCCATGTTGACCTTTTGATCGCCCTCACCCACATCGGATACAGCCAGGATCGCCTTTTGGCCGAGCAGTGTGGAGATATCGATATCATCTTTGGCGGTCACTCGCACACGGTTCTGGAGCACCCAGAAAAGATTAATCATACTTGGATCGTCCAAGGCGGCTCGCACGCCCGCTTCGCTGGCGTTTACACCTACGAAGACGAAATTCTGAGCGGCGGTCTGGTTCCCTTGGCCGTGAAGCCAAGTACCTAAGTTTCAAAAGCTATTGCTCCGCACCTGTTAAGATTGCCAGCTAGTAATTTTGTCGGGTTCGAAAAATCACGGTGTTTTTACCAGGTAAAGAAATTTCAGCCAGGTGGAAATGCTTCAGTGTGCTGAGGGTGGGTCATCCCAACGGTACCAAGTCCTGGGGAGGATTTGAACCAAAGCTGAGACGCTGAGGAAGTGGCCCGACAGTCACGGAGGATCGAATGTCATTTCAGATTAACAACAACATTGCAGCTTTGGGCGCTTACAATAGCGTTTCCAATGTCTCGAACTTGATGAGCAAGTCGATGAATCGACTTTCCAAGGGTCTTCGCATTTCGGATGCGTCGGATGACCCTGCGGGTCTCATCTCCTCGGAGCTTTTCCGCTCTCAGATCGCCTCGATGGATGCTGCGACTCGCAACAACACGGAAGCCATGAACTACGCCAAGACCGCTGAGAACGCGCTTGGTGAAATGAACCAGCTTCTGGACGATGCGCGAAGCCTCGCCGTCGCCTCGGGCAACTCGGCAACTCTGACGTCCACGCAGCTCGCTGCGAACCAGGACCAGCTCAACTCGATCATCAGCTCGATCAACCGAATCGCTAGCTCGACCAGCTACTCTGGCCGAAAGCTTCTCGACGGTTCCGCTGGTGTCACGACCCAGATTTCGAACACTTCGAAGGTTGCTGGCTTCAGCTTCGGCGGTACGGCCAACAGCACGACGGTTACGCAGACTGGTCTGATCACGATCAACCAGACGACGGCAGCCACCTCGGCTCTGTACACTGCGACGGCGCTTCTCACCACCGGTGCAGCTGCGTCGGGTTCGATCAGCATCAACGGTGTGAGCTTCTCGATCTCTGCCGGTACTTCGGGTGCCAACGTCGCTTCGATGATCAACGCGGCTTCGGGCCAGACGGGCGTTACCGCTTCGTTCAACTCCTCGAACCAGCTGATCTTCACGCAGACTCAGACGGGTACCAACCGATCGATCAACTTCGTCGATACGTCCGGCGCAGTTTCTTCGGCGGCGAACACCTCGGCGAGCGTTCAGGGAACGGACGCGGCAGCGACCATCACGGTCGGCGGCCAGAACGTCCTCTTCACCGGCGGTCGAGCCGGAGCCGATGGTCTGACTCTGTCGGATGCCAACGGCAACAAACTCGTCATCACCCAGGGTGGCAACACCACGGGTACCGCCCTCATGGGCCAGGTCATCGCAGCGGATTCGGCCTTCCAGATCGGATTCCTTGCGAACACCACGGCTAACCTCGCTCTGCGAAACATGAGCGCCAACCAGCTCGGTTCGGGTGTTTCTTCCGGTCTTACGGTTGCTAACCTCGACATCACCACCTCGGCCGGTGCTACGTCCGCTCTGTCGGTTCTCGACAAGGCGATCGACGAAGTCAGCCAGATGCGAGGTCGAATCGGTAACTTCCAGCGCAACACGTTGGAATCCAACAACCGATCGCTCCAGAGCATGAAGGAGAACCTCTCGAACTCTGAGAGCGCGATCCGAGACCTCGACGTCGCGTCCGAAATGACGAACTACACCAAGCTTCAGGTCATGCAGCAAGCCGGTATGGCGATGCTGGGTCAGGCCAACCAGGGTGGTCAGTCCGTCCTCTCGCTGCTCCGCGGCTAAGAGAAGAATCTGGGATAACAAAGAAGCCCCGCTTAGGCGGGGCTTTTTTCATATTTGGCCATCGACCGCCACTTCTCCGGTTCGCCGTGCCACAAGGCCAGGTCGAGAAAGAGCTGGTCCGTCCGTAGCTTGCTCATGTGCATAGTTGGGAACTTCCGGCTCTCGAATTTGAACTCGGAGCCGTTCTTGAGTTCCAGTACGATCCAGCCGCCGAGCAGAAGCACAGAATGGATGTTGTATCGTCGGTTGAGGGCCACGATATCGCTCCGATTGAGGACAATGCCACCCCGCTCCGAAGAGATCTCCAAGTAGCTCTCTGCCACGGTCAGGATGCCGACCTCGGCGTGGGCGTCGTACATCGTTGGGGGCTGAAGATAGACGAACCCGATCAACTCTCCGTTGGACTGGGTGAGCTTGCGCAACTCCCGATCGATCTTCTCATTTTCGTAGAAGCCCCAGACATTGATACCAAAATAGGCAGCCGCGATTCCCGCCACAATTCGCAGGGCCAGCGGGAGCACGAACATAAAGACCCCGACGACGATGCCGAAGAGAAGGGGAATAACGTTTCCTAGCAGCTGTCGTCGAAGATTCCAAATGCGCGGAGGCACTTGCTCATGTTACACTTGATAACGCCATGCCGAAGGGTCGTTTGGACGTGATTAGCATCATTCCTGGGCCCAAAAACGTAACTCGACTGGTGCAGAGGTTCGGGCAAAACGAATATGGCCTTGTGACCTCCCTAAACGACTCTCAGTTGCCGATGCTCCGCGCGCAGTTGGGCGACCAAACGATGGTCGACGTCAAATCGTTCGGCGAAGTCGTTCGCCAGGTGCACCTCCTCACCGGAATGCCGCCGCGTCTCATCGCGACTTCGCGCCAAATTCTCACCGCCATTTCCATCGTTTGCTCAGAAATTGGGTCGGATAGCCCGTTCCGCAAGGTGGCAGATATGCCCGGCTTCCATGAGTGCCTGCTGGAAGCTTTTCGCGAACTGGGGCACTGGGGCGTTATCGGCGCCAACACGGTGGACGTCCAACGTCTGGCGGCTCAAACCGGTCTTGCCAAGATCGGCGAGCTGATCGAAATCTTCAACGAGGTCATCTCTTTGCTGGAACGCGCGAACGCCACCATCGTCGCCAAGATGATCGCCGAGTGCCTGGATACAAATATCGATACCGACGGCCAGGATTCGCGCCTTCAGTTCTTCATGGGCAGTACGGTCCACCCGATGGCGATTCGCTGGATCAAGTGGCTGGTCGAGGAAGGGGCGGAGGTCGAGGTTATCCTCGACCGTCACGCCACCGATGGAGACATCTTCCAACTGTCGAAGGTGGTTGCCGCAGAACTGGAAGTTAGTCCCGCCGAGCCGGGAGAGGGAAGTCGTCTCATCAACAACCTTTTCGCCAAAGAAAAATATTCGGGGGCAGACCTCGACTGGGTCGAGCTTCACTGTTGCGGCGATCCGCTCGCGGAATGTGAATGGGCATTGCGGCGGTGTTTAGAGATCGGCGATTACGCCGCGACCGCCATCCTGACGCGGAATCTCGACAAATACGGCCCAATCCTGCTCCACGCTGGCGAGAGCTTGGGCGTACCCGTCGAGAGCCGACGCCGAATCCCGCTCCTCGCGAGCGGCTTCGCTAAGGTCACGCTGGCTGCACTCAAGGCGGTCGCGTCGGATGACGTTCGCGTCCTCGCGACGCCACTCAGGACCTCCTACTTCGGTATTGACGATCTCACCCAACTCCTTAATGAAGTTCACCACGGACCTGAGAAGGACTGGGAAGCCCTCGGCAACTACCTCGACCATTCGACCGAGATCGACGACAGTGTCCGCGTCGTGCTGAGCCACTTTCGCACGTTCCGCACCACTTGTTTCGAGAAGGCACGAGGACCGGCAGATTGGCATTCAGAGCTCAAGACCTTCCTTGAGTCCGCTCCATGGCTTGACAACGCCCAAGAGCGTGACCTTCGTGCCCAAACCTCAATGCTCTCCAATCTCGCCCAGGATGCCACGATTCAGCTCATCCAGACGCCCGATCCAATGACGTATCACGACTGGCTTTCCCACGCTGAGCGCGTCTGGGGGATGAGCGACGTCAGCGTCCCCAGCACTGGCGATGGGGTGCTGTTGGTTTCTTCGCCCGAAGAGCTGAGCGACATCGATAATCTTTTCGTCCTCGGCATGCTCGAAGGCTCATTCCCGCGCCGCCGGTCAGAGGACGCGATTCTCAGCGACGACCTCAAGCGCCGCTTGTCCGAACTGATAGACGGCCCCCCCATGAACGACTCCTTCGACATCGCGCGGAGTGAGCGCGACCTCTTTTACCGAGTCTGTGCCTGCCCGGCAAAGGCCCTCTACTTCAGCTATCCGATGTCGGACGGTGAATCCGACAATGTTCCCGCCTTTTACCTGGAGGAGGTTAAGCGCATCTGCGGAATTGAGGGGGCCGTCGTCCATCCTCGACGGTTGCTTACGCCGCCGGTCGATGAGTGCCAATCTCCCCGCGACATCGCTATCGCCGAACGAATCCAGCATCCCACTCTGCAGTCGGTCGATAACGTGCTGAAAGACGAGCGTGCCGTCGAGACCGTTCGCTTCGACATGGCTGACGTCAACCCGCGTTCCCTCCGCTCGCTGGTCGAGTGCAACTACAAATTTTCCGCCGAACGCCTCCTCCCCGAGCAACAGCAGGCAAACGACCATTGGGGTTGGCTCCTCGAAGTCCCGCGAAGAGCCCAACTGCTGACCATCTCTGATATCCGCGCCGCGAGGGCGGAGATAAAGCGCGTGCTGGACGAATACCTGGACGAACTTCGGCCCCGCCTGCCTGCGTGGGAGTTTGAGATGATGTACCACGGCTCCACGCGGCTCGTCGAAGGCTTGGTCGAACGCGAATTCGCCTCCCGCGACCTATGGGGTCGCGATCCCAGAAACACGGTCCTCGATGTCAAGTTTGGTGATCCTCAGCTCAATCCTGAGCGCTTCAAGTACCGCTTGAGCGGCAAGGTCGAAGGTATCACCGACCAAGATGGCGTACGGATCGTCCACCTCTACCGCCGCACGCCGCCAAAGGACACCAAGGAGGCCGCCATCGACCTCTACCTGTCCGAATACGGGATGTATTTTGCATCCGCCTGGGAGGGTGTCTCCGAAGTTCGACTTGAGATCGATGGCCTGAGCGATCACCGCACCACCCTGCTTTTCTCGGAGTTCACGCACCTCAACAAGCAAGGAGAGCAGTTCCTGGTCCTAAATCTGTCGCGGCAGTTTGGCAACAAAATCGAACTCGCTGACCGCATGAAGGACCTTCTTCGAAACCCGAAAGCGATCGCGGTTTCAGGGCAGATGACGACTCGTGCCGGCGACCACTGCACCTACTGCTCCTACGCGGATCTGTGCCGCCAGTCACTGGGCAGCTCGGACGACATTTTCGACTTCGGTGGAGGCACAAGTGGCTAATAAGCCCACCCAAGAACAGGTCGACATCATCGCCCAAAACGAGGGTTCCTCGGTCGTTGTGGCGTCGGCCGGCTCAGGCAAGACGTTTGTCGTCGTTGAACGCTACCTCCGCCTCGTGCAGGAGTTCGGCGTTCGCCCTTCGCAGATTCTCACCATCACCTTCACCAACAAGGCGGCCGCCGAAATGAAGCGGCGAATCGTCGACCGGCTGTTTGAGAAGGAGCTGTTCGAAGAGGCCCAAGAGGCGGAAACTGGTCCGATCCAGACGATCCACTCGTTCTATGAAAAGCTCCTGCGTGAGAACTCAGTCGAGGCGGGAATGGACCCGAAATTCGAACTGGCCGGAGGCGGAGAGTCGGATCGACTCAAGCGTGACGCCGTCCGGTTCGTGATCAATTCGGCCGAGGATGACGATAACGAACTCATCGCCATGTTCGTTCGTGCGACCGTGGGCCGCGCCGAATACGGACAGATCGGTGCTTACGAAAAGCTGGAAAGCGAGGCGATCAAAATCCTTAACCAGATGCGATCTAGTGGCCACGAGCCGTCGTATTTTGAGGACCTCTACCAGTCCGGTGAGCACTTTCTGGAAGTGACCCAAGAGGAACTGATCAAGCACCTGCCGGAATACATGCGCAATGCCATCGCGAGCACCATCGGCGTCCCTTGGCGGGACGTCGCCTACCAAGAAGCGGGGAAAATTCGCGGCGAGAAGACGAAGTACTCATGGTTGCGAACCGTGCAGGACGACGAGTTGACCATCGCGAACCTGACCTGCGGCCTCGCTCAACTCGCCCTCTACGCCTGGGCCGGATACGAGCGGATGCTGAGCGCCGAGCGGATGATCGACTTCGACGGGTTGGAGAGTCGCGCGGTACGTCTGTTGGAGACCTCACCGCAAGTGCGCCACCGCGTTTCGGATCAGTTTCTCCACGTTATTGTTGACGAATCGCAAGACCTCAACCGCAATCAGTTTCGCCTCTTCGATGCCATCGACAGCCAATCGAAAATGCTGGTCGGAGACGGCAAACAGTCGATCTACGCATTCCGCAATGCGGACGTCGCGATGTTCAAGGACCGCGCTCGTCAAGGGTTCCTCAAGCTGTCGCGCAACTTCCGGTCCGACAAAACGATCATCAACATGGTCGATGTCGTCTTCAGTCAGGCGTTCGGAGCCGACTACTTCTTGTCTGGCACTTACGAGGACTTCGACGAAGACGTGACCTACGACGCCGTCGAGCGAATCCATCTTACGTCGAAATCGAACTGGCATGAGTTGGCGGAATACGTGGCTCAGCAAAAGGCGAGCGGAGTAAATCTAAACTCCATTTGCATCCTCATTCGTCGCCATCGCGAGGCCGAAGCCATCGAGGCTGCGCTGAAGCGACGAGGCATCGGCGTCCGTATGAACGCGGGGCAATCGCAGTTCTTCGCCCGGTCCGAAGTTCGCGATCTCGTCAACGCACTCCTTGCCGTCTCATCGCGGCATGAAAACTTTGCATGGTTGGCGACGCTTCGCAGTCCCATCGTCGGGCTCTCGCTCGACGCCATCGTCCTTCTCGCCAAGCCGCAGCAGGACCAGGAGTTGGACCCCGAGGACCAGCAAAAACTAGATCGATTCATGCCCTGGTTCCTCGACCTGCGAGCACAGGTAGACCACGTCCCCGCGTCGGAAGTCCTTTCCAAAATCATCAATAAATCCGACCTGTTCTTGAACCTTTTGTCGCTTCCCGAGGGGCGGCGTAGAATCGAAAACGTCCGCAAGCTCTTGCTCCTAGCGATGGATTCGCCCGAGCTTTCGGCTCGCGAGTTCGCCGAGTTGATCCGCAACATTGAGCGCCTGCGCCACGACGAGGGTGACGCCGCTACGACCGACGAATCCGAAGAGTTGGTCACCCTCATGACCATCCATAAAGCCAAGGGGCTCGAGTGGGATACAGTCATCATCGCCGACGGAATGGACCACAAATCGCCCCCGATTTTCTCGCCGATCTTCGATGCCGACACGGGCTGGATCGGCTACTGGCTACGCGGCAAATCCACTTACGCTGCCGAGTACCTCCGCACACAAAAAGCCGCCAAAGAACGCGAAGAACTGGTCCGATTACAGTACGTGGCGATGACACGGGCCAAGAAGCGTCTCGTCCTCACGACCTGGGGTGACTCCAGCGCGGGCATGATCCAACTGGTCCGAACCGCAGTCGGCGGCTCGGGTTTCGACCGCCTCGCCACTTGGCATCCAAGCGAATCGCCGTAGCTCATTTCGCGTCTGAAACCAACTCCCGAATATCTCGAACTGGTATACAAGAGGTAGCGTGTCAGTCAGCGTCGGTATTGTTCAATTTTCTCCGGATAAAGGCAAACTGGAGGTCAATCTTGATCGCATCGCCGACCACCTGGTGCAGTGTGCCTCCGAAGGTATTCAACTGGCCCTCTTCCCCGAGACCAGCACCACTGGCTATTTTCTTGAAGGCGGCGTGGTCGAACTCGCGCTAAGCGCCGAAAGCTTGGTGCAAAAGCTTCAGAACCGGGTCGAGGGACGAATCAAGTCTCCGCTCGAATTCGTAGTCGGATTCTATGAAGTTCTGGGTGGCAATATCTACAATTCGGCCGCCTTTTGCCGCTTCAATGGCAGTCGCATTCAGCTCATCAAGGCATACCAGAAGTTCTTTCTGCCGACCTACGGCGTGTTTGACGAGGACCGGTTTGTGTCGAAAGGCACCGACCTCTGCGTCCTCGATTCCAGCGTTGGCCGGACTTCGCTCATGATCTGCGAAGATGTGTGGCACTCCGTGTTCCCAACGCTGAACGCCGTCGCCGGGGCGACCGCCATGATCATTCCGTCGGCCTCGCCCGCGCGTGGCTTTCGGAGCGAGCATATCGAGAATCACGAGCGCTACCAACGCCTGGTGCGAGCCATCTCCGAGGAGCACGGTGTGTTCACTTTCCTCGCCCAGTTGGTGGGCCACGAAGGCGGCAAAGGGTTCATTGGCGGCTCCATGATCTGCGACCCACTTGGTCGAGTCTTGGTCGAGGCGCCGGTCGGCGTCGAGGCTATCATCGCGGCCGACATCGACCTAGAACTCGTCCCCATCGCCCGTGCCCAAACCCCGCTCATCTCGGACCTCCAGTCGAGTTGGCACAATTTGCTGAAGATCGCCAATCAGATCGATTGACTTGAAAGTCGCAAGCCTCTAGCCAACTCTCGGAGCGAAGCGGAGACCCCGATCTATCGGGGCCAACTCCCAACTCCCGATCTCAGGTATACTCCTCGTCTACCGCTCGGGGCGCAAGCCCCCGCCTGGAGACCACGAGCATGAGTGAAGATCTGAACAAAGCATTGACGGTTGAAGCCGCCATGAAGGACAAGGACGCCGACGTTTCGTCGAAAGCACGTCCGCGACGCAAGCGAAAGGTGAGCTACCTCACCCTCAACAAGATTGAGGTCGTCGATTACAAGGACGTCGCCCTTCTCCGAAAATTTATTAACGATCGCGGCAAGATGATCTCGTCGCGACAGAGCGGTACCACCGCCCGCCAGCAACGACAGGTTGCCAAGGCGATCAAGCGAGCCCGAGAAATGGCGCTGATCCCGTTCGTCGTCACCGAGATGAACACCGAAAAGCGTGAATCTCGACGATCCGAAGCTCCGGCTCCGGCACCAGCCGCTCCCGCCGCCGAAGAATAAACTACACGATTCCGGAACGCAAAAGGTCCTTGAGCATCAAAAGCCCAAGGACCTTTCTATTTTTGACCACCGGCATTTCACCGATTTTGAACGGAGAGTTCTGAAACACCTCAAGCGCCTCGATGGCGAGCAGGTCCGGCTCGATTACCGACGGCGTCGTATTCATGAACTGCTGAGCCTGGGTCTCAATCTCGATTGGTTGCTTCAGCAGTTGGCGGCGGATGTCGCCCTCTGTGATGAACCCGATCAGTGCCTCGCTATCGTCGACCACGCACGCCGCGCCCACGCCCGCGTTTGCGATCTTCTGCATGATCTCCAACACCGTGTTACTTGGCGAGGCGATCGCGATGTCGTCGTGAGAGCGCATCACGTCCTCGACTCTCAACAAGAGCCGCTTGCCCAGCGCGCCCGCCGGGTGGTACCGGGCAAAATCCTCTTTGCCAAAGCCGCGCGCCTCCATCACTGAGATTGCGAGCGCATCGCTGAGGGCGATCATGACCGTCGTGCTCGTGGTGGGCGCTAGGTTGTTCGGACATGCCTCTTCGCGGACTCCCGTGTCGAGCACCAGGTCGGACAGCCTCGCGGCAGTGCTGGTCGGCCTACCCGTAATCAAAATCGTCTTGGCGCCCGACGCCTTAAAGCTTGGAAACAGGCGCACGAGTTCGTCGGTCTCGCCGCTGTGCGTGTAGACCAGCATGATGTCGTCTTTGGTGACCATCCCCAGATCGCCATGAACCGCCTCCGCCGCGTGCATAAAGAACGCAGGCGAGCCCGTGCTGGCGAGCGTCGCCGCCGTCTTATTGGCGATATGACCCGACTTCCCGACCCCGCAGCAGATCACGCGGCCGGTGCAGTTAAGAATCCACTCCGCCGCCGTCTCAAATCCGCCATCCAGGTTCGCTGCGCAGTGCAGAACCGCCTCGGCCTCCTGCTTCAGAATTCGCTTGCCGTTCTCAATCATCATCCTAAAATGCTCTTGCCGAAGAGCGACGCTACCCACTCCGCCGCCACCGTCGCCGTCTCGTTGTTCCGGTCGTGGATCGGGCTCACCTCGACCACATCCATCCCTACCAGTATGTACCCATCTGGCGTGTTCAACGATTGGCAGATCAACTCCGCCAAGAAGTGCGCTTCGCGATAGGTCAGACCTCCACGCACCGCTGTTCCGGTGCCGGGGGCCAAAATCGGGTCCATCGCGTCCACATCGAGCGATATGTAGAGGTACTTACAACCGTTCTTTCGGAGCCGTTCGTCGATTTTGCCCCAGCATCCCAGCACACCGTACCGGTCAATTTCATGCATGGTGATGGGGAAGCCTTGCTTTGCCAACTGCTTCTCGCCAGGATCGACGTCCCGCAAGCCGAACCAGCAAACCTGGTCGAGCTTAAGAGTGTGCCCGACCACGCGCTCCTTCAATTCGTTCCAATCCTGGTCGACCGCGCCCGACATCCCACTGGAAAGGCCAGCCAAGAGCGCCAACGGCATCCCGTGGATATTCATCGATGGGGAAATTCCAGGGTAGTTCAGGTCGGCGTGCGCATCGATCCACAGCACCGCAAGTTCGTCGCCGTATCGGTCCAGAAGGGCCGCGATTGGACCGGCGGCCATCGAATGCTCTCCTCCGAGCATGATTGGGAAGCTGCCACGATCCACGATTCGAGACGTGAGTTCTTTGATCTGCACGATGACATCGCCTGCCGCTTTGGCGAAGGGGATTCCCGGTCCCGCTTCCGCGTGCAGGTCGGTGGGTAAGTTGCCGAGGTCGACGATTTCCGTCTGACCCGTCGAAGAAAGCGAAGGAATGAGGCCCGCAAGCCTCAGTGCGTCCGGTCCGAGCCGACTCCCTTGTCGAGCGCCGCCGAGGTCGAACGGAGCGCCATGAATCTCGATCACGGTGTAAGGGTACCTGGCAGTCCGGGGCGGACTACTTGTTGTTCGCGGCCGCCGGAGAGTTCGTCGAAGGCGTCGTCGCGGAGGACGTGGAAGCCGTCGAGTTAGAGGACGGAGTGTTGGATGCAGGCGTGTTGGCGGCTGGCGTATTCGTCACCGGGGTGTTGACGGCCGGAACGTTATTCGCAGGTGCCGTGATCGGTGCAGATGGCATAGCCTCTTGAGCCTGAACCTTTTCGGAGACGACGTTGTAGAGCAGAACCAGCCCCATAAACGCGATGCCGGAATAAAGCGCCATCTGCGACATGATGTCGTCGAAAGTGGCTTTGCCCTTATAAGTCGTGCGGACGCTGCTGCCACCGCCCATCGCGTCGCCCTTTCCCGTAATGAGGACAATCAACGAGAAAAAGATTGCGACCAAAATCGCGAGGGCAAGGACGATAGAGCTCAGAATAGCCACAGCAATCTCATAGGATACCTAAAACGTGACAAGGACCACTCCGGTCAGCATCCCGATTAGCACCGCTATTAATAACGCCGCCGTCGAACCAGCCATTACATGCAGGAGCCCGCTCGTGTAAATTCTTTGAAATGGACTAGGCGTTCGGCTCGGCGCGACCTCGTAGTTTGCCAGTAGTTCTTTGGCCGCTTCGATCGCGCTGGCAATCTGTTTGGCGTTCGCTTTCTTGGTCGTGATCCAGTACTGCGCGAGGGATCCGAGCGGTTTCCAAAGCATAATCGTGAAGAAAAGGCCAAGGAAAACCGCACTCCGGTCGTTGCCGAACCAAGGGTTAAAGGCGAGGGCCGAAAAGATTGCTGCGGCGACCGCGAGGTTGGTTCCGCACCGTGGATGCACCCGGGGCATCCGCGCCACAACCTCCGGCGTAATCTCCTCGTCCCGCTCGATGGCGTGGACCACCTGGTGTTCGGCCGCGTGGTATCCGGCGATGGGATGAATGCGAAAAGCCAGCACCATGACAAGAAACGGAACGATATTAAGGAACGTATTCCAAAGCGTCGTTTCTGGAACATACCGACCGATCAGGTCAGTAAGAAAGTCGCCGACAAGAAAGATCGCGATAAGGAAGAAGCCGGTCGTGACCAGGTACCACCCCTTCTTGCCACCCATCACCGCACCGTTGGTCAAATACACGCCAAACGGCGTCGCCATCCCCCCCACCATCGGCGGTCGAGGTTTCTCGGGAACCGTGCCGACAAAGTTCGAAGCGGCTACTAAGCCGCATACGACATCATGGCCGTCGACCACCACTAAGATCGGCGTCGCCTCCAACTGCCGCAGGGCTTCCGCACCCGTGTTGCGATTGAGGATCGGCGTCGTCGGCGACATATAGTCGCTAACAGCGTCATTGGGCGAGGCCCCATCGCCCACGTAGCGCAGAATTCCCGCTTCGGTCAGGAGCCCAACTAGGTGTCCCTCGTTCACGACCGGAATCACTTCCTGGCCGGACTCGCGCATCTTTTCGATGGCGAGATGGATGCTCATCGACTGTTCCGCGCAGACGCACGGGCGCATGAATCGCCCAACTGGTTGCGCAAGCCGATCCGAGATCACGCGAATAGTATGGCGCGTTTTGGGCATAATGAACTGGTACGTGAAGCGAATTGGTGTGATTACGAGCGGAGGGGACGCGCCTGGAATGAATGCGGCGATTCGGGGCGTGGTTCGAGCCGCGCTCTACCGCAACACCGAGATCATCGGCTTCGCGCACGGCTGGGAAGGCGTCATCAACGATGAGTCTCAAGTGATGGACTCGAAGGTTGTGGGCGGCATCATCGACCGCGGCGGCACCATCCTTCGCTCGGCCCGAAGCGCCGAATTCCGTACACCCGACGGCCGAGTCAAAGCTCTCGATAACCTTCGCAAGAATAAAGTTGAAGGGCTGGTGGTCATCGGCGGCGACGGCTCGCTGACCGGTGCGCTAAAGCTGCAAGAAGAATTCCAATTTCCGGTCATGGGCGTGCCTGGCTCCATCGACAACGACATCTCCGGCACCGACTTCTCTATCGGCTTCGACACCGCCGTGAACATTTCCGTCGAGGCGATCGACCGCCTGCGCGACACCGCCTACTCCCACGAGCGCGTCTTCGTGGTCGAGGTCATGGGCCGTCGCAACGGATTTATCGCGATCGAGTCAGGTTTAGCTGGCGGCGCAGAGGCCATCCTGATCCCCGAAGTCCCATACTCGCTTCTGGATATCTGCAAGAACCTGCGCTCGGCGGCGGATCGAGGAAAGAAAAGCTCGATCATCGTCGTCGCCGAAGGTGCCGCGCGAGCCAGCGACGTCAAGCTGTTCATCGAGAAGAACACCGGCTTCGACTGCCGATACCTCGTACTGGGACACCTCCAGCGGGGTGGAAGCCCGACCGTCTTCGATCGCGTCCTAGCCCTCCGCCTCAGTGCCCTGGCCACCAACCGACTCCTGAGCGGATTCCGAGGCGAAATGGCCGGTGTCGATGGCAGTAAGCTGGTCTCGCACCCACTGACCTACGTCCTCAGCACCGAACGCACCATCGATCCCGAAAAGCTCCTCCTGGCCGAAGTCATGGCGCAGTAACTTAGTTGGGAGTTTGGAGTTGGCGGTCGGCGGACCTATCGTGGCTCTCTCTGATCTCCTAACTTCCAACTTCCAACTCCAAACTGTAAACTAAACAGATGGTCCTCACTGTCACCCTCAACCCCTGCGTCGACTACCTGCTGAGGGTGGACAAGTTCCTGCCGAACGACACCAACCGCGTGCTCGTTTCCGAAAAGGACGCTGGCGGGAAGGGCCTCAACACCTCGCGTGTCTATGCCCATCTCGGCGGCGAAACCATCGCGACCGGCTTCCTCGGTGGAGCCACTGCCGCCTTCATCCGCCACGTGATGGAAGAAGAAGGGGTCGAAGATGGCTTCGTGCAGATCGCGGGCGAGACCCGCACCAACTTCTCGGTGGAAGACAATTCCGACGATCCGCCCACCACTTTCAATCAAAAGGGCCCGACCATCTCCGACGACGAATGGAAAGCGCTGGTGGAGTCGGTAGAGATTCTGGCGACCAAGGCGACTTGGGTCTCATTCGGAGGCTCCTTACCGCCCGGCTTGAGCACGGACGCCTTCTACCAACTTGCCCTCATCGCCAAAAAGGCGGGTGCCAAGGTGGTCATCGATGCCGACGGAGCCGTGCTCGCCGAGGGCCTGAAGGCTGATCCCGACTTCATCAAGCCCAATAGCAAGGAGGCTGGTCGCCTTCTCGGGCGTCCGATCGAATCCGACGAGGACGTCATCGCCGCAGCAAAGGAACTCTACGCCAAGATCGGCGGCGGGCACCGCTATGTCGTCATCAGCCGGGGAGAGAAGGGAGCCGTGATGGCTTGCCAAGAAGGAACGTTCCTTGGCAAGAGCCCGAAAGTCCATCCGAAAAGTACCATCGGGAGCGGCGACTCGATGATCGCGGGAATGCTGTGGGCGTTGGTGGAAGGGAAGTCTGCCGAGGAAGCCCTTCGCTGGGGTCTCGCCGCGGGGGCCGCAACCGCCCTCACCGACGGAACGGCCATCGGTGGCAAAGCGACCACCGAACAACTCTTTCCCGAAGCCCTGGCCACCCAGATCTAACTACTTGTGGTTCGAAAGCACGCAATGAGTCACCTTGCCATGCTCAATGGTGATCGTGATTTGCCTGCCGATCAAAGCGCAATCATCCTTCGGCACCCGCTTCTCGTCGCCGGGGAGAGAGACTTGGAAGCCCGTCATCGTATCGTCCGACCATTTTGGATTCGCCTTTGGTCCAAGGCTCTGCAGGAACTTGGCCAGTGTCTGTCCGGCAAAGGGGTCGTCGTATTTGATCCCCACCCGCTTGCCGTTCCTGAACGGCACAAACGGCATCTTGATATTGCTCCGCGAAGTCCACACGACGTAAACCATGCCGCTGAAAGTCTCCCGTCGCTTCTTGCTGAGCGAGGAAATGGTCGGGAATGACTTCTGGGACCGCGTGACGGTGTACTGCCCCGGAGCCTTAACGCCGATTTGGCTAATCGGCGATCCGATCGGAACCGTCGGTGTGACTTGCTGAAGAATGAGAAACGCAGTGAGCATCTGGTAGTGAGTGCCGTGCTGGAGGCGGATTGTTCAAAACAAAGATGGGCTCCGGCAGAATCCGCCGGAGCCCGCAAAACGCCGAATCTCTACTTTGTCTTGAACTTGTAGATCGTCGTGGACATGTACGGCTTGCCCGGATACACATCGACCGGCGGGAAGTCCGGCTGATTCACCGAATCCGGGAAGTGCTGGGTCTCCAGACAGAAACCGCCGCGTCGCGGATAGACCTTGCCGCCATGGCCGTGAAGCGTTCCATCGAGGAAGTTGCCGCTGTAGAACTGCACACCCGGCTCGGTGGTCCAAACCTCCATATACCGGCCGCTTGTCGGCTCAAGAACAGCGCACGACTTTCGTAGCTGTCCCATCTGACCTCGCAGAATGAAGTTATGGTCATATCCGCCGCCAAACTCGATCTGCTGGTTGCTGATGTCCTCGATTCGGTCGCCGATCCGCGTGAGCTTGTTGAAGTCGAACGGCGTGCCACGCACGGCCATCCGTCCGTTGGCCGGAATCAGCGTGCTATCCACCGGCGTAATCGCGTCGGCCATGATCTGCATCTGATGATCGAGAATCGTCGACACTTTCGGACCGCCGAGGTTCCAATACGTGTGGTTGGTCAGGTTGGCGATCGTGTGCGCCTTCGCCCGAATGTCGTAGTCGATCCGCATCGCATTGTCCGGCGTCAGCGTGTACTTCACCACCGCCGTCAGCTCACCCGGATAGCCTTCTTCGCCGTCTGCGCTCACGTACTTAAACGTAATCGACGGGTTCATAGCCGAAGGCTTCGAGATCACCGACCAAATGCGCTTGTCAAACCCCTTCAGGCCACCGTGGAGGCTGTTGGGACCGTTGTTCACCGCAAGGGTGTATTCCTTGCCGTCCAGGGTGAATTTGCCGTTGGCAATTCGGTTGCCGACTCGGCCAACGATCGCGCCGAAGTAGGGACTGCTGGTCGGATACGGGTCGAACGTGTCGAAGCCGAGCGTAACCTCCTCATACTTGCCCTTGCGGTCGGGGGCGGTCAGGGAAACCACGGTCGCGCCGTAATCCATGATCTTGGCGACCATGCCTCGCTTATTCTTCAGCGTGTAAAGCGTAACCGGCTTTCCTTCGTACGTACCAAAATGACTTGCCTGCATAACCATAGCCACAGCAACACTCGTGAGCACCATTGCAATCGTAGGTTATCCCACCTGGCCCCGAAATGCAACTCTATTCAAGCGGGACAACGCATACGATCGTTCCGTTGATGACGATTGGCCTAGTTTCGTCGAACACCTTGGCCATTTCGCCCGCAAACGATTTGAAGGTTGGATACTTCGTTCGGTTACTCTCGTATTGGATCAGCTTTCGGAGCGTGTAGGGCAGCCAACAGAACCCTCGGTTGTAGATATAGTAGCTGAGAAGCTGCCGAGCCCACTTCGGATTGCCTCCAAGCGATACGAGGTGAATCTCGTTGGTCCGATCGAAAAGTTCATAAACGACGGACTTCCAATCGCCATAGGCCTGCTGAGCCATGACGGATTTTACGATTGGAAAAAGGGAGTCACCCTTGGTTCCCCACGCATGATTGGCGTCAACGGCCGGATTCGAAAACGAATGCCCGAACTCGTGGTAGATCATAGACTGAAGCACATTGGGATCGTAGGTAAATTTGCCATTCTCATACGAAGGGGCACCGACGTTGAAGATTTTCGGACCGGTCGGCTCCTGGACGATAATGCCGTAGTTTCCCGGACCAAACATCGGACAAATGACGGCAGTGCCCGACTGTTTGACCTCGCCATAGTGCTCCATCACCAGCCGAAGCGCAGGGTCTCCCGGCGAGTTGGTCCGGTAGTTCTTGATGAGTTCGTCATAAAACGACCGATGGGCGCGAAAGAACTCTTCGAAGTGCGAGTCCTTTGCGAACTGCACGAGGGACTTTCGTAGGTTCTCTATCTTTTCGGCTCCTCCTCCGCGTCGAACGATCCCTTCGGGGATGGGAGACATGACGGCTAAATCGGGAGGGGAGCCAAGATGAAGAATCCAGTTGACTGGACCATCGAAGGCAAAATTCGTTCCGCCATCGAGAATGGACTCGTAGAGTTTGACGGCGGGGTGGTCTTTGTAGGGGCTGAACCATCGAACGATGTCTCGCTTGTAAGGCTCATCGACGGTTGAAAAAGCCCCGGATGTCTCCCAACTGGTGAAATTCTGTACAACAGCGAGGAGTTCGGTGCGAGGATCGACCTCGATGTTAAGATGATCGGCGCCAGCGGGAAAAGTCATAGGTGGTGGCGCGATTGCTGCCATTACCGACGGCTCGGATGGAGTCTGAACGGCCCCGTCGCGGAAGGAATAGCGGTGCGACTTCTCGTGTTCGGAGATGGTCCAATTTCCTTCGGGCACACCCATCTTGTAAGTGCCGGCGGCCGTGACTTTGCCATCGCTCGACCAAAACTGCGAAGGACCGTCGGGCATGTCGTCCCTATACCCCGACGTCTGAATCTTCCGCCCTTCGTCATCCCAGGTGGTCCATATCCCGTCGAATTTGTCGTCTTTGTAGGTTCCTTCGCGCCACTTCTTGCCCGTCTCGTGCCACCACGTTCCCTTGCCTTGCCGTGCGCCGTCTCGATAAAACGCGATGGTTCGGGGCTTTCCCGACTTAAACCAGCTATGATAGACCCCCTGGATCTGTTCTTGACCATCCTTGGTGGCGACGAAAAAGCGACGGAATACCCCGCTATCGTCATCGGTGGACTCCTTTAGCTTCCACCCCTTAGCCAAAGCGGCCTTGAGTTCCTTTGGATCGACAGGCGGGAAAGGCGAAGTTTGGAGATGCAAGCAGACGACGGCTAAATAGTGAATCATTTTGAACTCAAAGATTAGTACAGTATTGTACTTTCACTTTGTTCCAAAATCTCTCTAGGGGTCGATGCGGATGCAGAGAATACGTGTCGGAAGCTCCGAATCTTTCGCAGGGGCATAGCTGTGGGGCTCCGATGGCCAAAATCCGATTGACTCGCCCGCAGCTAAATCGAATTTCTCGTTCCCGATTATGATGGTAAGCGAGCCAGAGAGGACATACACAAACTCCTCGCCTGGGTGTGCTCGAGATCGGCTTGGTCCGTAGAGTTCGATAAGTCCTGGCCACAACTTGCCACCGCTCGGACGGCTTTGAAACAGAACCATTTGGGTTTCAATGCCTTGCTCGGCATATTGTCGTCGCTCGGCTTGGGACAGTGGGGTTTCGGCATCGCCGATTGGTCCCTCGACTAGACCCTGAAGGTCGAACCAACGATCTTGTTCGTGGCGATGAACCGCCGAGGACGTATCGGTGCCTTCATCACCGCGACAAAGACGATCAAGGTGGATTCCGAGCGCTTCGCAGACTTTGATGATCGTGCTGGGATAGCCCAAGTGCCCGGCCTCTATCCGCACAATCGAGTTCTTGTTGAGGTTGGCCATCTCGGCCAGCGCCCGTACAGAGAGACCTTGGCGAATTCGCAGACGTTTGAGGCGCTGTCCAAACGTGGCCGCATCGACTTTCTTGAGGAGGCGCTTGGCCTGTTTTTCGGCTTTGGGGTCGCGCTCCTTCATGCGTGGCCCAATTATGCCCTAATCGAGGCGCTTGCGCAGGAAGACGGTGGCTTGCGGATTGTCGTTGTACCGTTCGCACGGCTCGTACCCTCGCTTTCGATACAGATTGATCGCCGCCTGCAATCCGTCGTGGGTATCGAGGTACACCCACTCGTACCCAACCTCCTTCGCGAAGTCCTCCATCTCGGTCAGCAAACGGTCGGCAATACGCTTGCCTCGCCCCTCAGGGCGAACATACAGGCGCTTGCATTCGCTGGCGTTTGGCACGGAAGGCAACGGGCGCAGGATCACGCACCCAACCAGCGCACCGCCGAGCGACGCAACCCAGAACCCCGACTTCGTATCCTCGACGATCTGCGTCAGCTTCTCGTCCGGATCTCGGACGATGACATCCACGGCATCGTAGTATTCGTGAATAATAGCGACGGCGTCGGGATCAATGTTGGTGAGCTTTGTGATTTCCAATGTGTCCTTACTAAGAATTGACTGAATGGTTGAAACCGCATCCGTCAGTTTCTTTCGGTCGCTGGGGCTCACTGACGACAATATCATTTCGACTTCCTTGGCTGATTTTTGATCAATTGCCTTAACCGCTTCCAAGCCTGCTTCTGTGAGTGAAAGATGCTTTTCGCGTCCATCTATCTCGGACTGCGTTGCAATAACGAGGCTGCGCTTTGTGTGAGTGGCAATGACACGGCTCAAGTAGCCAGGATCGAGATCGAAACGCTCCGCAAGGCTCCGTGCCGTGGTCTCCGGCGTCAAACCAATTTCGAACAGCACTCTTGCCTCCGTGAGCGAGAATTCACTGTCGAGGTGGTGCTTGCGAAGCAGCCCCAGTTTAGCCGTGTAGAAGCGATTGAACTCGCGAATCGCTGCCACTTGACTAGAAAGTTTAGTCTTCGACATATTTTGAAGATATGATAGATCAGATTAGTTGCTTAAAGCAACTAATCTGATCTGAGTGCCAAATCTGCTCCTTACCCAGTTTGGCGTCTGGTAAGTAGCCTCCTACCGGTTTCGCATTCCACGCTTCGATTCGTGAACGGCGTAAGGCAGTAGGCCAGTCTTGAGTTAGCCTACTTCGTGGTTCTGCTTTGCCAATTCCTCATCCCACTCCGGCAACCAATCCGGCTTCAGCTTCGTGCGAATCACGCTAAACCGCGTTGCATCGAACTGGCACAGCAGGAATTTGCCGAGATTGCTTTCCGTGTGAAGCACGTGCTCTTCCAGAATCGCCTTCAACTCGATCTCATCGTCCGGCGTCAAAGCCGACGCCTGCGCGTACTTCGAATTCACATTCGAAAGCGTAGGATCGAGGACGAAAATCTTTCCTCCGCTCATGCCCGAACCAAGGTTCGGACCAAACGGACCGAGGATCACGCCGACGCCGCCCGTCATGTATTGGAATGCGTTCGCGCCGACCCCTTCTACGACCAACAGCGGACCGCCGCCCTCGTGGTTCTTTCGCATGCAGATGCCAAAGCGATTGCCCGCTTTACCCGCGATGAACGCCTTTCCGCCCCGCGCTCCGTAACCGAAGCAGTTTCCGACCAGCGCCAAGAACGTCCGCTCATGGGGCGGTGAAATCGCCACCAAGCCGCCGTAAGCGGCGGTGAAGCCCGAGTCGGCAATGGTTCCGCGCATGTGGAACTCCAACCCATTGACCGCATAGGCTCCGTAGAAGTGGCCCGCGCTGCCGCGGTTCAAGAAAGTCAGCTTCGCATCCGCCAACCCGGCGTCGCCCTGTTTCCGCGCCAGCACGCCCGCCGCCGCCACACCGACGCATCGGTTGGCGTTCGTCAGCGACCGCTCGAGTTCGAGCGACTTTCCGTTGCAAACGTACTTCGCGCCCTGAATCTCCTGTTGGTCGATGGTCGGCATGTTCATTCGCGTCTGAAGCTCGTAGTCGCGGATGCGGCATCGCTCGCCCGGCGCGTTCACGAGGTAAGAAAAGTCCATCATCGCCGCCTTGCCCTCCAGGTTCGGCTTGACCTCCAGCAGGTTTCGCTGTCCGATCACGTCGTCCAAGCGTCGAATACCCGCCTCTGCCATTCGCTCGCGAACCTCTTCGGCGATGAACCGCAGGAACCGCGCAACGTGGATCGCCTTGCCCGTAAATCGCGCGATGAATTCGGGATCCTGGGTCGCCACGCCCGGCGTGCATCCCAGCCGTCGCTTGCCCGTCGGATCGTTCGGATCGGGGCCGCTCAGGTTACATTTTCGAAGCATCGAACACCCGATAGCGATCAGCAGACTGGTTCCAAATCCGACCTTATCCGCGCCAAGCAGGAAGAATTTCAGGGCCTGTTCGCCGCTCTGAATTCCGCCGTCCACGCTCACTTCGACTAGGTGCCGAATGCCCTCTTCCACCAGCATGTCCTGCACCGTCGGCAGGACGGAAACCACCGGCAAGCCAGAGTGCTTTTGGTCCACCCGCTTCGCCGCGCCCGTGCCGCCGCATCCATCGCTAATGTGGATTCGGTTCGCCCCGGCGTTCACGCCGCCTACCGCGACCATCTCCACGCCCGTCGTCGCCACGTACTTCAGCGCGCAGTTCACGCGCGGATTCAGGTGTCGCCACGCCTCAAGCTGAAGCTTCACGTCTTCGATGCTGTACAGGTTATGGTTGATCGGCGGACTGACGAGCTCAAAGCCCGGCTCGCAACCGCGTCGAACCGCGACCATCGGTGAAACCTTTTTTCCCGGAAGCTGTCCGCCTTTGCCCGGCTTCGCGCCTTGGGCAAACTTCACTTCCGCTTCGTCCGCCGTCGAGGCCGTCCAAGGCGTGATCGTAAAGCGTCCACCTGCGTACTGCACGCTTCGGTTGCCATCCGACTTCAGCATTCGGCCCTTGTCGAAGCCGCCCTCGCCAGAGTTCGCGATAGGCCCGATCCCGCGCCCGGGCTTGCCATTGATCAGGCAGTACCGACGCAGAATATTAAACGCCCGCGCGATGGCTCGGTGAGCCGGCTCGCTCAGTGCGCCTTCGCTCATGCCGGGAGCCATGAACCGCCACAAAATCGATTCGACGCTGTCGACCTCGTCGATCGGCACCGCGTCGCCCTTCTTGATCTGAAGCACGTCCAAAAGCGTGATCGGCCGCCGCTCGGCAACCAGCTTGGCGTACGACTCATAAGCCTCCTTCGTGCCCGGCTTATGTTCGTGAATCTTTCGCGTGTAGCCGCTAGCCGACTGAAGCGATCGCACGATCTGCGCGTTGTTGAAGTGCGGTCGTCCGTCCCGCGTATGTCGAAACTCGCCTGCGTCCACCAGCGGCTCCTCGTCCGCAAACGCTGCCGCGTGGAACTGCTTCCACTCACCGTTCAGAATCCCGCTACCGATGCCGGAAACGTGCCCTGGCACTCCGACAAATTCTTGTCCGAGAAATTCGAAGTCCAAGCCGACTGCCTCGACCAGTTTCGCGCCGCAGTAGGCCGACGACGGCGTCACACCCATCATCGACATCGCCTCGACCACACCGGCCCGAAGCGCCTTCAGAAGGTTAGCCTCGCAGTCCTTGCCGACCGACGCAATGCCAAGCCAGGGGCACACCGCGTCCGCGCCGAGCGTCAGGTGCAGAGCACAGTGGTGCACATCCCAAATGCCGACCTCGGCCACCAGGCCGAATCGGTGTCGTTGGTTCGTCTCGACCAGCGTATTGTGCAGCCGGGACAACACGCGCAGGCTTGGCAAAGCGATTTGCTCAGCCGTAGGCGTCCGGTCCGAAAGAATGATGACGCCCGAAGCCGCCGGCAACGCCACGATCTCATCGACTTTCGCCTGAATCGCTTCGTCGAGGTCTGAATCCGAAGGCACCAAAAGGGAAACCGTGCGCACCCCGGTGCGATGCTGGAGCCAGTTAATGTCGGCCAGGCCAAGCACCCGATGCGAGAACTCGAACAACGGGCCGCTGGCGTTCACCCAAAGGCCGCTTCGGTCGCCAAAAGTTGCGCTTTCGTCGAACACCCAGGCATCGCGAACGGGGTCGATGGGCGGACTGGTCTCCTGGGCAAATCGAAGCTTGAAGTGGTCCTCGATGCGGCGCGGTAGCACGTCGAGCATCGCTGCCGGAGAGGTGTCGTTACCCATCGCGCCGACCGGCGGATAGCCCGTCTCACCCATCGGGCCGAGGAGCACTTCGACATCCTCCTTGCCCATGCCAAATGACTTCTGCACCTGCGTCAGGTTCTCGACCACGTACTCCAGCTTCTCGCCGGACGGCTTGGCTCGCTCGATTCGCGCGAACGGCATCGGATACGGCTCGCGGCTGACCATCTGCTTGACCTCATGCTCGAACGCCATGCGCCCGTTGCGAAGGTCGATCAACATCGTCTCGCCTGGGCCGAGCACCCGCTGGTCCTCAATTTCGCCGAGGTCGATGGTGCCCGTTAGCTCCGATACCGCCAAGACATACTCCTTGGTGGTCAGCGACCAAAGCGGTCGGAGGCCGTTGCGGTCGAGGTGCGCGCAAGCGACGTCACCATCGCATCCGACGATCGCCGCCGGTCCGTCGCACGCGCCAAGGTAGATTCGCGAAGCGGCAAAGAAATCGCGAAGCGGATCGTCTTCCGACAGAGCCGACTCAGCGCTAGGCAACAACGCCAAAAGCGCTTGTGGAAAGCTCATGCCACCGGCGATCAACGCAATCGTCATGTCGTCCAGGTTGGCCGTATCGCTACCGCCCGGACAAATGATCGAATCGACCTGCTTCGATAGCTTGGTCAGTTGTGGGAACCGCTCGGTGAGGTTGCGGATCAGGTCTCGCCCGATTGCTTGCATCCACGAAACGTTGCCGCTGATCGTCGAAACCTCGCCGTTATGAGCGATGCCCCAAAATGGCTGGGCGCGCCGCCACGCGGTCGTGGTGTTGGTGCAGTAGCGGCTGTGGAACAGCACGAACCGAGACTGAAAGTCGCGGCTCATCAAATCGGGGTAAAGGTCGCCGATCTTCGAAAGCTCGGAAAGGCCCTTGTAAACGACCGTTCGGTTCGAAAGCGAGACGACCGCAAACTCGTCGCCCGCCAACTGGTACATCTTGTCCTCGATGGCGATTCGCAGCAGGTAGCGGCACGCAAACCAGCCCTCTTCGCTCATGTGATCGGGCCGCTTAAATATCGCCTGTCGAACCTTCGGAAGCGTGCGTCGAGCGCTGGAATTCTCGGGCAAGGCCGACGGATCGACCGGAACATCGGCCCAATCCAGACAGGTCGCGCCCGCGAGCGCGGCGATTCGCTCGACTTCCTCAATGCATTTCTGGCGAAGCCGCGGCTCAAACGGAAGGAAGAACATGCCTAGCGCCACATCGTGCTGAACGATCAGCTTGCTATGGTTCGGAAACCGATCAACCAGGAGCGCCCACGGAATATCGAGTTGGAGACCCGCGCCATGGCCAGGCGCACCACGATGGTCGAAGTGTTTGGTAAGGGACAAAGCTTGCTCGACAAGCTCGCGCTGAGCAACCCCTTTTCGGGAAGCCAGGAATCCGATGCCGCAGGCGTCGGCTTCGTAGATAAGTCGTCCGTTTCGTTCAACCTGATACATAGTTCGCCATCATGAGACTCCGACAACATTGCGGAATCCGGCGGCGACTATGCAAACCGGATTCCCATTATAGTGGTTTTTTGCCGAAATTGCAAAACTTAGGTCCCAATTCCCTCTCCAAATTATCTAACGGAAATTTGGAGAGGGTGCCTCCTGACTTGTGTCAGGAGGCGGGAGGGGAAACTCCACTTAAAGAGAATGTGTCATTGCCTCACCAGAATTAGCCGACGAGGTTCAAGGATGGCGGCTCAAATCCCTGGCAACGATCTGGCACCCCAAACACAAATAGGCCCCCAGCAAAAAAACCTAGCAATACGTTTCCATCACATCCCTAGACACGAAAACCAAAAATCGTTCAAACTTAAACGATGTCCAAATTCCCGGCTTGGTCTGGCGTTTTTCCTGCGGTCACAACACCGTTTCACAAGGACCTTTCGATCGATTATGTTGCCCTTGAAAAGCACCTTGAAGCATTGATCGACTCGGGCGTGACCGGCCTGGTCATGATGGGCTCCCTTGGCGAAAACCTCGCCCTCACTTGGGAGGAGAAGTTTGAAATTCTGAAGGCCACCAAGCGCATCGCCAATGGCCGTGTGCAGGTTCTCAGCGGCGTCGCCGAATGCTCCACTGCCCAAGCCGTCGCCTACACGGAAAAGTGCGCCGGGCTGGGTATCGATGGCATCATGCTGATGCCGGCCATGGTTTATAAGGCCGACCACGACGAGGCTCTAGCCCACTACCGAACCGTCGCCCAAAGCACCGACCTGCCCATCCTCATCTACAATAACCCGCTTTCCTACCACGTCGATCTGACGCCGCCCATGCTCGAAATGCTTTGCAATGAGAGCGAAAACTTCATCGCCATCAAGGAATCCGCAGGCGACGTCCGTCGCGTTACCGACCTCATCAACCACCTCGGCGACCGGCTAACCATTTTCGCTGGTGTCGATGATCTCGCTCTCGAATGCGCCTTCCTTGGCGCGAAAGGCTGGGTAGCCGGAATCGGTTTGGCGTTCCCATACGAAAACCAAAAGCTATGGGATTTGGCGATGGCCGGGCAGTGGGACGAAGCTCGCGAGCTTTACCGCTGGTACACGCCGCTTCTGCACCTCGATGTTGGTCTGAAATTTGTACAAAACATCAAACTTGCGACGCAAGCAACCGGGTATTGTCCCGAATGGGTGCGCTTGCCGCGCCTCCCGCTAACGGGATCCGAGCGGCAAAGGGTCGAAGCGGTCATTCAGGAAGGTTTGGCGAAGCGACCCAAGGTGTAGGTCATGCAGATCGAAGTCATCGATTCTCACACCGGGGGAGAACCGACACGGGTTGTCGTCGGGGGCTGGGATATTCCCCAGGGCGCCACATGCGCCGAAAAGCGAGACGACCTTCGTAAGAACCAAACTCACCTACGCACGGCCGTCATCCTTGAGCCGCGCGGTTCCGATGTCGTGGTGGGCGCTCTGCTTGTCCCGCCGAGCGATCCGTCCTGCTGCACCGGAGTCATCTTCTTCAACAACGTCGATACGTTGGGCATGTGTGGTCATGGCACCATTGGCGTCGTCGAAACTCTCAGACATCTGGGGCGAATTCAGTCCGGTACCCACAAAATTGAGACGCCGGTTGGCGTCGTCGAAGTAAAGCTCGATGATGACGGGAATGTTTGGGTAACGAACGTTCCTGCCTTCGTTCATCAGCTTGGGGCGACCGTCGAGACTCCAAACTACGGAACGATCACCGGCGACATCGTGTGGGGTGGTAACTGGTTCTTCCTGATTCAGCGCAACGCATTCATTCCCGAAATTCTGTTCGAAAACCGAACGAAATTGATGGATTTCACAACCGAAGTTCGCGAGTCGCTGGAGGCCGCTGGAATCACCGGTAGAGGCGGTGACCTCATCGACCACATCGAAGTCTTCGGCCTTGCCTTGGTCGAAGGAGCCAATAGCAAGAACTTTGTGCTGTGTCCCGGCATGGCCTACGACCGTTCGCCATGTGGCACCGGCACCTGCGCCAAGATGGCGTCCCTTGTCGCCCGAGGCAAACTATCGCCCGGAAAGCGATGGATTCAGGAAAGCATCACTGGATCAACCTTCACGGGCTACGTCGATATTGACGGCGAAACTGTCATTCCGCACATTTCCGGCCGCGCCCACATCACCGCCAAATCGACGCTGATTCTCGACGAAAACGATCCGTTCCGATGGGGAATCGTTTGAGTCGAGATGTCGTAGTGATCGGCGCTGGCATCATCGGACTCAGCTCCGCCTACTACGCCGCCGAAAAAGGATTCAAGGTCACCGTCGTGGACCAAAACCCTGAGGGTGCCGATAGCTGTTCGACCGGCAACGCGGGCATGGTCGTCCCGAGCCATTTCGTCCCCCTTGCCGCGCCCGGAATGGTCGGCATGGGCCTGCGAATGATGCTCAATCCCAAGTCGCCGTTCGCCTTCCGAATCCCGCCATCCGCCGAGCAGGTCGCTTGGTCCATCTCCTTCATGCGCCATGCCAATGCCAAGCATGTAGCCGACAGCGAAACCATCCTCCGCGACCTCAACCTCACCAGCCGAAAACTGTACGAAAGCATCGCCGAAGACCTCGGCATCGGCTACCAGCTGGTCAAACGCGGGCTGCTGATGCTCTGCCGAAAGCAAGAAACCCTCGACGCTGAGGCCCACCTCGCCGAGCGTGCCCAGCAGATCGGCGTTGGCGCCAGCATCCACGATCTCGATGGCCTCAAAAAGCTCGATCCCGATGTCACGATGGATGTGATCGGCGGAGTTCTCTGCGAGGATGACTGCCACCTCACGCCCCAGAACTTGCTTGCCGCTCTTCGCACCAAGCTAAAGGAAAGCGGAGCGACGTTCCTCTTCAACGAAGCCGTAACCGCCATCGAACCGAAGGCCGACAAAACCGAGGTCAAGACCAAGTCAGGCAAGACCCTTGCTGCCGATCAAGTCGTCATCGCGGGAGGAGTCTTCTCAAAAGATCTCGCCCAGAAACTCGGACTTAAGCTTCCGATGATGGCGGGCAAGGGCTACTCGATGACCCTTGCAAACCCGGTCGAAACCCCGCGGCTCTGCAGCCTCCTCATCGAAGCGCGTGTAGCGGTCACGCCGATGCAGAACGGTGTCCGATTCGGCGGCACGATGGAACTCGGCGAACCCTCCAACGAAATTAATCGCAACCGCGTGCAGGGCATCATCGACTCGATCCCTCAATACTTCCCGAAGTTCAAACCTGCCGATTTCGAAAACCAGCCCGTTTGGTTCGGTTTCCGACCATGTTCTCCCGACGGCCTACCCTACGTGGGCCGCATCGCTCGTCACCCCAATGTTATCGTTGCCACCGGACATTCGATGATGGGTCTCAGTCTCGGTCCGGTTACCGGTATGCTGGTAGCCGAGATTTTAGGCAACGAGGCTCTATCTCTACCGATCGATCAACTCAACCCAAACCGATATGCCTGATTTTCCATCCGAACAAGCCGTCCAACTCGCCTGCCGCCGAGCGGCCGAAGCTGCGCCGATCTTGCGACAAGCAAGTCCGGAAACTATCGCCTCGCTCCTTGAGACGATCGCAGACAAACTGGCGGCAAAGGAATCGGAGATCGTTCCGCTTGCGGTCGAGGAATCGCATTTGCCCACTGCCAGATTAACTGGCGAACTCGGTCGAACCACTGGCCAATTGCGCATGTTTGCCAAAGATGTCCGCGCGGGTGCCTGGACGGATAAGCGAACAGTAGAGGCCCTGCCGGATCGTCAGCCCCTTCCCCGGCCGAAACTAGAGCGCTTCATGATCCCGGTTGGTCCCGTCGCCATCTTCGGAGCGTCCAACTTTCCGCTTGCGTTTTCGGTGCCGGGTGGTGACACCGCCTCGGCCCTCGCCGCTGGTTGCCCGGTCGTCGCCAAAGCCCATCCCGCTCACCCCAAGCTGTCCCAACTCGTCGGCGACATCATTTCGGAGGCTGTGAAGGAAGCCGGTTTGCCGGTCGGAACGTTCCAGCTCGAAGCCGGTGATGCTGCCGTGGGTGAAGCCCTCGTGCAGGATCCAAATATTAAAGGTGTGGGATTCACTGGTTCCCAGCGAGTTGGTCGTCACCTGATGGACCTCGCCGCCGCCCGCCCCAACCCGATTCCTGTCTTCGCCGAAATGGGAAGCATCAATCCGGTCTTCGCCCTCCCTGGTGCGCTAACGGAAAAAGCCCAGCAGTGGGGAAGTGGCTACGCCCAGTCCGTCCTGCTCGGAGTGGGCCAATTCTGCACGAATCCTGGCGTAGTGTTTGGCATCGCCGGTGACGAATGGGAAGCCTTCTGCGGTGAAGTCACCACACGCATGATGCAGTCCATCGCTGGTCCGATGCTCACCGATGCAATTGGTGCCGCCTACTGCGCCAATGCCGCCATCATGAACGAACAGCCCGGCGTCGACGCTCAATTGGAACCTGGCGAACCTGGACAAGCTGGTCTCGCCCGCGTCAGTTTCAAGGATTTTATTGCCAATCCCAAACTGCAGGAAGAGGTCTTCGGTCCGTTCTGTTTGCTCGTCACCGCCGAAAGCTTTGACGAACTTCTAACTCTTTTCCCTCAGTTGCATGGACAACTAACAGGAACTATATTGCACGGCCCGGGGGACGAAGCGCTCGTGAAGGTCCTCGCCCCGGCTATCGAATCCAAAGTTGGTCGAATCGTCTTCAACGGTTTCCCAACCGGTGTCGAAGTGTGTGAAGGTATGCAGCACGGTGGCCCTTATCCCGCCACAAGTGATGTGCGGTTTACTAGTGTCGGCAACCACGCAATCCTCCGCTGGCTTCGCCCGATCAGCTATCAGAACGCGCCCGACTATCTGAAGTAGATTCGGGGTACCCACAAATTGGTACCCTACGTGGTACTATGCTCGGTAAGTTCGAACCATGTCCGCTTCTCCATTTACGAATGAAGAAATCGCCCGGCTTCGAGATTCCTTTCTCGTTCTGATTCCGGTAACCGATGAACTCGCGGGTACTTTCTACAATCACTTCTTTGCAGAACACCCCGAGGTTCGCGTTCAATTCAAACCAGACATCCAGTCCCAGCAGGACAAACTGGTCGAAACATTCGCCGCCTTACTCGACGTGCTCCATCGACCCGACATGGCCGAGCCGGTGCTAATGAGCCTTGGCAAACAGCACGTTCACTACGGTGCCACCAACGAGCTTTATGACTGGGTCGCGAAGAAGATTCCCAATCTCATCGCCGATGAACTGACGCCAGGCCCTGAGGCTGACCAACTCGTCGAACTTTGGTCGCGACTGATGCTATTCGTAGTCGAAACTATGATGAAAGGAGCGGCCGAAAAGTCATGAGCAAGTCTTGGCGATTGTCGCTCTTCGGCCCCGTTGGTTTGCACTCCGAAAAAGGCTCCTACACAGATTTCGAGACGCGCCGCGCCGCGAAGATCCTCGTCCTTCTCTCCTTCTCGCGCTCGGGCCGATTGCGCCGCGAGGACCTAGCCGACCTCCTTTGGCCGGAAGACTTCATTGACTCCACCCGCCTCCGACTTCGCCAGGAACTCAGCCGCCTCCGTCGAGGTATTGGCGATGCTGGCGATCTTATCCAGGCGTCGACCGACGAGGTCATCATCAACAAAGAGTTGGTCTACAACGACCTCGAACGCCTCTCCCATCCCGACCGAATCTCCCCCGACGAGCTGATTGAGCTTCTGTCCGAATCATTCCTCGCCGGTTGGGACGACGCCTGGGTCACGCCGAAGCGCCGCGAGGCCGATCAATGCCGGGTCAACGCCGCCATCCAATGGGCCAGCAAACTGCTCTCGGAAAAGCATCCCGAAAGGGCCCTCGAAATCAGTCAAGCCGCCATGCGCCTATCCAAAGAAAACGAAGAGGTGGTCAAGCTCGCGATGAAGGCCCACGCCGAAATGGGAAGCGTCTCCGAGGCTCTCATCGAATTCCGCCGATTCAAGCGCGAGCATAGGGAAGCCAATTTCGAAGAAATCGAGATTACCGTTGCGCCGACTCCCGGCCACGTGGCCCTGCCTGAGCCGCCTCACCCGATCGACCGCTTTTACGGTCGCGGTCAGGAACTCGACGATGTCCTTAACCTCTTGACGTCCGACGAGGAATCGAGACTGATCTCCATCGTCGGCCCTGGCGGCATCGGCAAGACCCGCCTCGCCATCGAGGTTGCCGCCAAGCTGGAAGGTGATCTTGGCTATGTCTCTTTCGTCGAATGCCCAAGCGACGAGCGACCCGAACAGTACCTTCTCTCTCGTCTGGTCCATGGCCATGAAGTCATTGACGCCTACGACGCGCTCCACCGCATCTTCGAAAGTCGATCCTGCGTCATGGTTTTCGATAACCTCGAACACCTCAACGGCGCGGGAGAATTTGCGAATCGAATCCTCTCCGAAAATCCCTCGCTCAAACTCCTCGTGACCTCCCGTAGTCCGATGAAGATCGCAGGCGAGCGAGTTGTCGGTCTTGGCCCACTCGATCTCAGCCAGGAGGCGATTCCCATGCTCCAAAGCCTCGTGTCGAATTGGAAATCGTCTGACCGCGACCGCCAAGATTACGACGAAATCGTCAATCTCTGCGGCGGAATCCCGCTGACCCTCCGCCTTGCCGCTGCCCGTCTGCGCATGCTGGACCCCGAAGAGTTGATTCAGGATATCCGCGAGTCCGGAGCCGCCCTTCGCGCCAACCTGGCGGACCTTGCCGACCGCCACAAGAATTTCGACGAAGTCGTCAAAGTCTCCTGGAACTCCCTCGAACTCGATGAGCAGGAGGCCCTGCTCGCCATCTCCGTCTTCCCCGAGGGCGTCACCCGCGCGATCGCCAAATCCCTGATCGGTAGTCAAGTCGACGATATCCTCGAACGACTGCTCGATTCGTCCATGATCTGGCTCGATGACGAAGGCAGCCCCCTCCGCTTTCGGCTCCTCCAGCCCATCCAGCACTTTGTCGCCAAGGAAGTCGGCTCCGAAAGGCTCGCCACCGCCCAACATCAGTTCATCCGAACCATGCGCGAGGTCGCCGCAACCCTCACGCTGGGTTGGCAACTTCCACCCGCTTCTGACGCCATCGTTTACCGTCGAGAGGCCACCAACTTCCGCGCCGCCCTCTCGCTCGGCATCGAGATGGATCACGAGAGCGCCCACGCCATTTTCGAAAGAATTTGGGACCCCGAACTGGCCGCCGGACGCCGCCGCGAACTCGTCCAAATTGGCCGTCAACTGGAATCCTTGCCCAACGCCACTGCATTCCAAAAGGGCCAAGTCGCTCTCTGCAGATCGTGGTGCGAAGCTGCCGAAGGCAAGTACGCCGAATGCGCCGAGATTGCTCTCCAAGCTCACGCCCTCTTCGAGCAGGCCGACGCCCAACCCGAGGCCTGCTACGCGGCTACTTGTAGCTTCGAGGCCACCCGCTACGCGTTGCCTTGGGACCAAGTCGAGCCTCGCTACAAAGAGTTGTTGGAACTCGCCAACCGAGTCGCTCCCGAATATGCTCCCAGCATCCACGTCTCCCGGGGCATGGTCCTGGTCTACCGTGGCGAATGGGAGAAGGCCGCCTCCGACCTCCGCATCGGTTACGAGCGCTCTCAAACGTGCGGTCACCTCGCGCTTCAATGTCTCGCCGGAACCTATCTCCTCGGATACGACTATATCCAGGGTAACCGTGCCAAGGTCGAACAGTGGTTGACAGAACTCCCCGCCCTGCTCAGCGAACTCGACGACTCGCACTATTGGGTGATCTACTACCGCACTGCTGCCCTCATCCAACTCGCCCAGGGGGGCTGGCAGGCCGCCGAGCGAACCGCCCTCCTCGGCAAAAACGTCTTCAGTCTCGCCAAAAATCCGATGCACGAGGTCGAGATTCGCCTCGCGTTGGTTCGCGCCTTGCTCGGCCAAGACCGAATCGAAGAAGCCAAGTCGTTCTTCAACGAGATCGGGCCCGACATCTTCGCCTGTTGGCGACGCGTCAAGGTGATGGCCCTGGCCGTCCTTGCCGAGATTCGGTCGAAGGAAGGTCAAACCGACGAGGCAAAAAGACTTCTGGGCATCGCGGCAAAATACTTTGAGGAGCACAGCCTCAAGCTGTTCGCCCCCGAAATGAAATATTTCGATGACTGCCAAAACACCATCGGCGCAACCCCTTGCGAGGTCGCGCCGACGGATGCCGAGATAGACGACTTGGTCAGAGATTAGTGTGAAGGCGTCAAAACCATCCCGCAGCCACCGCTCGCATCGACCCCTTGACCAACGATCACACCACTGTCGCTCACACCAAAAGCAAAGCTGAAGGATTGTCCCGCGACCGACTGAATGCGGGTCGAGAGATCGATGGCTCCGTCATTCTTGGACCAAGCTACTGCCGTCGCTTGACCATGGTCATCTTGACCAACGGCGAGGTTGCCCTTGCTGACGCTTGCAAGCACAGCGTAATAAGTCGAGCCGGAGAAGGGCGATACCGTATATTCTTGGCCGTCGACGGCATAGTAGGCAAGAGTCGACGCCCCGACCTGCTTCGAGCCAACAATCGTCTGGTCGTCGTTAACGGAGCTGACTGAACCGAACGTAGGCGACCAATCGAGGGGCGTTCCCGCCGTCGCGTTCGACATAAGCCAAGCGTAAGTCTTGGTTCCTCCGGTTCGACCCATCACCAGGGCCATACCGCCCGGGGCGACCGCAAGGACCCAGGTTTCGTCCATCCCGGGCACCGTAATCGGCGTCATAGTTGTGCCGTCGTACCGGTAGGCCGTCAGCTTGTAAGACGAATCCCAACAGTTCACGTAAGCGTTGCCCGCCGAATCGCGACATTCTACCTCTCCTTCGTCCTCACCCGTCGGAAGCGCGATTTCTTGAAAACTCCCGCCGTGGGTCGTAAAAGGGATCGATAAGTTGCTTGAGCTCGTGACGTAGCCATCAATCGTTCCATCGTTGCTGATGGCGAGTGGATTGCAGTACTTATCTGTCGGAGTTTGGCGCACCGCAACACCGTTCACAACGGCAAAGCAGGCCTTATTCCCGCCGGTGAGCATATAAAATCCGCCCATCTTTCCGTTTCGACTCACAAGCCGCAGTTGTAGTCCGCTGCCATCGGCTGGCGCATCGATCGCGGTCATGGAATAGCTGGTCGCAAACGAGGTAGCGAAGTTCGAGCCACCGGCCGCACCGGATCCACCGCATCCGGTAAGTACGACTGCTGTGGCTGCGCCGAGAGAGAGAACTTTGACAAGAGTTTGAGCGTTTCGTGCTTTCATGACCATCAGTTTCATGGTCAAGCGTGACAACCCAAAGACATGAGCGTTACAAAAACGTGACATTTGGCGCGACGCCAAATGTCACACGTCTACAGCTATTCCGCTTACTTACCAGAAATGTACGACTGCAATTCCCAAGTCGCTGGATACTCGGAATTCGTCTGAAGCTTCACAACCCCGACTTCCGGCGAAATCCAAGCCGTTGAAGTCACTCGGCCAACCGCCTGCGAAGTCCTCGAAGTTCCGACTCGATAGCATCGGAATGTTCCTGCCTTGACGGTAACGTTCTCGATCGACTCAACTCGACTCAGGCAATCGTTGTCGTACTTCGAGGTGTCCGGTGCCTGACCATTCGCATCCATCATCACCTGGCCCCGAAACGGCTCAAACCAGGTCCACGTCGAGCCCTTCTTGGCCGAATTAAGAAGAACGGGTTCGGCATCAGAGAGCGTGTAGCCTGGACCACCGAGCGAGGTAATGGGGAGACCATAAAGCCCGCGCTTCGAGAGGCCCCGATACGAGTACGCCGCGCCGGATTCATATTTCGAAATCAGCTCAAACACCTTCATGTCCTTCTCGTCGATGATCTTATTGACCGAAAGCGTGTATCGCTCCGGTACCTGACGGGCCGGATGCGTCTTCAGGTCCGGCTTTTCGTGCTCAAGTTCATAGGTCCACTGCGCGCCGCTTCCCAATCCGAAGGTAGCCTCGCCACTTTCGAAAGAGGGAGCGCTAGCAAATCGAGGAGTGGCGGCGATGCCCGCCAAAACCGAACCGACAACGACGAGTGTTGCGAAGGGCCAGCGGCCCACTGGTTTGCGTTCCATAATCTTCTTCAGCCGCTCTTCCAGGTGGCGGCCATTGGACGTAGCCCCGGCCCCCAGGCCGGGACGATGGGCGAAGCTCGCGATTTTCACGAGCGCGTTTCCGAGGGATCGAGGTTCGACGGTCCGCAAGGCTTCGGCATCGGCGATTTCCTCCAACCCGAACTCATAAAATCGACTGGCCAGGTGAACGGCCGGAATCCACCAAAAGAAGCACCGGAAGCATTCGACCGCGACCCGACCGGCCACGTGCAGACCGCGAATATGGGCTCGCTCATGGGCCAACGCAGCCTCGACTTCCTCTGGAGTTAGGTCGCACGGCCAAGCCGTAGGCAACACCATCCGCGCGACCGGAAACCCCGCCACGACCGGCGAATCCACTTCGCCCAAACGAGCAAGTCGGTTCATGGCAATGATGGCCCGTACCAGCAAAAGCAGGCCAATTCCGGCTCCGGCTAGCCAAACGACCACGAAAATCTGTTCCCAATCCATGCTCCGAGTCTCAATCGTCGCCGCGACGTGCTGAGTGGCAATCGACTGCCCGCTTGGCGTAACCGCAATCTGAACGGGAGTCTGGATGTAGGTCGTCGAGTACGGAGTTTGGTGGAACGTGAAACCGATCGGCTTGGCAGCAGGAAGCAAATGCGCAAAAAACGGCAAAAGCGAACAAGCAAAGACCGAGAGGAGAAGGACCGTCCGATGCCGTGGCCGACGAAGCACGAAACGCGCGGCGATCCAGCCCATCGAAATGACGAAGAAAGCCCACATCGCCAGCGAGAGCCAAAAGCTCGTGTTGCTAAGGCTGAGATTCATTCTTCTCCTCCAAGTCGGCCAATAGCTGGCGCAGGCGGGCGATCTCTTCGGCGTCGACGTGCCCTCGACCAGCTAAAGCCATCATGAGGCCCGAGGCAGACCCATTGAAAAGCGTGTTCATCACTCGCTCTGCGGCCGAGACGGCACCATCTTCTGGGGCGGCGGCGGCGGAATACGCGAGACCATCGAGAGTTTCCACACGCCGTAGCCAGCCCCTTTTTTCCAGGCGTTGGACCCACGTCAACACGGTCGTTCTAGCGACGTCGCGGTTCTTACCAAGCTCCTGCCAGAGTTCTGTTACCGAAATCGGACGCTCAGATTCCCAAGCGATCCGAACGATGTCGTATTGTGCACCGGTCAATTCGGGTCTATTTTGTCTCATCGACTACACCTGTCGTAGCTATTCTACTACACATGTAGTCGATTGTGTGAAATTCTACAAAGAAATTGGCTTGAGCCCAGCTTTTTCGTACATCTCGCGGACGGATGTGAAGTGGAAGCGACCGAAAGCCGTTTGGCTCGACAAGATGACCCGCAGTCCAATATGGTAGGGAAGGCAATAGCAAAGATAACCCGAAAAATTGGCAGTTCCGTGCTTCCACAACCTCTCTAGGTCCTCCGAAAAGACATTGAAGGTCAATTCGCTGGGTTCTTCGGGTTTTGTAGCTGAAGCCAGCCGACAAACGGAGACACCAAATTCACTGCCATGTAAAGCCTCCTTTTTTCCCGCCCAACGACCAAAATGGAAATCGACGCACCGAGCCGCCAGAGGTGGAAACATGTCCTCGTTCGGTGGCCCGGAATGAATAATCCCACCGGCGCGGTAAGCCTCTCCATTTGGTTCCTCACCCCATCCGCCCTTCCATCGTACTCGCGTCTTGCCATAGAGGCGAAAGGAAACAATATCACCTGGGCTATAAACGTAAATGGCGTTCCCAGCGGCATCCAAAATGGCCGCTCCCGCACCCCACTCGATCATGTGGTCAAGATTATCGTTCGGCTGGGTGACCGCAATCACGCCAGCTTGCGGCAGGCGAAAGCCGAAGTATCGTATGCCATCCGGGCCAACAAAATAAGGTTGTCGTGCGTTGTGGTCGAACGTACTGACCAGAAATTCGGCGTCCAATCGGTCGTGCCAATCCAGGTCCCCGCGCTTTTGCGCACTGAGCAAGTTGGCCAACTCCTGCGTATGTCGCAACCCTTCCTTGGCGTCGAATGAAGGCCCATCCGATTCGAAGAGCGATGGCTGGGAATCATCTTCCGACAGGGGCAACTCATTGTCGTCCACGACCTGGTTTTACCGCCTATCCGCAACCACTTATGAGCTTCTGCCCAAGATGATGAGTAAGCGAGTCGTTGAACCAAGGCAGACCTACTACGAGGAACCCGATCGCCACCGCCGAAATCCATACGCGCCAACCATATCAATATCATAACCCCAATTCCAGTAAAGGCAGCATCAGCCTCGTTGGGAGTGTTCAAGCCTTCTTCGCCGATTCTGGTAACTGAGTTAACGGCACGAATCACGGTCCATTTCACACTCATCCGTGTGAGAATAGAGTTGTGAAGACGGTGGGCATTGTCGCCATCATGCTGAGTTGCGCTTGCAGCGCGCCCGCGCCAGTCGAGCATCCAAAGGCGATCCCGCTCGGGAAGAGCGATGTCGGGCAAATTGTGAATGCGTCGATGAACGAGTTCTTTGTCCGCAAAGATTGGGGGGAATGGGAAAAAGGCGATTTTGTCCTCCTCGACTCAGAGTGGGTTGGCAATTACCGGTCATTCGGATCGGATCAGTCCTATGAGTCCTTCGATAAGTTTCTTGCGAATGCGCTGGAACAGACGAAGCTGCCTCCGTCACAAGCCAAAAATATTCCCCCCGACGAGAAGCAGAAATTAGACGCTCAGATCGCGGCCCTTAACCGGATTCAAAAAGAATATAAGGAGGGGCCTAACATGGCTTCACCTTCCATTCCCAATTTGAAGGACTTGACTCTCGATCCAAGGATTGTTCTCCAACCGCTTGAGAAAGTGAAGAGCTTGCAGAGTTCCGGCATCTGGTTTGCTGGAGAGACTTCGATTGCAAATGCGGCGGGGAAAAAGGGAAAGCTACGAGTCTATGGGAAGCTTGATCCGCCGCTCTTTTCACCGAACGGCAAGTTCGCGATCTTGGTGATGGAATGGGTGCCATGGTCCATTCACTCGGCGGTGCTTCACTTTTATCTGGAGAAAAAGGACTCCGGTTGGAAAGTCGTCCATGTCGGTGAGATCTTCTTTGTCTAAGGTCTGCCGAATAAGTACAGGTCCGCGCTGAGAGTAGGGCAATGCCAACCGCCAGCATCTCTCTGGTGGATACAAATGCCGTCGACAATGGCGCCTCCACATGTAGTTTTATAATGAAGCTATGTGGAAGTGGGTGATCATCATTGCCACGATCTGCATTGCCTGCGTGGTGGCAGAGGAAACGTTCGAGGCGTTTCGCCCACGGCGGCCGGACGAGGAATTGATTCTGGAAGCCATTCTGAGTCCACAACCTTCGAGTATTATCGACCGCATTCATCCGCACGAAAAGTTCAACCCTTTCGACCGCGAGGTGGGCGTTTTCGACGAGTGGAGCAAGTCGAAAGGTACTTTTCGGCAAAATCTGGAGAAGGCTGTATCGGACCTCGAACACTCTTTACCGTCGTTCCGGGCCCTCGTGAGCGACCCCAGGCTCTCGGCGGAAGATCGTGTCATGTTACACAGGGATCTTGATTACGACGAGCG
The DNA here is from genome assembly GCA_016125185.1 of Armatimonadota bacterium. Taxonomy (NCBI): domain Bacteria; kingdom Bacillati; phylum Armatimonadota; species Armatimonadota bacterium. Next base: position 43,589 of record WGMG01000002.1, on the reverse strand, counting down.
AAATCTTGATGAGTTGAAGCGAGTGCAACGGCAGCTTCCCCGCAACACCATGGATTCCCACACGCCCGTCCGTCCCATCAAGACGCTCAAATTACCCCCATCGTTTGTCTTTGGCAAGAACCGAAATACCATCGGCCCGACGAGTTGGATAATTCCAGCCGACCTTTACACCTTCGAATCGCCAATCTTCACGGCGGATCATGACTACGCGTTTGTCAAGTACTCGTTCGTGGGTGTTGCCTCTTTGCAAGAGTGGGCCGTGCTCGCTAGAAACCGCCACGGCTGGCGGGTGGTCGCCGAGGGCAGTGCCTTCTCCTGGTCAGAAGAGCCACAATAGGTAACGATGTCTATTCACCTCGCCAAGATTGGCGACGAAGCCCCCAACGTTTTCAACACCATTATCGAAATCCCCCGGGGTAGTACCAACAAATACGAGGTCGACCAAGAGACCGGCATCATCAAGCTTGACCGCGTGCTCTATTCGCCGCTGTTCTATCCATTCGACTACGGCTACATTCCTCAAACCCACTATCTCGACGGCGACCCCATCGACGTCCTCGTCATGATCAGCCATCCCACCGTCCCCGGCTGTCTCGTCGAAGCCCACGCCATCGGCGTCCTCGCCATGCGCGACGAAAAAGGACCGGACGAAAAGATCCTTTGCGTCGCCAACAAAGACCCGCGCTACCGCGATCGAAAGCACATCGACGACCTCAACCCGCACACCCTGGCCGAAATCAGTCACTTCTTCGAAGTGTATAAGTCCCTCGAAGACAAGGCCGTCGATATCACCGGCTGGCACGGTCCAGAACTCGCTCGCGAGCTCATCGAGAAGTACCGCACCGACCGCTAAAAGGAACCGATTCGTCCCCGACTCGCAGTAAAGTAGGGAAGGGAAGGACGATGAAGAAGACGATTGCTCTCGTAGTTTTGGCCGCTTTCAGCGCCGCCGCTTTCAGTCAAAATGACCCGGTCACCCTCGGCGACGCGGTACCCGTGGACGTCCATGTCCAGGACGCCGACTGGAACCCGAACGGCCATTCGCTCATCTACACCCGAAAAGATGAAGACGGCCAGAGCCTCGGTGCTTTCATGCTGGATAAGTACGAAGGCAAGAGCCTACTCAAGCTCACCCAAGGGCAGACCTACCGAATCACGTGGCTGTCGGGCTCCGATGCCGCCGTCGTGGTCGTCCACGGCCCCAGCCCCGACAACCCAAACGCCGAAAGCAAAGACAAGTCGATCCAAATCCAAATGTTTGTCGTCGACGCCAATCTCCAAAGCGCCAAGCGGATTCTCGACGAGACTTACGATGCTAAGCAACTTCCCGCTATCGATGTCGACGCCTCGCCCCTGCTCAAGCACGCCATCATCACCATGCGCCTCGGCAAGGAAACCCGCCATTTGGTTATCACGCCCGGCGGCGATCTGCTTAAATCGGCGGACCTCGACCGCGCCGAGCAAGAGGGCTTGACTGGCCCCACCTGGTCCATCGACGGCACCGCGATCTACTCCAATGCCCAATTTTCGGGCAAAACTCAGTACCTGGTCGCCAAGACAGGTCAGGCGGTACAAGACTCAAGTGGTCAGCAAGCGAAGGAGATCACCGTTAGAGCCGTGCAAGGCGAGGCCCTTACCGCCGTCGCTGCCGATTCGACCGCGCTCAAGCTCTCTATCGAGTTCCGTCGGGCGGTGCCCATGCCCGAGACCAATTCGCCAGTTTTCGAGCTCATGCCCTCGAATGCCTCACTCCGCCCCGTGCGTTTCCGAGGCCCTTTCGAGTCCAAGCCGCGCAACCGGCCAGTGCTCACCCCGAGGACCAAATCCATCGTCCTCCAGTACGAACAATCCGACGCTCAGGACAGCAGCGTGTGGATCAAGCGCGGCACGGAAAAGAATTCGCCAGCGACGCTTCTCGCCGTCCACGCCTCGCGCACATGGATGAGCCGGGACCAAAACGCAGTGGCGTACATCATCGATGGCGCCCTTTTCGTTAGGACCATTAAGTAAGTACTTTTTTCCGAGTTATAATGCCAGATAAGGCCATGGCACTGACAGTTCGGGATAAAGTTGCCCATCTGTACCGCCGCTTTTCCTTCGGCGGGACACTTCAGGAGATTGACGAGGGGACCCAAGTCGGCGTCGATGCGACGATCAAAAAGCTCGTCGAGTACGACACGATCCCCTACAACTATCCCATTCATCCCTATGAGTTCGCCTGGAACCTGGATGACAAGGATGCCGAGCCTGGAACCTACCGCTTCCGCCTTTGGTGGGTCCTGGCCATGGCCGCGACCAACCGACCCCTGCAGGAAAAGCTCGCCCTCTTCTGGCACTCGCACTTTGCCGTCAGCGAAAAGAAAGTCGAAAACGGCATGATGATGCTGGACTATGTCCAGGTGCTCCGCAACGGCGCGAACGGCAGTTTTGGCGACTTACTCAAGAACATTGCGACCCTCCCCGCGATGATGCGCTACCTCGATACCGAGCGCACGCTCCGCGGCCACCCCAACGAGAACTTCGCCCGCGAGGTCATGGAACTCTTCACGATGGGAATCGGCAACTACACCGAGACCGACGTAAAGGAGATTTCGCGTGCCCTCACCGGCTGGGGCATGATCGACACTTATTGGGAAAGCGGCAAGACCAACACGGAGCGCCTGATGGCCATCTACCGCGACAAACGACCGGCGTCCGCCTACTGCTACATGCCTGCCATGCGCGACAACGACGAGAAGACCATCCTCGGCAAAACAAAAGATTTCGATGGCTACGAAGTCCTCGACCTTCTCGCCAATCACCCCGCCACCGCCAAATTTATCTGCAAAAAGCTGTGGGAGTTCTTCGCTTACGAGGACCCAGAAGACGCAGTCGTCAATCGTCTGGCTTCGACGTTCACCAAGTCGAAGGGCAGCATCAAGCAGGTCATGTACGCCATCGCCCACTCGCCCGAGTTTTACGGCGATAAGTGCTACCTCAAAGGCTACAAGAGTCCGGCTGATTACATCATCGGTTCCGTTCGCCAAATGCATCTCGGCGACGAACTGATGAAAATGCGCCCGAAGGATTCCAACCCCACCACGCCGATTCCTCGAATGCTCATCGACCAAGCCGTGACCATGACCTACTTCATGGCCCGTGCTGGACTCGACATCTGCTACCCCGACGACGTCAGCGGCTGGAAGTGGGGCAAAGACTGGATCAACTCGGCCACCATGACCGCCCGCATGTCCTATAACGGCATGATGATTTGGGACAAAAAAGGACCCTACATCGCCTCCAACACAACCCAGGCGATGATGGCTGCCGCCAACCCCGCAACCCCCGAAGACGCCGCCAACCGATTCAAGCAGATGTTCGACCTCCATCTCTCGCCCGCTGCGGATGCCCAATTGCTGGGCGTCTTCCAAAAACACGGCGCAAAGGTTTACGAGAACGCCAACAACTGGTCGGGAATCTTGTATTACTGCCTAAAAATGTTGAGTGCCTGCCCGGATATGCACATCTGCTAGGCAGTAAACTACCGTCCTAATGAGTCCCCTCCGTGTCGGCATTGTGGGTGCCGGAAATATCAGCGCAATCTACTGCGAAAACCTGAGCAAGTTTCCGTCTATCGACTTGGTGGCAATCTCCGACCTCGACGAACCTCGCGCTCAGACGCAGGCCGAGAAGTACGACATCGAAGCTCGTTCCGTCGATGCTCTGCTTGGTGCATCCGACATCGACCTCGTCCTGAACATCACGATTCCCAAGGCTCACGGCGAAGTCGCCCTCGCCGCCCTTTCTGCAGGCAAGCACGTCTACAACGAAAAGCCTTTAGCCATTCACCGCGATGTCTGCGAGCAGATGCTCGCCGTTGCCGGCCAAAAGGGTCTTCGCGTCGGATGCGCCCCGGACACCTTCCTTGGTGCCGGTCACCAGCGCGTCCGCAAGCTCATCGACGACGGTGCGATCGGCGTTCCCGTCGCCGTCCATGGATTCATGACCTCGCGCGGCGTCGAATCCTGGCATCCGAACCCCGAATTTTTCTACAAGCCCGGCGCTGGCCCCATGCTCGATATGGGACCGTACTACCTGACCGCGTTCGTCAACCTGTTCGGCGCGATCTCCCGACTGGCCTCGGTCACTCGCACGACCTTCCCCGAGCGAACCATCACCTCCGAGCCCCACAAAGGCGAGGTCATCAAGGTCGAAACCCCGACCACCTTCGTTGCTGCCATGCAATTCGCTAGCGGTGTCGTCGGCCAGCTCACGACGTCGTTCGACACCCACAGCTTCCCGGGCCAGCCTAACATCGTGGTGTACGGATCGGAGGGCACGATGATCGTCCCCGACCCCAACTCCTTCAACGGCTGGAACGAGCCTTCTTCGAAGATCACGATCCGCCGTGGCAATGGCGATGAGGAAATTTACATTTCCGATCAGCCGTTCAAGATGAACTCGCGAGGCCTCGGAATCCTCGACATCGCTCATGCTATTTCCGAAGATCGACCACACCGGGCCAGCGGCGCGTTGGCGTTCCACGTGCTGGACGTCATGCTCTCCGCCATCGAGTCGTCTGACGAAAGCCAGTTCATCAATCCGCGAACCCAGCCGGATCGTCCCACACTCATCGGTGACACCGAATTCCTCGAAGAGCGCGACCTGATGGGCTGATGGGCGACTACCTGACGACCGTCGACTGGAAGGGAGGAATGGCGTTCGAAGCCGTTCCCCCCAGCGGTCGCAAGCTCCTGATGGACGCTTGGGAGGAGGACGGTGGCAATCTCACCGGCCCGACTCCGGTCGAAACCCTGCTCAGCGCTATCGCCGGCTGTTCCGCGATGGACGTCATCTCGATCCTCCATAAGAAGCGCCAAAAAGTCACTTCCTACCGCGTGGAGGTCGATGGTGAAAGAGGCCCGAAAGGGGTCTACCCCCGCCCGTTCCTCTCGATCACCTTGCGCCACATCGTCAAAGGTGAGAACATCGACCCTGCCGCCGTCGCGCGCGCCGTCGAACTCAGCGACGAAAAGTATTGCACCGTCATCACTACCCTCCGCGCCGCCCCCAAAGTCAGCTCGGAATGGGAAATCGAAGGGTAGAGCCCAGGGGCGAATGGGCGCCCCCAAGAATCCCTCTCCTATTTCTCGCGAAGCGAAAATGGAAGAGGGTTCCACCTGACTTATGTCAGGAGACGGGTGAGGACCAGTCCAACCAGAAAGTTGGGCGAACCTGTTTTACAAACCAAGCGAGCCCTCGCCAAAAAGGTAGAATCTTGTGTGCCCACCCACGTTTTTCCCGGCCCAAAATCCGCCTCGATGCTGGCCGAACTCGGCAAATACGTCATCGCCGAGCCGCACCCCTTTGTCCTCGATCTCGAGCGATGCCAAGGCATGACGCTCGTCACCGTTGACGGTCAAAAACTCTTCGACTGGGCGGGCTTCTACGGCTCAAAACTCCTTGGCCACAACCACCCTGGCCTATACGAGCCCGAATATCTCAAGCGGTTGTCTCGCGCCGCGAACAACAAGGTCGCCAACCCCGACTTCCTCACCCAAGAGTGCCTCGATTACTACCGACTGGTGTATGAAAACGCCCCCGAGGTCATGCAGAATGACTCGCTGGAGGTCTACGTCGTCAACTCCGGTGCCGAGGCGGTCGAAAATATGATGAAGTACCTGGTCGCCAAGTACAACCAGAAGTGCCTCCGCGCTGGACGAATGCCTGGCAGCCGAAGATTCCTCTACTTCGACCGCGCCTTCCACGGCCGCACCGTCTTCGCCCTCGGCGTCACCCAGACGATGGATCCCGTCGCCACCAAGGACTTTGTCGGCCTCGCTTCCGGCGGCAACATGAAGCTCTCGTTCCCTCAATACAACTCGGATCGCCCCCACGAAGAGAACCTAGAAAGCGTGAAGCGAAGTCTGGAGCAGGTCGAAGCCGTCCTCCAGCACATGGCCGACGACATCGTCGGCATCATCGTCGAACCGATTCAGGGCGCGGGCGGAAACCGCGTCGCCCTTCCCGAATTCTTCCGGGGCCTCTCTCGCCTGACCGAGGAGTACGGCGTCTACCTCGGCTTCGATGAAGTGCAGACCGGCCTCGGCGCGACCGGCAAGATGTGGGCGATCGACCATTTCAACCTGCCGTATCCTCCGATGGCCGTCGCCAGCGGCAAGAAGTGGGGCAACGGCCTCGTCTACATGCGGGAACCGCTCGACGACATTGGCGTGCTCGACTCCACCTGGGGCGGGACCCTCGCCGACATGGTCCGGGTCTGTCGCGAGGTCGAAATTGTCAAGCAAGAAGGTCTCATCGACCGAGCCGCCGTCCTCGGCGACCGCCTCAACCACGGCCTCAAAGAGGTCATCGCTCAGTTCGACTTCGCCTGGAACGTCCGTGGCATGGGGCTCTACCAAGGCTTCTCGCTCGATACCGCCGAACGCAAGGCCAAGCTCATCAAAACCGCCCGCGACGAGTTCGGTTTGCTCCTATTGGGGGCAGGAAATCGAAGTATTCGAACTCGACCCAACCTTAGTGTCGTAGAAAATGAGGTCGATCGATTCTTGAGCTTGCTCGCACAGGCGCTGGACAAGGTACGGTGAAGCCGATTCCGACGCGATAGGACAAAGCATGCTCTTCTCTCGACAGATGATTTTGGCTGGTCTCGCCGGCGTATTCCTCGTAGCGAATATCGTCTCGGGACTCCCCATCTTTGCCTACATCGCCATTGTCCTCGGCGCGATCGACGCAATTCCCGCCGCGTGGGAAACCCTCCGCGAACGGCGCCTCGATGTCGAAACCCTCATGCTCGTCGCTGCCGTCGGTTCGATCCTCCTCGGAAGACCAACCGAGGCCGCCGTCCTGCTCTTCCTCTTCTCGCTGTCCAAGGCGCTGGAAGACCTCACGATGGCCCGAACCCGCAATGCCATCGACGCCCTCATTCGACTGCGCCCCTCGCGCGCGACCGTCGTTCGTGACGGCAAAGAAATCGAAGTCGCCGTCGAAGAAATCCAACTGGATGACACGGTCTTGTTGCCCGGCTTCATCACCGCACCAGTCGATGGTATCGTTGTTGCCGGTGCAGGAGCCGTAGATAACAGCGCCCTCACCGGCGAATCTCACCCGATCTCGGTCGAGCCCGGCTCCACCATCCTTGCTGGTGCCCGCAACCTCGAATTCGGACTCTCGTTCCGGGCCACTTCCACCGTGGCCGACTCGACCTTACAAAAGGTCGTGGACCTCGTCACCCAAGCCCAGGAGAACCAGGGAAGCGGTGAGCGCGCCAGCCGCTGGTTTGGCGAGCGCTACACGTGGTTCGTCCTCTCCGCGAGCATTGTGATGTTCCTCGTCAAGCTCGCCTTCCACGTCCATCCTCGCGACGCGGTCTACTCCTCGTTAACTCTTCTGGTCGCCCTTAGTCCATGCGCCCTCGTCATCTCCGTACCCGCCGCCGCCCTTAGTGCGATGGGTTGGGCCGCCCGAAACGGCATCCTCGTTCGTGGGGGAGAGTTCATCGAGAAGGCCGGACAAGTGACCGCCATCACGTTCGACAAGACCGGCACGCTAACTAGCGGTAAGCCTCAACTCGTCGAAATCTGCCTGTGCGACGAGGACCCGTCCACCCAGTGTCAAGAAGCCGATGTCTGCTGGAGCGGCAAGGGCGAAATGTCCGATGAATCCAAGCGGATTCTCGCGCTGGCCGCCGCTGCCGAATCGCAAAGCGAGCACCCCGTCGCCCACGCCCTACGCGAATCTGCCGACCGCAACCATGTTCAAACCCTGGTAGCTGAGCAGGTTGAAACCGTTCCCGGTCTGGGTATCCGCGCCGTGGTCAGCGGTAAGCGAATCGAAATCGGCCAACCCAAGATGTTCGTGAGCGTGATGCCCGGCGAGTTCCGCCGCCACGTCGAGATCATCCAGAGCAACGGCTGGACCGTCGCCGTCATTGCGGTCGATGGCAAGCTCGCCGCCCTCGGTTTCGAGGACTCCCCGCGCGAAACCGCCAAGTTTGTTCTCGCTCTCCTCAACAAAATGGGCCTGAAAAATCTCACGATGCTAACCGGCGACAATGAGCGAACCGCCTCCCGCGTCGCGGGTGAGCTTGGCCTCCCGAACTATCGTGCCGAGCTAATGCCGGGCGATAAAGTGACGGCTATCGAAGAGATCGCCGCCGAAGAAAAGGTGATGATGGTCGGTGACGGAATCAACGATGCCCCCGCCCTCACCAAAGCCTACGTGGGTGTCGCCATGGGCGGACTCGGAAGCGACATCGCCCTCAACGCCGCCGATATCGTGCTCATGAAAGATCGCCTGGAATCCGTGCCCGAGGTCATCGCCCTTGGGAAGCGCACCAACGGCATCATCAAAGCGAATCTGTTCATCGGCGGGGTCGTCATCGCCACCCTGACTCTCACCTCGCTCATCGGCATCCTTCCTCTCCCCGTCGCCGTCGTCGGCCACGAAGGCTCAACCCTTGTCGTCATCCTCAACGGCCTCCGCCTCCTTAGCGGCCCAAAAATGAGAGCCGCCTAAGCTAGCAAAAATAGAAGACTCCACGCACGTCTCGCTCACACAAGCTCTTAGCCAAAGGACGTCTATTAAAGCCTGATCCGCTAACAGAATCAGTGCCCGTTATGCACGTCAGATAACCCACCAGCATAGGGCTGTAAGCCCGTAATAATTTAGCCCAGCCAGAAGGGCTGGGTGGAAAGAAAGAGTAAGCAAAAGTCCAAGGAGCGCCTCGTCCGCCATAGCCTCAGCGAAGGCGGAAGCGACCCCGCCATTATGGCGGCCACGAGACTACAAAACCTCGATCAGGTCAGGTTTCGTAATCCTATGAAACCACTTTCCCCAATATAATCGGCGTCTGAGGTTTCGCCGCCTCGACATTCTCGTCAGTCGCCGGACGGAAGTACGGAACCAGCGTAATCGTCCCGCTGTGGTGAATTTCGATCACCGCAAACCCAAACGTCTTCTCCGCAGGCTTCCAGTCGTCCTCCAATGGACTCCCGCCGTTCCCGGCGATGATCTGCCACGGTCGTGTCCCTCCCACTTTCGTCACATCCCAGGCGTGAACGTGAGCGCATAGGTACCCAATCACATTCGGGTTCGTCTGGATCTCCGCGATCATCTCACTGCCCGAATCCTTCTCAATCGGGGAGTCGCCTTTCGATGTCACGCCATCAACCAGGTTACGATGCCCGAGAATGAAGATCGTCTTATCGTGCTTCGTCGCCAAGTCCAGGTCGTTCTTCAGCCACTTGGACGGCACCGCCGCAATGCGGCCATCTTCGGTGTGTGTGTCCGTGTTCAGACACACAAAGTGAAGGTTCCCCTTGTCGAACGAATAGTTCAGCCGCGACTGATCGTCGGCAAGCTTGTCTTCGCCGCCGGCCATCGGTCCATTCGGCGTAGTTGGCGGTAGGTTGTTGGCCTTCAGCCAACTGTTCCACATCTCCGTCGTGTAAGGGCTCGAGACCTTTCCGTCCTTTGTTTTGCGAAGCATCTCGTGGTTGCCCGGTAGCGGAAACATCTCGACCTTCCCATTCAGCGGTGACTTCCGATACTCCGAAATCCAGGCGTCCAGCTGGCCGCGCGTCTCCTCGCCCTGGTCGTCCTTGTAGCCCAGCACCAAATCGCCGGTCATAAACAGCAGCTTGGGCATTGGTTTGATATTCGCGATGTCCTGAAAGCTCTGTTGTAGCTGAGGCAAATTGGCCGAACTGGGGTTCTTCTTCTTGTGCCAAGCATCCTTGTCAACCCGATTGCATCCAAAAAAAGCAAAAGAGTATTCGACGGGATCATCTTGAATAGGGGCAACGAGCGTAGGAAGAATCGCGAATAGGCCAATCATGACTTTCGTAAGCGATTGTGTGATCCAACTGTAAAGAAACCGTTAAGAAGATATGATGGTGAGATGCTCGAAATCCGATTGGTAACCGCCGATGATGCTGAAGATTACCAACGACTCCGGTTGGAGGCTTTGGAGACTCAGCCGCTGGCATTTGCCTCCGACGTTGAGTCTTTTTCGAAGAGATCCATCGAGGAGATAGGTGCCATGTTCACCAAGGAGCCTAGCGAAGGCTTCACTTTGGGAGCTTGGCTCGACGGAGAATTCGTCGGTACCGTCGCACTTAGCCGCCCGCAAGGGCCGAAATTTCGGCACGATGGTTACTTGGTGGCTATGTATGTTACCGACAAAGTCCGTGGAAAGGGAATCGGACGCCAACTAGTGGACGAACTGATCCAGCGGGCTCGGGCCATTGAGGGCCTAGAACGGATTTCCTTGTCCGTTTCAACTTGCCAAACGTCGGCCGTGCATCTCTACCATTCGGCGGGGTTCGAAACCTGGGGTCACGAAAAGCGCGCGATGAAGGTCGGCGACACGTATACCGATTTCGAACACATGGTCCGCTGGCTAACATAAAGTTCTACGGAGCCTAACGATCAAGGCAACAGCTTAGCCGTAGATTCATGACCACATGCAACGGCGACCTGCTTCGCGGTGAAGCCGCCATTAGTGACGGCCTTGGTATCAGCGCCAGCTTTCAGCAGAAGTTTTACGGCGTCGTCGTTTCCGAACGAAGCTGCTTCGATTAATGGCGTGAAGCCATCGACGTTTTTTGCATTGATCTGAGCGCCCCGGTCCAGTAATAGCTGGATACAACTTGTCGATCCATTTGTCGCCGCGTAATGCAAGGGGGTATTGAGCGCGCGATCGGACACGTTGGCATCGACTTTGTTTTTCACCATGGCAGCCAGCCCTCCATAGCTACCTGTGACTGCGCATTGGTAGACGGTACTGCACGAAGGCCGACAGGAAACCGCAGAATAGAATGCTAGCAAAATCAGACCGAGCCAAGTGAATCTTTTACCCATCTCCCAAAGGTCCACGAGAGTTTCGCCGTCCGTCTGGCCAAAGCAAACCGCTCCAACAAGTTGCCATTTCTAAGCATGGTACTTCGACTCGACAGGTTACTCGCTAAGCAGTATGCGCGCCTTTGGTTCTAGCTAACAGACTTTAAGCGACAAAACTCGCGCACCAAATGAGTGATCGTAAAGAGTTGTTTGAGGAGGTGGGACGACTGGGAGCTATGAGCGTCTCGCCCGCACAGCCAATTCTTGCCCCAAAAGGTCCATTGGGCCGCACGATTTCGGACGTCAGGAAAGCGAGGTGTTCAGCACATTTCCCCTCCAAAGATGGGAGGGGTGACGCGAAGCGGCGGGGTGGATGGCTAGAACTCCATCGAAAAGGAAGAACTGAAAAGGCAGAGGGGCCCCAAACGACTTATTCGAAAGTCAAAACTAACTTCGGACGCACGCTCTCGTCCTTGTTGTCTCTCGAATACAGCCGATAAACTCCCGAACGCCCTTGGTTCGAAGGATCATATTTGCTCGTCAAAGCAAAGTACATCGGCTTCTTATCCTTTGCCGCCGCCGCAAAAGCGTCGCCGAACTTCGACGTCTTGCCCATCAAATCGACCCGAATCTCTAAATCCTTCGCATCGGCCGAACCTGAAACCGCCCCAATGATGCCCGTTCCGAATATTTCCGGCATCGGCACCACGGTCGAAGCCACGTCATAAGACCATTCACGCTCCGTAAACGTCCCCTTCAAAGGTCGAACCTCAAGGGGCCAATCTTTCGCCGCAGGATTGATTTCCGGGCTTCCCATCGGCTTCAATATCATGGTTGCGCCCACAAGCTTTTTTCCGGCCGGAATCTGGTCCAAGCTGAACCGGAGATAGCTGTAGCTGCAACTTTCCGCGTCGTCGGGGTTATCCGCAATCGCTTTCCCGCCGACACCCCACGCCATTAAGTAAGGCTCGCCCGCCGCATCCGACGAGTGAGCATAGACCCAGACGTCCTGATCTGCCGTCAAAGAGACGGTGTCGGCAGGCACGCGCAGGTTCGAAAGCACGAGGGCAGCGGCAACGGAAATCATAATCTCTATCATACTTAACGAGTAGGAAATGCGAGAGGTACGCGCGCTCCGAATACTGGAATTCCAAACGATCCGAGATCGTTTGGTCGCGTGCTGCCAAACCGAGATGGGCCGAACCGCCGCCGAGTCGATCCTGCCCGAATTCGACGAGGAATCCGTTTGGGGGCTCCTCGACCAAACGCTTGAGGCCTTTGACCTCCTCGGCACCTCGCCGCCCCCTTCCCTCGCCGGCGTCTACGACGTCCGAAACTCGGCCAAGCTCGCTGCCAAAGGCGGTCTCATTCCCGGCGACCACCTCCACCGAATCGGCGTCGCCCTCTCCGCCACCAACGCGTTCAAGAGCTACCTCGACGCCACCGAAACCGCTCACCTGACGACTTTCGCCACTGGACTCTGGCCCGATGTCAAACTCGAAGGTGAACTGCTTTACAGCCTCGACGGCGACGGAACCGTGCGCGACGAAGCGTCCCCCACACTCGCCGACCTTCGTGTCAAAAAGCGCGCCGCCCAAGCCCGCATCGTCGAGCGCATCCAGGCGTACACGACCGGTCGCTTTCGTGACTACCTCAGCGACCCCATCTACACCATTCGTGATGGTCGCTACGTCATTCCCCTCAAAGCCGACCACAAGGGCAAAATCAAGGGCATCGTCCACGACACCAGCGCCACCGGCTCGACCGTTTTTCTGGAACCCGAAGATGTCCTGAATGCCGCTAACGCCGCCCGGCAGGTAGAAGCTCAAGAAGCCGAGGAAGAGAAGCGAATTCTTAAGGTTTTAAGTTCGAAAGTCGGACGAATCGCCGACGAAATCGTCTCGTCGGTAACCCAACTGGGACACCTCGATCTCATCTTCGGCAAGGCTCGACTTGGGGCCGAGATGCGTGCTGGCGTGCCAATTCGTGCCAAAGGCGCCTTCATCGAAATCAAAGGCGGCCGCCACCCACTCCTTGACCGAGAAACGGCAGTTCCGCTCGATTTGGAAGTTGCCGCGGGCTCATCGGTCGTCATCACGGGTCCCAACACCGGCGGCAAAACCGTCGCCATCAAGACCATCGGCCTCTTCGTGGCCATGCTCCAGTGCGGCATGCTCCCGCCCGCCTACCACTGCCGCTTCGGCGCGTTCACCCAGCTATGGGCCGATATCGGCGACGAACAAAGTCTCGAACAGTCGCTGTCCACCTTCAGCGCCCACCTCAAAAACATCGCCTCCGCTCTCAATAACCTCCAGCCCGGCGCACTGGTCTTGCTCGACGAAGTCGGTGCTGGTACCGACCCCGCCGAAGGCGCGGCCCTCGCCCAGGCTTTCCTCCTCGAATTCCACGAAGGCGGCGCGGCCGTCCTCGCCAGCACCCACTATGGTGAGCTCAAAGCCTTCGCTTTCTCCGCCGAAGGCTTTCGTAATGCCTCAATGGAGTTCGATTCCAAATCGCTGAAGCCGACCTACCGCCTCATTCTCGGTGCCGCTGGTGCCAGCCAGGCTCTCAAGATCGCCGAACGGTACGGCATCGACAAACGCGTCGTTGTCCGCGCCGACGCCTGTCTCAGCGAACAGCACAAGGACGTCGCCGAGATGCTCCAAAACCTCGAAAACGCCCAAAAGCAGGCGCGGGTCGCCCAAAGTGAAGCTGACCGACGTATCGCCGAACTCCGCGAGCTCGAAGCCAAAGCCGAACGCAAGCTCAGAGAAGCCGAGGACGTCCGCAAGCGTGCCAATGAGCGGGCCCACGACGCCATAGAAAGCACCCTCCGCGAGATTCGTATTCAAAGCGAAGACATCATCGAGAACCTCAAGAAGCAGGGCGTCAAGACGGACACTATCCAAAAGGCCCGCCAGGACCTGCGGGCCCTCGATGAACTCGGTCGTGGTGTTTCCAGCCAATTCCGGAACCAGGAAAAGGCCCAAGAAGCTCCCCAGAAGCATGTTCTCCGCAAAGGCGACATTGTGCAGGTCCTTGGCATGCAACAAAACGGAACCCTGCTCGAAGACGCCACCGGCAAGGAAGTGATGGTCCAACTCGGCGTGATGAAGATGAAGATCGACGTCCGAAAGCTCCTGCCGACGAACCTCGGCAACAAGCCGCCGACCGCCGGACGCCAGCGAGTCAACCTCGCCAAAACCCTCAACGCCAGGACTGAAATCACTCTGCGAAACAAACGCGCCGAAGACGCGCTTCAAGAGCTGGAGCAATTTATCGATGACGCCATCCTCGGCAACGTGCCGTTCGTCCGTGTGGTCCACGGCAAAGGCGAAGGTATCCTGCGTCAGATCACGCAGGACTACTTGCGCAAGCACAAAGACGTAAAGTCATACCGCGACGGCGATGCCACCGAAGGCGGCCAGGGAGTCACCATTGTCAACTTTAAGTAACGAAGCCGCGACCAATCTTCTTGAACTGGCCCGCGAGGCCCAAAGCCAGGCCTACGCCCCCTACTCAGGCTACAAGGTCGGTGCTGCCATCCTCGCCGCTTCGGGCAAAACTTATGTTGGGGCAAACATCGAAAACGCTTCTTATGGCGACACCATGTGCGCCGAGCGAACCGCCATTGGCGCGATGGTCATGGGCGGCGACACCGAAATTGTTGCCATCGCAGTCGTGACCAAAGACGAGGGCTACCCATGCGGAATATGCCTTCAGGCCATAAATGAATTCGCTCCTAATCCAAAATCCTGCCAAATTGTCGTACCATCTAAAGGCGGATTCTTAACCAGGTCTTTGCACGAGCTCGCACCCTACCTTTGGCGAAGCGATCTCGTCTCAAAAAAAGCGAATCTATGAAGAACCACAGAGTTGTCGCCGGCGTCTTGTTCGCCCTCCTCATCATCGTGCTCAGCGCTTGCGGCGGTGGCGGCGGAGGAGGCGGTACGACCGGTTATGTCGGACCTATCACCAGCATCCGCTTGGAAGCGATCGTCGAGGGCACCTCGACAGTGGTCGACCCCAGCAACATCTTTGTCAACGAACAGGTTCGATTCCGATTGACCGGAATCGACGAAGGAACAATTGGTCAGCCAAGGATTGTCCTGCCGTCTGGCGCATGGACTCTAACCGGCACCCCTGGCGGTACCCTCGCCAGCGACGGTCTCTTCTCCGCCAACTCGACTCCGACCGGCTTCTTTGGGACGGCGAAGGCCACCTTCGAATCCATTAACTACACCTCGTCGGTGCGCGTTGTCGCCCCCGAGGCCATCATGGTCGGCCACGGACGCCTCACCAACGGCAACCCGACCCCCAACGTTCAGATTCAAGCCCTCAATTCGTCGGGCACCGTCGTCGCGACCGGTTTGGTCGGCGCGGACGGCACCATTCGCATGAGCGTGCCGACAACTGCGGTCGCCTTCACCACAGCTTTCCCGAGCGATTACTACGTTCGCCAGTTCTCCTTTGCCGGAAAAGACTATGCCACCACCGTGAACGGATGTTTCGCTCCTCTGCCGACATTCACCCTCGGTCAAACGACTTCTATGTCGACGGATGTAGTCTTTTATTCGACTTTCGACACCTCGCCACCTCCTCCACCGGACGGCTGTAGCTAAAAAAGTCGCAATTCCTAGTACACAAACCGGCTTTTTCTTGGCATAATAAGGCGCGATGAAGCAATTGCGGATGCTTGGTGCGCTTGCGTTTGGACTCTACTTGACCGGTTGCGCAGGTAATGGAACGGCGGTTACCGGAGGGGCGACAGACCCGATCGTGGGTACGCCTCATATCGAAATGATCTACTCGGACGGGTACTTCCCGAATCTTGGTTTGCCAATCTACGGCGATCCGATGAACATCCGAACCGGCGAGCAGGTTCAGTTTGAACTCGTGGGCATCACGGCCTCCGGCGCTCGAAAGGTCGTCACCCCCGACTTCTGGCGAAGCACCGACACGACCAAGACCTTTGGAACGGTTTCTCAGAACACCGGAGTCTTTGTCGCATCCAGCCGACAGACGGACACGTCTCAAGTCATCACCGCTCGCTACAACGGCACCGACATCTCCACGTCATACGCCGTTCGACCCCGACAGATCCGCATCATCGGCTCGCTTCTCGATCGAGTGACTCACCTCCCGATCCAGGGCGTCACGCTGTACTTCTACGACGTGAACGGCAACTATCTTGGCCCGGCTACCACGTCCTACGACGGCTCCTTCCGCGCCGCCATGCCGAATACCGTCGCTCGATTCCAGATCGTGAACGACACGCTGCCGGATGGCTACTATCGAATTTTCCGATTCGATTCGACCCTTCCGATCCAGACGACGATCCCGAACTATCTCAGCAATCGAAATTCGAACGATATTCCGATTGCTGTGGCCTTCGATCAGACGGGTATGCAGTGGCGAGAGTCGGGCATCAACCGACCGTGCCTCCCGCTCCTTTCGTCGTCGTCCTACGCGAACACCGATTACTACCTGCAGAAGCCGGTTATCGTCGCTCCGCTGGGTGATGTTGACGACTTCAACAATCCGATCGACGTGAACACGTTGCCGGAAGGTTGTAGCGTCCCGTAGCTTCACATTAAGTCCAAAGCAACATACGGAATCGTATCAGGGATACGATTCCGTATTTTTTTGCGAAACCATGACGCGCCGCCAGCACGAGGGGTTACCGGGAGTACAATTCTAACATGGGAGAATCGCGTTCGCTAGAACGGGCTGATGCTCGCGAGATGATGCGTGATCCCATGGTCCTGCAAGCCTTGCAGCTTGCCGACCGTTTACGCGAAGTAAAAGGTGAAGCCCTCGAAACCGACGAATACTTCGCCATTTCCGAAGCCACCGGCGTCTCTGAGGAATACATCCGCTTCCTCGAGCAGGATCAGATCAGCCGGTCCGGCAAAAACTTCTTCGATCGCGTTCGCACCCAGTTCTTCTCGCTTGATAGCGACATGCGGCGCTACGTCAGTTCCAGCATCCTCGGCACCTTCTTTGCCCTCTGTTTAACTGGAGGATTCAAGCTCGATGGCCTGACGTCGATTTACCTTCGGTCGAACTACAGCGTTTTTCAAACGATCGCATGCTTGGTCGGGCTTGCCGCTACCTACATCGCCGCGACGGCAAAGAGTGGCCGGTCGGCAGCCATCACCGGTGGAATCTTCGGCGGCATGGCCTACCTGCTCAGCAGTCTGTTCGCCATGGTGATGATGATCCCCAAGATCTGGTTCCCGCCCCCTGTCATTTTCCTAACGACTCTCGGTGGGGCTCTGGCGGGTGCCTTGGTGCACAGTATCTTCTCGTCAACCAAAAAGGGTGACGCCACCCGCAACCGCAACAAGGCACGCCAAACCCTGCTCAAACAGTTGGTTGACCTCCAAGAACAGCTTCGCGAGGGCCAACAAGCTGCGACCTTCCTCAGCCTCGACGTCGTGGGTTCGACGAGGATGAAGCTGGATGCCGATCCTCTTGCCGTCGAGTTCACCTTCACCGAGTACCATAACTTTGTCGAGCGCATCGCCGAAAAGCACTTTGGGAAAATCCACTCCACCGCGGGTGATGGCATAACCGTTGCATTCGAACACCCTCAGAATGCCTTCAATGCGGCGCGACAGATTCAGACCGGCCTTGTGGAGTTCAACGCTTTCCGCAACAAGCTCGACCAACCGCTCCAGTTGCGGGCGGGCATCCACTCCGGTCAAGTGGTGGCTCCCGAGGCGGGCAACATGACGTCGATCAACTTCGCTTCGGTTATCGACATTGCCGCCCACCTGCAGAAGGAATGTCCGGTCGGCGGCGTGGCCGTCAGCGACGCCGCCAGTGGGGCGATTACCGGCGGGGCCTCCTCCATCGGGGCCGATCGAGTGTGCGTCCACGACACATGGGCCACGATCTGGCGTCGAAAGAAGAGTCTCGATCACTTCAAAATGCCCGAAGCCGCCGCCCAAGGCAGCTAGGAGTCCCTACCATGTTTGGCGTAGTGCAGCGACGATTCAAAACCCATCGAGAGTGGGATGAAGTCTGGCATACGCCTGTCGATGTGCCCGCTTTCGTGCGCGATCTTGGCGAGCCTGGCTCGCTTGAAGTCCAATCTACGTTCCATGGAGCCGTCCACTTCCTCGCCGGATATCTCCAGCGATTCGATTTTCGCCTGTTCCGCAACGGCGGTCTCCCCCTCATCGAGCGCCGCACAGGTGCCGTCATCGAAGAAGTGCTGGTCCGCCTCGGACCCAATTCGGTGCGTGGGGCATACCTGCCCATTTCGATGAACATCCACGTATGCCATGAAGGACTGAGACCGATCCGTGAGCGCTATTGGCCAACCGCCGGACGCCCGCCCGTATCGCTCGTGTCTGGCAACATCGGCTTGGTCCAGAATCCGCCGACCCACGACATCTGGAATGTCGCGACCGAAGACGCCCTCGCTGAGATCACCACGTCGTTCCGCAACGACCTCCTGCCGTACCTCGAACTGCTGGCCTCGCCCAACCAACTCCGTCGCGCGGTCTTCGATGGCGAAGCTCCAATGTTCGACCATGCTACCGCCGTCGAGTGGCTCCTGATGGAATTCGGCCGAAGCGACGCCCGCGAGTACATTCGCCAGCTAATGGATGCCGAGGACATCGCGATCCGAGACTTTTGGCATAAGCACGACAAACTCGCCAACCAAACCCAGATCGGCTACATGGCTGGCGACCTCACACACAACCTCGCCGTTATCGCCTTCTCCCACGACATCTGCAAGCGTTGGTTGTACTAGCTTTCAGCCTTCTGCCTTGAGCTGTCGGCCTATAGCATTCTTTCTCCCGCCCTTGCCCACGCTCAGCGCGAAGCGCGAGCCCTAACGAAGCGAACAATATTTTCAAGAAACTCTGAAACTTCGGCGGTAGAATAAACGAAGGAACGAATTGTGAGCATCGCACCAGAACGAATCGTTGGAGAAGAGCTGATCGACATCTACCGAAAGGTCGATAACGGCACCCGACTGAGCTTCGAAGACGGAATGCGTCTCTATAAGACCAAGAACCTGAGCGCGGTCGGCTACATGGCCAACATCATCCGCGAGCGACGCCACGGGGCCAACACCTACTTCGTCGCCAACCAGCACATCAACTACACCAACATCTGCAACAAGTTCTGCAAGTTCTGCTCGTTCTATGCCAAGAAGGGCGGCCCCGCCGCCTACGAAATGTCCATACCCGAGGTCAAAGAACGCCTCCAGTGGCACCGCGACGCCGACCTAACCGAGATCCACATCGTTGGCGGCATCAATCCGCGCCTGCCGTATCAGTACTATATGGACCTCGTCGCCGCGTGTAAGGAAATCCTGCCCGGCGTTCACGTCAAAGCCTTCACCGCCGTCGAGATCACCGAGATCGCCCGTCAAGGCAAAGTCAGCGTCGAGCGAGCCCTCGCCGATCTCATGGAAGCCGGACTCGACTCGCTCCCCGGAGGCGGCATCGAAATTCTCTCCGACCGTGTCCACCAAGAGCTTTTCGGCCGTAAGATCGACGGCGACGAGTGGAAGGAGGTCGCCCGCGCCGCTGCCAAGCTCGGCCTCAAGCAGTACGCAACCATGCTGTACGGTCACATCGAAACCCTTGAGGAGCGCGTCAACCACCTCATCCAACTCCGCGAACTGCAAGACGAAACCGGTCACTTCCTCACGATGACCCCGCTCAGCTTCCACCCAGAGAAGACCGAACTCGAGCACATCGCCAAGCCGACCGCCGAAACCGATCTTCGCGGCATCGCTGTTACCCGGCTTATGCTCGACAATTTTGAGCACATCAAGAGCTTTTGGATCATGAACACCGCGCCCGTCACCCAGATGGCGCTGTGGTACGGTGCCGACGACACCGACGGCTTCGTCCACGAGTACGAGATCACCTACAAAGACGGCGAGTTCGGCAACAAGAAGCAGGTTCTGACGCGCCAAAACATGGTGCGCCTCATCGAAGAAGTCGACCGAATCCCGATCGAGCGCGACTCGCTTTATAACGAAATCAAGCGCGATTTTGTCGCCAAAAAGCCCCTTGCCGGAATCCCCGTCGCCGCTGGCTAGTCGCCCCACGCGGAGGTTGTCAAGGCAGAAAAAGTCCCTTCCTCACTCCGGGAGGAAGGGTGCAGGGATGGAGGGGATAAAGCACCAGTATTGAGGTGAAGAAGCCTTAAGACTGGAGGGCAGGCGTCGCGAAGTCCCCCGAGCATAGTGACGAAGCGGTCAATGGAGGTCGAACACCTGGGAGTTGTGAGCGTCTCGCTCACAGAAAGCCAAATCTCTGTTGGCCCCGAAAATCCTAGCCTTTGGGACCCTATCGCGTGACCGACCACGAAGTGGTCACAGAGCTTAGCTCGGGGCCGAAGACCCCGGGAAAGTTGAACTAGAGAAAAGTCCAAGGAGTCCCGAGCATCGGGACGACCCCGCTAGTACGAACGCCCCCCTAACCGCCCTTCTTCCCCCGAGCAATCTCCTCACCCAACGCATCCAAACGCGCCACCCAAAATCCGCGAAACCGACCCAACCACTCGTCAACCTGCTTCAAAGGCTCCGTCTCGATGCAATACAGCCGTTTTGCCCCGTCCGGGCGCACCGACGCAAACCCAGAATCCCGCAACACCCGAAGGTGTTGCGAGACTGCTGCCTGAGTGATCCCAAATTCCTCCTGAATCACCTCGACAATGGAGCCAGAAGCCAGTTCGCCCCCGGTCAGCAATTCCAAAATGCGACGGCGAACCGGGTCGCCGAGCACATCGAAGGCATTCATGCCTCGCCGGTATAAGCCTTCGTCGTCCGCTCCGCCGCCGCATTCGCCTCGTCGGGAGGCGTCCCAAAGGCAATCGAGGCGTCCGCCCAGTACTGGCTGGTCTGCCGGGTGTAGCTCTTGCCCTCGTCCGACATCATCCAAGCCATGCCGTCGGCGCCCGCCACCATACCACCCGTCATCAAGTGCTTCGCTAGGCCATACAAACCGAATTCCCAGCCAATGCCGACCGCTCCCGGACCGTACTCCTTCCACATCTCGTCAGGCACGCACGCCGAATGTTCCAATGTTAGTTTAGTCTCGTCGTCCACAGTGGCCAACGTGATCACCACCCAACTGACCTGGCCGCCAAACTCCCACGTAACTCGGAAGCGGTTCACCGGATCGCATTCAAGGATTTCGCCACCTGCATTGCCCTCGAACTGGTACCGCCCACCCAACTCAAGATTGCCAGAAATCGGCAGGAACCAATTCGGAATCCGCGCAGGGTTGGTGAGCGCATCCCAAAGGTCGTCCCGCGATGTCGGATACACCCGTTCGATCGTCAGAACCCGAACGTCCTGACCCTCATAGGTCTGCGAGGTGATGCGCCGCGTGGCGTCGCCGAGAAACTGCGTGATGTCGATCTGCATGTCATCATGATACAAACGAGGACTTATATAAGTCAATACTTATATATCCTTATTTCGCATTTCCGAACATAGATGTGGTCACGGCGATTTCCATCCAATCGGCCGGGGCAAGGCCCGATACGATGCAACCAACACAGCCATAACTGCCCTCAACATCAAAGATTTCACGACCGCGAAGCTCTAGCCCAATATTCTCGCATTGAATTCAAAAATCCGTCGTATCATGCGATTGTTCACTGGGGTTAAAGATTTCCAAACCGATGACGAAGGCTCGTTCGTCTTACGAATTGAAATCCTGTCCCCGACCGAAATAGTTGGGAAGACGGACCTTCGTTAAGATAACGGAACGCACGCCATTGGGGACTGGATCTGTAAGTGTGTCCAAATGGCCATTGTGCTTCTGATCGTCGCTGTAGGGTTGTCGGTCCTTGCCAAATTCGTCGCTGACGGCAAGGAGTTTTCTCGTCTTGACTGGGGCCGCGTGGTCGGCCTCATCCTCGCGTTAGGGTTCGCCGCCGGAGTCGTCGCCAAATACGGCCCCGATGACTCCCGAACCGGCCTTTATGTCGGTCTCGTCGTCGGGGCCATCGCCGTAGTCGCTGGTTCCGCTACCGGTGGAAAGCTCGCCCCCCTCGGTTTCGGCGTATCTGCCGCTGCCGCCGCCCACCTGCTCGACGCCTCCCAGATTCCCTCGGTGCAGACTGCACTGCTCGTCGGCGCGGCTCTTGCCTCCCTCGCCATGGGACAGCCGGGTGGCTACCTCGCGTCGATTGTGTTGGCAACCGGCGTCGCCGCCGACTTCCTCGGCGCGATCCATTCGCCCGAGCCCGCCGCCGCCCTTCTCGGAACCATCCTTGGACTCGCCGCCCTTGTCGGCGCGATCCTCGGCTCGGTCCTGCTGAACAAAGCTAATGCCATCAAGCCGTTCCTCACCGCGACCGTCATCGCCATCGGTGCGTACCTTGGCACTCGGTCGCTCGATGAACCCAAACTTGCCATCGCCGTCCTCATCGCCTCCATTTCTGCCCTCGTCATCCACTTCGTTGTGCCCGACGAGGAAAGCGATCCCACCCGCCTCGCCCTCGCTGGCATCATCACCATCAGCGTTGCCACCGTTACCTTCGGCATGGCCAAAGCCACCGGCATGGCCCTCTCGCTCGGCGCAATGGTCGCGATCCTCGCCGCCTCCGGCAACCGCACTGGACTCTTGGCCGTTGGACCACTGGTTGGCATCGTCTTCTATCGCTTCCTAAAAGAGGTCGACTCCGATATCTCCCGCTCCCTCGATATCGGTCAGCACTACGCTCTCCTCGGCGTTCTTCTCGGTTCGATCGTCCCGCTTCTTCCGCAGGATTGGACCGACTCAAAGCCCCTCAAGAGCGGCCTTCGCGGCTTCCTCTGGGCCCTTCTCATCATCGCCACTCCGGCCTTCATCGCCGTCATGCTCGGCGAAAAAGGTTCGATTGGTTTCGTCGGTGGCATCGGCCTCTCTGGTCTTTGCCAAGCCCTACGAAAGGAAAAGAATCTCGTGCCCCTCGCGGTGGCTCCGGGCCTCGCTGCTACCACCACCGTCTGCCTAGATTGGTTCCAAGATTGGGGCGATCTCACCCGTGACGAAAAAGTGAAGTTCTTCCTCTACGCTGGATCCGCCGCCGTCGTCGCCGCCCTGATCCTCGCCCTCTTGTCCAAAGCCCCCAAAGCAGAGGAAGCTAAATGAAACGAATTCTCGGTCTAGTTGTTGGTGTCTTTTTCTGTGGGCTGATGCTCACCTACGGCGTCACCCAAGAGGTTCCGGTCGGAAAGGTCTCGGGAAACGTGACCATGAAGGAGAACGGAAAGCCGTTGCCGAACATGGTGATCGACCTCGTCCCCGTGGCCAGTGTCGATGACGACGAAGTCATCCGCACTCGCGGCGTCGAAACCGACGACAAAGGCAATTTCACCCTCTCCAACGTCGCCGCCGGATCGTACTATCTGGAGGGTTACGCCAACGTCCACAATTTCGAAAAGCGCATCGTCACCATCGAAGAAGGGAAGACGACCGTTTCCAACATCATCGCCAAGCCAGAGAATCCGCGCCTCAACCTCTACAACAGCCAGCGCGTCTGCACCCCCGATGAGGAACCAAAGTTCGAGATCAACGGCTTCGTCCCCTCTCCCGACAGCATCCAAATCGACATCTACGGCATCAAGCTCGACGAGATCGCCAAGAAGGGAAGCCTGCGCAACGTCCTTTCACCCCTCTCCAGCAACCGCGAAGCCGACATCAAAAAGCTGACCGACGCATCTGAACACATCAAATCCGTCAAGCAGAAGATCGAGAGCCCCGACGCCGAAGGCTCGTTCACACAGCGCGTCAAGCTGGGCAAACAGCGCGCCGGACTGTACTTCGTCATCTGCCGCGCGGGCGGAATGAAGGCCGTCACCTTCCTCAACATCACCTACATCGCCCTCGTCACCAAGTCGTACCAAGGCAAGATGCTCTGCTTTGCTGCCAATTTGGAATCCGGCCAACCAGCCACCGATGTCGAAGTCCTCTCGAACGACAAAGGGCAGCTCGACTCAATTGGCAAGACCGACAAGGACGGGCTCGCCAACGTCAACCTTCCCGTCCACACGCAGGGCGACGCCCTCGTTATCGGCCGCAAGGGCGATTCGATCGCCGTAGTCGGCTTCTGGGATGGTCGCAACAACGACAGCCCGATCCGAATCTCTGGCTATTGCGATCGGCCCGCCTACCGTCCGGGCGACGAAGTCCAGTTCAAAGGCATCGTCCGTCGCGCGACCAAGACTGGCTACGACCTGCCCGGGGTGGGCAAGGCTCAAGTCGTCGTCACCGACCCCGACGGAGCCCAGATTTCCAAACAGACCCTCGATATCTCCTCGCACGGAACCTTCCACGGCTCGTTCTCGACGAGCAAAGAAGGTAAGCCAGGCGGCTACACCATCGAGGTTTCCGCATTTGGCAAAAAGTCGAGTTCGATGTACGCCAACGTCGTCGCCTACCGTAAACCCGAATTCTCCATCGAGGTCAAATCCGACAAGGATTTCTACACGATGGGCGAACAGGCTTCGGCTACTGTCGACTGCAAGTACTACTTCGGCGGGCCCGTCGTGGGGGCCAAGGTCAAGGCGCGTATCTATCGATCCCCCGCCTGGCGATACGAGGACGAGGACGGCGAGCAATACAACTACAACAGCGGTGCAGGTGAGTACTCGCAGGAAGTCGAAGCCGTCACCGACGCCAGCGGACGTGCGAAGATTCAATTCCCGACGCGAGCCGAGGACGATCCCGTCGTCCTCACCAACGACTACACCTACAGCATCGACGCGTCCGTCAGCGAAGATGACGCCAAGTACTTCGACGGCAGTGGCCAGGTCAGCGTCGTCCGTGGCGACCACAACCTCGAGCTCGACGTGCAAAACCCGATCGTCGCGCCTGGCGAGCAGGTCGATGTCTTGGTCCAAACCACCGACGCCATCAAGCACGACAAGCCCGCACCCAACCGAACGGTCACCATCGAAATCGGACGCGAAGCCTGGACCGAGAACGCCTATGTCTTCGTCCCTCGCGAAAAGCGCCAGGTCACGACTGGGGCTGACGGCACCGCCCATCTGCTCGTAACCGCCACCAAAGGCGAATCCCTATCGTTCCAGGGCACATCCATCGATGATCGGGGAAACAAGATCGTAGCCGACGCCTCGGCGTACGTCACCGGCAACGCCAGCGATTACAATGAGTCCGACGCGGGCCTTCGCATCACGCTCGACAAGCGAGCCTACAAGTCCGGCGACACCGTCCGAGCCCTCATCGAAACCAGCAAAGCGGGCGGAACCGCCCTCGTCTGCATCGAGGGCGCAGGCATCCTTTCTCAGCGCATCGTTCCCCTCACGTCTCCTTCGACCATGGTCGAATTCCCGGTCGTCAAGGACTACGCGCCCAACGTCTATGTCACCGGCGCGTACATCCGTGACCAGGACTACTTCGAAGCCTCCAAGATGCTGAAAGTTGACCGCGAAGACCGCGATCTCAAGATTCAGATCACGAGCGACAAACAGGTGTACAAACCCGGGGATACCGCCAACGTCACCGTCCAAACCCTCAACTCCGATGGCAAGCCGGCCCCGGCCGAAGTGTCCGTGGGCGTCGTTGACGAAGGCATCTATGACATTGCCCAGGACACCACCAATCTCAAGGCGGATTTCTATCCGAGCCGGTCGAACCAGGTGCAGACCAGCTTCTCCTTCCCCGAAATCTATCTCGATGGCGGCGACAAGGGAAGCTCGAATGTGCCACTCCGCAAAACCTTCCGCGACACCGCCCAGTGGAACCCGTCTATCTGGACCGGCCCCGAAGGCAAAGTCACCGTGCCCGTCGTCCTGCCCGATAATCTGACCGAATGGCGAGTCACCGCCGTCGGCGTTACCGACGCCACCGAGGTCGGGATGAACACCGAAAAGTTCCGCGCTCGAAAGGACTTGATGGTTCGCCTGGAACTTCCGCAGTACCTGGTCGATGGCGACCGCCAGCGGATGACCGCAATCGTCACCAACGATACCGGCCAGGACCAAGACGTCAATGTCGAACTCAGCGCCACCGGCGTCACGTTGACCGATGGCGGCACGAAAAAGGTTCACGTTTCCAACGGGCGCCCGCAAACCATCGAATGCGAGATTGCCGCCGCTGGCCCCGGCGAAGCGGCCGTCACCGCCAAGGCGTGGGTCGATGGTGGACCCAACGACGGCGTTCGCCAATCGTTCCCCATCGAACCGCATGGTCGAAAGATGGTCGCCGCCAAATCCGGCGAGGGCCCCGGCAGTTTCGATCTCACGATGAAGCCGACCGTCGATCCCAAGTACGGGTCGCTGAAGATTTCCCTCAACCCCACGCTCGCGGGCGACCTCGTTCAGTCCCTCGACAACCTGATCGGGTTCCCCTACGGGTGCGTCGAGCAAACCATGAGCCGCTTCATGCCCAGTGTCCTCGTCGACAAAACCGTGCGCGACCTCGGCCTTCCGCGGCCCAGCAACCTCGACGACCTGCCCAAGATCGTGCGAGACTCGCTGGCTCGACTCAACAATATGCGCCACTCTGACGGCGGCTTTGGCTGGTGGGAGTACGACGACTCCGACCCGTTCATGACTGCCCTCGTTCTCGATGGCCTCGACCGCGCCAAGCGTGCCGGGCAGGATGTGTCGAGCGTCAACCTAGAGCCAACTTACGATTGGGCGCTGAAGTGGCTGAAGGAGGACACCGACAAAGACCGAGTCCGCGACCACTTCTATCTCGCCTACGCGCTGATGCGGCACGGAATCA
Source organism: Armatimonadota bacterium (assembly GCA_016125185.1). NCBI lineage: Bacteria > Bacillati > Armatimonadota > Armatimonadota bacterium. The sequence continues at coordinate 17,025 of WGMG01000002.1, read as the reverse complement.
CAGACGCTGTTGCGGCCCTGAGAAACGAAGACATCACGAAGCTGAGTCCAGCAACCCTCGCCAATGCCGCGATGGCCTACCGCACCGCCGGGCAAAGTGCTCGCGCCGACGCCTGCCTCAACCAGTTGGAGAAAGTCGCCCAAGGTCGCGATGTCGCCTATTGGCCGTCGGAAGAAGACGCGTGGGGATCGGAGCCGACTGCGCTCGCGCTCGTCGCCATCATCGACGCTCGTCCGAACGATCCGATCATCCCCCGCATCGTCCGCCACCTGCGCGATACGCGCAACGGCGACATGTGGTCGTCCACCCGCGACACCGCCTACTCGCTGATCGGCCTCACCGCCTACCTCGCCCAAACCAAGGAACTGAGCGGCGAAACGACGGCCACGGTCCGCGTCAATGGCAAAGCCATCCGTACCGTGACGCTCAATCCGTCCGTGCCTAGCGACCCCACTTGGACCGTCGTCATCCCTCGATCCGAGCTTGGAAACGGCGATGTGAAGGTGGAGATCGATAAACAGGGAGCGGGCTCGCTCTACTACTCCGCCGAGCTTCGCACCCTCGATGCCGCCAAAGATCTACAGCCCGAATCGACCGATCCGGGTCTCAAGGTCGTGCGCAAATACTACAAGCTGGAGGCCCGCGCCCTCGAAAACGGCACGCTCAAGCTCCTGCCCAGCAAAGACCCGATCACGTCGTTCAATTCCGGCGACCTCGTGCGCGTCGAACTGACGATCACCGCCGATAAGCCGTACGAGTACGTGCTGATCGAGGAACCGACCCCAAGCTCCTGCCGTATCCAGGAGCGAGAAGAACTAGGAGCCGGCGAAGAGTGGGGCTGGTGGTGGTCGCGCACCGTCGTTCTCGATGACCACCTCGCCTACTTCGCGCGCTACCTCGATAAAGGTACGCAGAAGATCACCTACACCCTCCGCGCCGAGCAGGCGGGCTCAACCCGAGCCTTGCCGACGACGGTCGAAAACATGTACGACCCGTCGATGTCCTCCTCAACCGGCGACCAACTCATCGAGGTGACGAAGTGAAGCGGGCAATCCTCGGTGTGGTCGTTGCCCTTGCCGGTGGCGCCATCGCCCTCAAGGCCGTACCGACCGAGGAAACCATTGGCGCCTACTCGACCTCGCTCGCCGAGCGATCCGGTAGCCAACGGCATAACGCCCGCCTCGCTCTTGGTCGTCTTGTCGGCGCAACCGTCAAGCCCGGGGAGGTCTTCTCCTTCAATCAGCGCGTCGGCTCATTCTCGCGGGATCAGGGCTACCGCAAAGCCCCCGTTAGCTACAACGGACAACTCATCGACGATTGGGGGGGCGGCGTCTGCCAGACGTCCACGACGCTCTACAACGCCGCCCTGCTCTCAGGGATGCAGATCGTAGAACGCAACCGACACCGGTTCCAACCCTCCTACGTCCCGCCCGGCCGCGATGCCGCCGTCGCGTTTACCAACATCGACCTCCGGTTCAAAAACCCCTACCCCTTCCCGGTTCGAATCGAAGGCGAAATCGTCGGCACCCGACTGGCGATCCGCATCGTCGGTGCCCACCGCGATGGCCCTCGCCCCGAAGTCGTCTCCGTGGTCAATGGCCTCCAACTCCCCCGCACATTCCAATTCGGCGACGAATCCGGCCGCCGACGAATCCGAAACTCGGGCAAAGAGGGAATGGACGTCTCAGTCTTCCGCATCACCGGCAACCGCCGCGAAGAAGTCTCCCACGACACCTATCCTGTGATGAACCGGGTAGTCGAGATCAAAGCCCGTTCGAACTAGGTTTAGGAATTTATGCTCTAACAGGGAATTAACCACGCTCCGCCCCTGGAGGGGAGGTGGCGTCCCGACCATTCCCAAATGGCAAATTCGAAACGAATGGTCGGGACGACGGAGGGGGGAAGAAACTCCCAAGTAATGGCCCGCTAACTCCCAATTGAACCCTCAAGCCTGAAGCCTAACCCTAACCCCCCAGGTACCCTAATACTCCCAAATGATCCTCAAGATCAGCACGACGCACCAACCGACGGCCGACCTGGGCTACTTGCTCCACAAGAACCCGACGCGCCTCCACGAAGAAACCTTTCCGTTCGGAAAGGGCTATGTGCTGTTTCCCGAGATCAACGACGAAAAAGCCGAAGCCGCCCTGCTTCTCGACGTCGATCCCGTCGGCCTCGTCCGCGGCGGATCGACTTACGACCAATACGTTAACGACCGCCCCTACGCCGCCTCGTCGTTCATCAGCTCGGCCATGCTCGCCTTCTTCAGCACCGCGATGAGTGGCCGAAGTAAAGAGCGCCAAGAGGTCGCCGATCAAGCCATTCCGCTTCAATTCGAACTGCCCGTTATCCGCATGCGGTCCGGTGGAGACTTCGTGCGCTCCCTCCTCGAACCCCTCGGCTACGAACTCGAATTCCAGCCGGTAGGAGGGAAGTACTTCAACCTCAAAGGCTCGATCAGGACCCGCATCCGCGATTTCCTGACCCACCTCTACATCCTCATTCCGGTCATCGACGACGACAAGCACTACTATGTCGACCGCAACGAAATCGACAAGCTGACGAACCGCGCCAAGGACTGGCTCCCCAGCCACCCGATGAAGGACGCCATCATCCAAAAGTTCCTCCGCTACGACCGCATCCTCACCAAGGAGGCGATCGCGCGTCTGGCCGAATTCGAGCCTGATCTCGACGAGGTCGAGGTGCCCGGCACGGACCAGGAAGAGAAGATCGAAAAGAAGATTTCGCTCCACACCCAACGGTTGGAGCATGTCACCGCCAAACTCGCCGAACTCGGTGCGACGAGCGTCGTCGATCTCGGCTGTGGCGAAGGTCGCCTCATCCAGCTTCTGCTCAAACAGCGCCAGTTCAAGAAGATTCTTGGCATGGACGTCTGCGTCCGAAGCCTCGAATTCGCTGCCCGTCGTCTCCACCTCAGCGACGCCGGAGACGCCCTGCGCAACCGCCTTGAACTCGTCCACGGCTCGCTGATGTATCGCGACTCCCGCATCGCGGGCTTCGATGCCGCTGCCATCGTCGAGGTCATCGAGCATCTCGATCTACCTCGCCTCGCCGCCTTCGAGCGGGTCGTTTTCGAGTTCGCCAAGCCGCACAACGTCGTCCTCACCACCCCGAATATCGAGTACAACGCCGTCTTCGAGACCATGGCACCTGGTCAGCTTCGCCACAACGACCATCGTTTCGAGTGGACCCGCGCCGAGTTCCAAGCCTGGTGCGATTCCATCTGCCAGCGCTTCGGTTACCGCGTCGCCATCGAGGGCATTGGCGAGCCGCATTCCGAGTACGGCTCGCCGTCCATCATGGGGGTCTTCACACGATGAAGTACCGCCTGCCCGAAAAGTGTCTGGTCCTGCTCATCGGTGCCAGTGGATCAGGAAAGTCCACGTTTGCGAAGAAGTTCTTCGCAAAAACCGAGATCGTCTCCAGTGACGAGTGCCGCGGTATTGTCTCTGATGACGAGAACAATCAGGCCGCCACGCCCGACGCCTTCAGTCTCCTGCACACCATCGTCGATATCCGCCTCAAAAACGGTCGATTGACGGTCGTTGACGCTACTAACGTCCAGCCGGAGAGTCGAAAGAAGCTCATCCAACTCGCCGACCAGCACTACATGCAGACCATCGGCATCGTGTTCAACTACGACATCGACGTCAGCTTCAACCGCAACCAGAATCGCCCCGAACGTCAGTTCGGGCGGCACGTCGTTGCCAACCACGTTCGCGACCTCCGGCGCGGTATCCGAGGCATGCACAAGGAAGGTCTGCGCCACTGCTACTTCTTCAACGATCCCAACGAGACAGACGCCTTCGAAGGCTTTGATAGAGTTCGAATGTGGCCGGATCGAAGCGACGAAACCGGGCCGTTCGACATCATCGGCGACGTCCACGGATGCTTCGATGAAACGCTCGAACTCTTGACCAACCTCGGCTATCACATCGTCGAAAAAGATCGCAAAGCCAAGGTCGTCCTCGGCGACCGAACCAAGCGCGAAAAGATCAACGACCGCCCCGATCCCGACGTCAAAGACGTGCCGATCTTCTACGAAGCCAGCCACCCCGAGGGTCGAAAGGCGATCTTCGTCGGCGACCTCACCGACCGCGGCCCCAACTCCGTCGGTGTCCTCAAGCTCGTGCTCAGCATGATCAAGCAAGGGTGCGGATACATGGTGCCCGGCAACCATGACGAAAAGCTTTACAAAAAGATCCAGGGCCGCGACGTCCAAATGAAGCACGGCCTCCAGGAAACCTGGGATCAGCTTTCGAAAGAGTCGCCCGAGTTCATTGAACTGTGGCGGCGCTTCTACGAATCGCTCCCCGGTCATCTGGTCTTCGATGGCGGACGCCTCGCAGTCGCCCACGCCGGTGTCAAAGAAGAGATGATTGGCCGTGCCCACGGTCGCATCCGCTCGTTCGCTCACTACGGCGAGACGACCGGCGAAATCGACGAATTTGGTCTGCCCGTTCGCTACCAATGGGCGCTCGATTATCGCGGCCGCACCGCCGTGGTCTTCGGCCACACGCCCGTCCCCGAAGCCGAATGGCTCAACGAAACCATCGATATCGACACTGGTTGTGTCTTCGGTGGCAAGCTGACCGCTCTCCAATGGCCGGAAAAGACCTTCGTCAGCGTGGACGCCAAGCACACTTATGCCGAGGCAGCCCGTCCGTTCCCGGCGACTGCGCCGAACCTCAGCGCCCAGCATGAATACGACGACGTTCTCGATCTCCAAGAGATCGTGGGTCGTCGCCACGTCGTTACTCGCGACCGTGGAACCATTCTCGTTCGCGAAGAAAACGCCACCGCCGCGCTGGAGATCATGAGCCGCTTTGCCGCCAACCCGAAGTGGCTGATCTACCTCCCGCCCACCATGTCGCCCGTCGAGACCTCCACCGCCGACGGCTACCTGGAGCGGCCCGAGCAGGCGTATCAATATTTCCAAAGCCAGGGCGTCGAGCATGTTATCTGCGAGGAGAAGCACATGGGTAGCCGCGCCGTCGCCATCGTTTGCCGCGACCACGAGGTAGCTCGCCAGCGCTTCGGTGTCGCCGATGAGCAGGGGATCATCTACACCCGAACCGGACGACGCTTCTTCGACGACCTCTCGACCGAGCAAACCGTCATCGGCCGCGTCGCCGATGCCGTCGGAAAGGCTGGTCTTTGGGATGAACTCAAGACCGACTGGATCGCTCTCGACTGCGAACTCATGCCGTGGTCGGCCAAGGCCCAAGCCCTCATCGACCAACAGTACGCGCCGGTCGGTGACTCAGCCACAACCGCCCTCAATCAGGCGATGAACCTCCTCAGCCAGGTTCAAGCCGAAGGCATCGACGCCATCAAAGCTCGATTCGAACCCCGGCTCGGCAACGCCCAAAAGTACGTCCAGGCATACCGCAACTACTGCTGGGACGTGAAGTCCATCGAGGATTACCACCTCGCGCCGTTCCACATCCTCGCCACCGAGAGCGGAATGCACTTCGACCGCGATCACCTCTGGCACATGGACACGATCCGGCGCGCATGCGACCACGAGCCGATCCTTTTTGCGACGCCGTACCGCGTCGTCCATCTCGAAGATCCGCTTTCCAGTTCCGAGGCCACCGCCTGGTGGGAGGACCTGGTGGCGAAGGGTGGGGAAGGCATGGTTGTCAAGCCGATGGACTTCACCGTTCGTGGCCCGAAAGGCCTCGTCCAACCCGCGCTGAAGGTCCGCGGCCCCGAGTATCTGCGCATCATCTACGGACCCGACTACCTCGAGCCGGAGAACATCGTTCGCCTGCGTAAGCGCGGCATCAATGCCAAGCGCTCGCTTGCTCTCCGCGAGTTCGCCCTGGGTGCCGAAGGCCTGCGCCGATTCATCGAAAAACGCCCGTTGCGAAACGTGCACGAATGCGTGTTCGGCGTCCTTGCCCTCGAAAGCGAGCCCGTCGACCCTCGGCTGTAGTTCGATTGAATTGCGCTATCCTTACTTAATCAGTGGATGTCTTCTACCGACGAAGCCGGTTGAATCTTCTCGCGATACCTATTCGCGCGTTGTCCGCATGTGGATGGTGGGCGACAAAATGATGGCCGCATGTTGGTCGGCCACCGCGATTTTCGTCCTTTTCGATATCGGTCTTAAAGTCATTGACTCTCAACGACGCATCGAAGCCGATGCGGACCAACTCACGTTTTACGACGGACGCAAGATCACCTGTGTCCAATTCAAAGACGTTCAATCTCTCAAGCGTACGGAGTGCCGAGGTGGAGCAACCTGGCGGATCAAAATGCCCAACTTGGACGACAATATCGACTTGGATGATCGGTGGCCCAACATCAAACGCTTGGCAGAACTGGTTGAAGAGCGAACCGGAAAGCGGTTCGATATATAGGAAGTAGCAGCGGCAACGCTGGAGAATGCGTGTCGGAAGTCACAGTTGAACCTGAAGGCTGCCCACGAGAACAAAAACATCAAATTTCTAACCTCTTAGGAACTATATGCCAGAAATCTGGCATATAGTATTGACATGCGATTCGTCAAATGCCAGAATTCTGGCATGTCTTCCAAGAAGAAGCATGAACCAAGGCTCAGCCGCCGAGAAAAGCAAATCCTCGACGCGCTTTACGAGCTCGGCCAAGCCTCTGCCGCCGACATCCACGCCGCCATCACGAATCCGCCCTCTTACACTGCGGTTCGTACCCATCTGACCAACCTCGAAGAGAAGGGCCAGGTGCGCTTCCACAAGGACGGCACGAAGTACATCTACGAGCCAATTGTCCCCAAGGACCAGGTCGCCAAAAGCGCAATGGACAACGTCGTCAAAACTTTCTTCGAGAACAACGTTGAACTGGTCGTTGCCGCTCTTTTGGACCCCGACGAGTCGAGCCTCACCCAAGAACAGCTCGATCGCCTTGCCAAAATGATCGACGAAGCCCGCCAGAAGGGACAATGAACGCCAACGCTTATCTCACCGCTCTCGGCACTTGGACGCTCATGTCCTCGGGCGTCCTTGCCGTGGCCTGGGCGATCACCCGCCCGATCAAGGGGCGGGCCGCCCTACGCCATCTGGTGTGGCTGACCGCCTTCGCCGCCCTTGTGGCCATGCCGATCCTTACTCTGGTTCTTCCAGGTCGCATCCCCACCAAGCCGGTCGCCGCACCGACCGTCGATATTGACCCCGCCGTCCTTACCGAACTGCTCAAGGACGCAAAGCCCCAGCCCCAGCCGTTCGATTGGTCACCGGTCGCCCTTGGACTCTGGGTGCTGGGCATCGCCTTCATTGCCGCCAAAGCGGGTCTTGCCCTCGTTGAGGTTCGCCGCATGAAGCGCAACAGCAACCTCTGCCAACCGGAATCGTTCGGCCTCGACGACCAAAAGCTCCGCCGAAAATGGCAGTTGCGCGTCAGCCTAACCCGCAAGCCGCCTGCCGCCCTCACATGGGGCACGTTCCGACCGGTCGTCCTCTTCCCGCAAGACGCGTCAAGCTGGACCCCCGACCGCGCCGACTCGGTTCTCCTCCACGAACTCGCCCACGTCCGACGGCTCGATAGCCTCACTCAACTCCTCAGCCTCGCGGTGGCCGCTGTCTATTGGTTCAATCCTCTCGTCTGGATGGTCGCCAAAGCGCTTCGGTCGGAGGCCGAAATCGCCGCCGACGACTACGTTGTCAAATCTGGAAAGAAGCCCTCCGATTACGCTTCCGAGCTTCTTCGCCTCGCCACCGAGGTTGGCCCCCAGCGCCAGCCCCTGTCCCTCGTTGGAGTCTCCATCATGAAGCAAACCCAAATCGAACGCCGAATTCAATCCATCGTCGACCCAAGCAATCGTCGGCGCGGCGTGGCGGGCCTCGAAGGCATCGCCGTTCTCGCCGTCGTCGCATCCGTGACCGTCGCTCTCGCCTCCATGCGCCCTGCGCCGGTTCAAACGGAATCCAGTCTTCCGATCGCTCCCACTACCCTTGACAAGCAGACGGCTGTTCCTATCGAAAAGCCTATCGCGGAAGTGCAGCTAGGTTCGGGAAATCAGGAAAAAAGGGCGATCCTTGAGCTGGATCATTACACGCCACGTCGAAATACCCAGCCAAAAGAAAAGTCCCAAAAGCTGAATCTCACCCTAACTCCTTCACGCCAGCCGGGCGAGCTGCCGCGGATCAATCTTGAGCCTGCGGTGCTCCAAAGGTCGTCGAACGAAACTCTTGCCCGAGTCCGCGCTATTCTCGATCGCCTGACCGAACAGGGCAAGCTGACCAAGGAACAGCGAAAGCTCATCGAAGAGCAATTGGCGGCCACCAGGGACCAAGAGGCTCTCAGTAATCTCCAGCGAGCCAAGGTCGAACTCGAATATCGCGTGGCCAAAGAAAAGGCAGAGCACGACAAGGAACTGGGCGTGATCGAGCTGAAGGAATGGAAAGAGAAGGCGAGCCAAACCGAAGCCCAACGCGCCAAGTTCGACCAAGAACGAGATGCCGAACTTGCCCAGGTCAAGAAGACTCGCGTCACCGACCTCCAACTCGTCAAAGAGAAGCGCCGCCAAGAAGAATTGGCTCTGGTCAAACGCCTAAAGGAGAAGAAGGCGAGCGGAGAAGACCTCAAGAAGGCAGAAAAGCTCCGCGCCGACCAACTCGCCAAGCAGAAGGTTGACCTCGAAAAACTCGAACTCAAGAAACGAAAAGACGAACTCGAACAGCTCGAACTGAAAAAGAAGGCTGAAGAAGACGCTCAGAAAAAGAAGAAAGACGGCGGCTCATAGCCCCGCCAAAACAACCCTCTCCAAATTCTCCAAGGGAAATCTGGAGGGTCCGCAGGTGGAACTGCCACAAAGGCAGTTCCAACCGTGGATAGGTGTCTCTCGACTTGTGTCGGGAGACGGGAGGGGAAATTCCTCACTAGAACCGAGCCAATCCCGGGCCCTTCTTCACGGTTTAACCGCAAAAATACCGATTTCTCCCCTCACTCGGAACTCTCCAAAACCCTCTTTTGTTGTGAATGGATGCGAGAGAAGATCGATGGCATTTGTTGCAAGCGTGACCCTGGGAAAATCACCCCAGAACGAGTCGGTAGGTAGACTCAGCCGACCGATGTTATTCGGTAAGCGAGATACAAAACGGGATTCGTTCGAACGCCACGCTGAGCGGGTGTTTAGTTCTGTTTTTGGAACCGCTCTGCGCCTCACCCGTAGCAAGGAAGAAGCCGAAGATCTCACTCAGGAAGCGATCGTTCGCGCCTATGAAGCGTTCGACCGCTTCGATGGATCGAACTTTAAGGCATGGATCCTCCGCATCGTCACGAATCTGTACATCAATAAGTACCGGTCGCGACAGCGCGGCCCCCAGCTTTCGTCGCTCGAAGAAGACAACGTTGTTGAACCAATGTCGATCGAGTCGGAAATCCCCGACCGCCAACTGTTCGACGGCCTCGTTGGAGCCGAAGTCGAAAGCGCCCTCAGGAAACTGCCGGACGAGTTCCGAATCGCCGTAATTTTAAGTGACGTTGAACAGATGAGCTATCAAGAGATTGCCGATGCAACCGAAGTGCCTATTGGTACGGTAAGATCACGCATTGCGCGAGGACGTGCGATGCTTCGAAGATCTCTGGAAAGCTATGCCCTCAAAGAGGGATTTATTAAGGAAGGACACGATCTATGATCGAACCACGTTTGTTGCATGCCTATGTTGATGGAGAGCTAAGCGCCGAAGAGCGTCAGAAGCTTGAGACCGAACTCGCTGAGTGCCAGGATAGCCAGGCCGAGATCGCCGCAATCCGAAACCTCAAGTCGTTGCTCGGCAACGCTGAAAATGTCGAATGCGCCGATGTTTGGGCATCCTGCAAAAGCCGTCTGGATGCCATCGATCGTGTCAAAAAGTCCGGGAACTTCATCACGAAGTACTCGTGGGCCTTCGTAACTGGCGTCGCCATGTTCATCCTCATCGGCGGCGGATATGCTCGCCACACGCAGGCCGGATCGGTCGATAGCAGTTCGCTTGCAGGAATCCTCTCCAGTTCAAATCGAAACACACCTGAGACCCAAGTCCGCAACGAAGAGCTCGATAAGATTCTGGGTGTTGCCAACCGCAACCTTTCTCAGTTCAGGATCATCGGCCAGCAGAACGTGGTCATCGACGGCCAGCCGGCCCGTCGGATCGACCTTGCCGACGTGCAGGGAAGACTCTCGCTGATCGTCCTGCCGCAGATCACAAGCTTCGATGGCATGGACCCGGATCGGAACGCGCAGTACTTCTTCGGCCAAATCGACCCCGATACCAAAGCCGTCGGATGGCGAGTAAAAGACGCCGCCCTCGTACTGGTTGGCCAACGGGAATACAGCGAGCTTCGCGACTTCGCCTACAACCACCTCGTCCGACCGGAATAAAGTTCTGGCGCCCCCAAATCCAAGGCTGAGTTTTCAATTCAGTCTTGGAAACAGTCACTCAGTATCGAGCAAAGACGATTTAAAACTTAAAGCAATCCCTTCTGGCTCTGCCATGTGTAAGCGAACCATCGGCAAACAGATTTGAAGGCCCTTCCTCGCTTAAGCCCCAAAGGGGCCTTTTACTCTTAGCCCAGCCAAACAGCCTAGACTCGGCTCGCAGGGCTGCCTAAAGCCCCATCAGAGCCGAATCGAAAGTCGTTCGCCGAGTCCGATCCCGGAAGGCTCGCAGATGGTTGTACCCACCTTCGCCAAGAAGGCTTCGGCGGGTGTAATGGTATCGAAGCGAAGCAGAGGTCTCTGGAGAGTTCCGTAACGGTAGGTCAGTGCCAATCGATAGCCAAAAGTTTGTGAACGACCTCGGAGAGGTCGCAGAGCTTAGCCTGGGGGGCTTGCACCCCAGGAATGATCCGAATCCATAAAATTCCGAGGAGCGTGAGCGACCCGGCGCTTAGCGCCGCGCGAAATTCCAAAACCCCAAAACCGACTCCGCACAATTACCAGAAGTCCCAACTTTTAACATCCCTCACCGCATTTATGACGGCTTTTTGTTGTATGATATTAGTCAAGAATACGTATTCACAAGCTATTCTTGATTGAGTCTCCGGCTTGAGAGACTCATTTCCATCAGGGTACGGAGAACCGCACTCAATCTTCGAGGCGTAGATCGGAGAGCTTCCAGGACGGAAGAAAACCTGCGCGAAGGGAAAATATGGTCAAAAAATCACTTCTGGTGGGGGCGTTGATCGCTGTCCTGCCGATGGGCGCAGAAGCCCAAGTGTCCGTAACCATCGATGGTTTGCGGGATTCAACGTACGCCGGAGGTCAGCCCGGCAATGTCCAAACGATCAACACCAACTTCGGCGACAGCAATATGGGGACGGTTGGCCAGGCCAACGGCTCCGAGCTGGATAACGGAGTCGGTGAGTTCGGCTCCAGCGATTTCTTCATGTTCTTCGGTGGAAATCTCGAGTCGAATTTCAACAAACTCGAAGTCTTCATCGACGTCGACGGAACCGGCCACGGTCAAAACGCACTCCGCGGCGACAACCCAGATGTCGACTTCAACGGCCTCAATCGCATGGCCGGTCTCACGTTCGATAGCGACTTCGCTCCAGACTACTGGTTCAGCATCTCGGGCGACGGCACCAATCTTTACGGCAACTGGGCCCAACTCCTCGACGGCGGCTCCGGTGCAGGTGGCTACCTCGGAACCACCACCTACGGCTCCAACGGCGCCCTCTCGGGCGGCACCGATCAAGGCGTCCGCTTCACCGTCAACAACTCAAACGTTGCTGGCGTCGGCAGCGGAACCGGTGCCGCTTCGGGCTCACCTGGCGACGTGGCGACCGGCATGGAATTCGCCGTCCCGCTGTCCCTCATCGGCAATCCGACCTGGGGCCAAGGGGTCAAAATCTGCGCCTTCATTAACGGAAGTTCGCACGACTTCGTTTCGAACCAAGTGCTTGGCGGTATGCCAAATGGCTCCGACAACCCTGGCAACCCGACCAACGTGAACTTCAACCAGTACGCGGGCAACCAGTACTTTGTGGTTCCCGAGCCGACCTCCATCGCCGTCATGGGTCTCGGCCTCCTCGGTCTCTTCACGCGACGAAAGCGAAGCTAAGTCCTGTCGACCCGGCTAGCCACCGTCTGGCCGGGTCCTAAACCTCCATCCATTCATCATGAATAAGGTTCGTTTCGGATTCCGAGCGGCGGCGACAGCCTTCTTTACCGCTCTCTGCGCCATCAGTCTTGGCCAGCTTTCCTGGCTGGGCAACACCAGCACCTACGTGTCCGGCAATACCGAGCCGAAGCGCGGTGCCTACGTCCTGCCCGGACAAACCCTCACCGTCACCACGCAGACCTATCCGATCGCCTCGGGCCAGTCCGTCTCCGCCTTTGTCACCACCGACAACTGGAACACGGTTAAAGAAGTCCCATTCAATTTCGACTATAACGTCGGCAATAACACCCAGTGGTACGGCCTCCTCGGCCCCTATCCGGCCGGCTCCAACGTCCAGTTCTATCTTCGCGCTCGCGGAAACAACACCGACGATCTTTACGACAGCCTCGGCGGCCAAAACTACGGCTTCACTTGGCGTTACACCCCCGCCATCCGTCGCGGCGCGATCCTCCAATGGTTCGCTACCGACTACGTCACCATGATGAAGCGGCTTCCCGAAGTTGTCCAGGCTGGCTACGGCGCCATCTACCTGCCTCCGCCTTCGAAAAGCGGTGGCGGAACTTTCAGCGTCGGCTACAACCCGATCGACCATTTCGACCTCGGCGATCGACTGCTTTCCGGCACCGTGCGCACTCGTTACGGCACGACCGAAGAACTCATCGACCTCGTCAAAGAAGCCAAACGATTCGGCCTCGAAGTCTATTGCGACCTCGTCACCAACCACGCCGATAACCGCGCCAGTTGGGCTATCGACAAGTACCCGGCAATGATCCCTGAGGACTTCCATATCCACTCCACCGCCGACCCGACCAACGAGGAAATCGATTTCAATAACGCCGGACCTTTCGCCTTCACCACCCTCAACGGCGACCTCGTAGGCCTCGCCGACATCGCCCAAGAGAACGGCAACCAAGCTCAAACCGGTGCCTTCAATCTCCCTAGCTTCGCCAGCTTCAACATGTGGGGCAAGCCGTGGTTCGTGCGCCATCCGCTCACGCCGCAGTACTATCCCGGTGGCACCATCGCCCCCGAAGACGTTCGCGAATACCTGCGCCGCTACTGCTGGTACCTCGTCGCCGTCATCGGTTTCGACGGCCTCCGCATCGATGCCACCAAGCACACCACGCCCGCGTTCTTCATGAACACCATCCAGCACGCAGGCTATGATGTCAACAATGGCGACATCCTCCCCTACGTCTACAGCCTCAAGCCCAATGCGATGGTCTTCGGCGAGGTCCTCTCCAGCGACAATTACGAACTGCGCGAATTCGCCAAAACTGGCATGGACCTGCTCGACTTTCCCATGTCGTTCAAGTTCAACGACCTCTTCAACTCCAACGGCTTCGGCAACATCGGCTCGCTCGGCAACATGTTCGGCATCGACTCCGCCACCGGCCTTGGCTTCGAAGAAGGTGGACTCGATTCCCACGTTGGCGTCGGCTTCGTCCAAAGCCACGACAACGGACCGCCCACCTCCAACAACCTTGCCCACGCCTTCCTGCTGACCCGTCCGGGCTCCGCCATCGTCTACTATGACGGCAACAACCAGCAACCCGGCGACTACAGCCAGTTCCCTCGCCCTGGCCGCTTCGACTCGCTCGGCAACGCCGATGACCTGACGCTTCGTATGACCGACGCCCGGTACCGCTTCGCTCGCGGCACCATCTACAATCGCTGGCAGTCCGACAATCTCTACATTTACGAGCGCCACGTCAACGGCCAGTCGGTTCTCCTCGTCGGCCTCAACATTCGCGGCGATCTGACCTCGCTCACCCAATCCGTCGCCACTGCATTCGCCCCCGGAACCGTCCTCGAAGACCTCTCCGGTCAGGAGCCGAACGTCACCGTCGCCACCGATCAATCGGTCACCATCACCGTTCCTCCCAACTCCACGCCCACCAACAGCAACAATGCGACCGGGTACGTCCTGTACGCTCCCGTTACTGCCAAGCCGGTCAGTAGCACTCCCGTTGTGGTGACCGATGCCACCACTGGCCAGGATTACCCGCTTTCACCCGTCACATCCCCGGTCGGAACCTATGCCAGCGGCAACGGTACAACCTATAACGCCGCCACCATCACCGGCTCCAAGATCAATATCCTTGCGTCCACTACGACCGTCGGCGATTCCGCCTATCTCCAGCTCGATAGCGGCAACCTTGGACCCTGGTATCCCGGACTCAAAAATACCGACGAGGGTCTGATGGACGGCATGCTGGCCATGACTCGGACCGCCGCCGGCTCTTTCCATTTCGACGGCCTCGATTTGTCCTACCTCACCGACGGCCTTCATATGATCCGCGTCCGCGTGTTCAACGACACCGGCACCGCACCCAAGCTCTTCAACGACTTCTACTACTGGTTCAACCTCCAAAAGGGCCTCGGCACTGGCTGGACCATCGACGGGGACCTCACCGAGTTCGGCGCCAACGCCAATTGGTGGCAGGAGCGAACCCCAAGCTCCCAGTCCAACCGCCTCGACGGGCTCTTCGTCACCAACGACGACCTTTACGTGTATGTCGGCCTCGCGGGTCGAACCGATCCCACCGAGAACCTGACGAACGGCATGTCGCTCCTCATCGACCCCGAAGTTGGCCTCACTGGCGGTGTCACCGACCTCTCGCAGGTGAACGATGACAGCGGTCCCGCCACTCGCCTGCTGTCCAACACCCATCTGACGATGCCATCCGGTTTCCGCGCCAAATATGCCGTCGCCAGCTTCCGCAATCACGGCCTTGGTTCCAGCCCCGAGGCGACCTATTCTGGTTCGCCCGTCATTCCGGCGACGACCGGGGCCGAAGCCGGTGCATGGTGGATCAATACCAACTCACTCAGCCGACTTTCCGGCGTCCCTTCTGTCATCGCGGTCCAGCCGCGCCAGTCCCCAACCGGACCCCTGCTCGGTCTCGAAGCCGCCATTCCGATCCGCAACCTCTATCCAAACGGAGCCTCGGGTTACCAATCGATGGGCTTTCTCGCTTATCTCGGCACCACCGGCGAAGCGGGCACAACTCTCAACGCCTACGATCCCCTTCGTGCGTCCTTCGGCGGTTACCCCGCCGCCAACAGTTGGATATCCAACCAGTTCCTGCCCACGCAGTCCAATGTGGTGACCGACCCGGGCACCGCGGCCTTGTCGCTCTCGAAATACCTGACCTACACGCCCAAGCGGGCGGCCTACGTCGGGACGTTGGCTCCGAGCGCGGGGCCGCTGGTGCCACTGGGTGGACGCAAGTACTCTCAACTCGTGACCATCACGAACAACGGTGCATCGACTGTCAACGGTCCGATCTGGCTCACCATGAATCCCGGCCCGCACACCTTCCTGACCGTACTCAACAAGCGAGCCGACACCCTGTTCGGCGGCAAGCGCCCCTATGCACTGGTCCAGAACGCTGGACTTGCTCCCGGAGCATCGGCCAGCTTCAACGTGATCTACGATGGCGTGCTGAACGGAACCGTGAATGTGTCCTACACGGCCTACGCGGGTCCTGGCGCGCTCTAGTCTTCTGGATCATTGGACGTTAACGTTGTCATGGGGACCTAACCACGCTACTCACCGGGGGGAGTCGATGAGCCGGACCCTAGGGCGAATCGGTGGGGAGGTGTCGGCCGAACGGACAGTCCGAAAACTAGTCTCCCGATTCATGGACTCCATTTGTAGGTATTTCCAGAGCCTAAACGAAGCCGCCCAAAAGCCAAAGCGCGCATAGGGAAACTAATTCTGGTCCCGGTGCCCTCTAGGACGCATTGACTTTATCGGGTGAAGATGATATTTGTTTTATTCATCTTCACCATGGTTTCCTTCAAAACGAACATTTTGCCCCTTTTCCGACCGCAGGACATCTCCTGCATGAAGGCTCAGGGCGTATTTTTAGACAACTACAGCTATATGTCGTCGGCTAACCACGCCGAAATGGTGTACCAGCAACTCAGCTCAGGCAATATGCCCCCCGACGGCCCCTGGCCACCATCCAACGTCCAGCTTTTTAACGAATGGATCGAAGACGGTAAACAACCCTAATTGAGGCGATTGAAGGGTGGGCGGCTCATAGGATTGCTACCTCAGTACCGAGGCCATCGGCGCATTTCTGAAATTCCAAGCAGAGGTTCTGAGGTTAAAAAGTCACAAACTTCCTAACGGTAGGCACGAGCTACGCTCCGCCCCAGCGGGGAGGTGGATTTCGCTAAAAGCGAAAGACGGAGGGGAGCCGAAAAACCCTACTCGCCCCGAATCGGCTCAGGCACGATCAAATTAAACTCGTCGGGAACCTCCTCGCCAAGCTCTAGCGCCTGATGCACATGCACCCGCTGGTCGTAGCTAAGCGGATTCTCCTCGTTCCAAACAAACCGATACGCATCCTCGGCCGTGTATTTCCCGTCGTCGAGCTTGCTTCGCAACTGCACGATATAAGCACTCAATTCGGCTTCAGTCATATCCTTTACGACGTCATTTCCACGCCGCCGTGACCCCAAAAGGCTAGACGACCCACTGCAAAAGACAACTTAGATAGAACACAGCTGGTCTGGATAATGAACCTTTCAGTGTTCGCGTACCAATGGAGCCCTATTCAGTCAACCCATTGGCCGCGACGACCTCGGAGAGGTCGCAGACCTTAGCCAGGGGGTCGCAACGACCGAAGGGAGTGAAGACCCCTGGATAGATCCGCACCCGCAAAGCGTCCGAGGAGCGAAGTCGAAGCTTTGGCGAAGGTGGAAGCGACCCGGCGATTATCGCCGCCGAAGCGAAGCACCGTCCCACCCCCGCAATCATCCCTGGTTAAAAGAACCCATTCCCAGGAATGACAATGTGGGGTAAAATCACCCTTCCGTGCAGGGGTATAGCTCAGTTGGTAGAGCGACGGTCTCCAAAACCGTAGGTCGCGGGTTCGAGCCCTGTTGCCCCTGCCATTCC